>JAKAYU010000097.1 GCA_021809525.1 Pseudomonadota bacterium | reverse complement strand
TCAACGCCGGCTACTTCGATCTGGCGACGCCCCGTTACGCCGCCGTGTACCAGATGCGCCAGCTGCCGACGCAGCCGCAGCTGCAGAGGAACATCGAGTTCCGCTTTCATCACACCGGCCACATGATCTACGTGCGCCCGCAAGGCCTCGCGGACCTGCACGCGAACATCGCCGAGTTCATCCGTCAGACCGGGTGAACGGTCGTGGCGCGCGCCGGGGCGCCCCGCCGCTATACTCCGCCGGCATGGACAACGACGCTGCGGCAGATGTCGAGTCGAACCGGGGCATCGGCTATGCCCTGCTCGCGGCCCTGCTTTTCGGGGCGAGCACGCCGTTTGCAAAAATCCTCCTGCGCCATACCGCGCCGGTCACGCTGGCCGGCCTGCTCTATGCCGGCAGCGGCGTTGGCCTGACGGCGTGGATCGTCGTGCGCGCCGCAATCGCGCCACGCGATCGGCGCGCCGAGTCCTGGCGCGCGAGCGAGCTGCTCTGGCTCGCCGGGGCGATCGTGGCCGGAGGCATCCTCGCGCCAGTGCTGCTGATGAGCGGGTTACGGGAGCTTGCGGCGGCGAGTGCCTCGCTGCTGCTGAACCTCGAGGCGGTGTTCACCGCGCTCGCCGCGTGGTTCGTGTTCCGCGAGCACTTCGATCGGCGCATCCTGCTCGGCATGCTGGCGATCGTCGGCGGCGGCGTGCTGCTCGCCTGGCCGGCGCGGCTGTCCCTCGGCGGTGGCGCAGCATGGATCGCAGGAGCCTGTGCCTGCTGGGCAATCGACAACAACCTGACGCGCAAGGTATCGACCGGCGATCCGGTGGGGATCGCAGCGCTGAAGGGACTCATCGCCGGCGCGGTCAATCTCGCCATCGCCTGGCATCTCGGCCTCGGCTGGCCCGGCGGTACGCGGATTGCCGCGGCGGGCCTGCTGGGGTTCACCGGCTACGGAGTGAGCCTGACGCTGTTCGTGCTGGCGCTGCGCCACCTGGGGAGCGCACGGACCAGCGCCTATTTTTCCACCGCGCCGTTCATCGGCGCGGCGATTGCGCTCCTCGTGGCCCGGCGTTGGCCGCAGCCCGATCTGTTGCTCGCCGCATCACTGATGGGCGTTGGCGTGTGGGTGCATCTGACCGAGATCCATGTTCATACCCACCTCCATGCGCCCCTGCGCCATGCGCACAGTCATCGCCACGATGCGCACCATCAGCACGAGCATGATTTCGAATGGGACCGACGCGAGCCGCACGATCACGTGCACGTGCATGAGCCGCTGACGCACACCCACGCGCATTTTCCGGACATCCATCATCGCCACGAGCACTGAGTGGCGTGGCGTGCGGCGCACCGCTCAGGCGCGGTGCGCGCGAGCCGCCGGGCGGCGGGCCCGCTCGATCCGGTAGACCGACGCGGGCGGCAGGTTGCTGGCGACCCAGCCGATACGCTTGGCGCGCAGGCCGAGCCGCTTGAGGATGGCGCCGGGCACTGGACACAGCGGCCCGTAGGTAAATTGATAAAACGCACCACCGCTGCGCAGGCGGCGGAACGAGCCGCGCAGGATGCGCATGATTTCGCAGCGCGGCATCGACAGCAGGGGTAGGCCGCTCACCACCGAACCGGCGACATCCCCGTCGAACGGATCGACGCGGCGCAGCCGGCCGGCCCCCATGGCGAGCACCCGCGCCGCCGGGAAGCGGCTCTGCAGCAGGCGCGCGAAATGCGGGTCGGCCTCGATGAGAACCAGCTCCCGCTCCGGAATGCCTCGATCGAGCAGCGCGCGGGTGAACACGCCCGTGCCGGCCCCGAGCTCGATCACCGGTCCGCTGGAGACGGCGATCTCGGAAGTAATGAGGCGCGCGAGCGCCCGTCCGGAGGGCGCGACCGCGCCGAGCCGGCGCGGATCGCGCAGGCCGGCCCGCAAAAACGTCAGAACGTCAGCGGGCAGTTTAAGCGCCGGAACGCGGAAAACGCCGCGGGCGCGCGACCGGGGGCCTGGATTGCGGGCGCGTTCCTGCGCCGGATGATTGAGACGCGCGAGATCCATGGCCTGCTCCGGTTAATTGTCGGTAATGCGCGACGCACCGGCACCGTCCGCCGCGCGTTCTCTTTGGACTGTAGCCAACCGGGACAGTTCGATCAACCCAAGCGTTCGGGGCGTCCCTGTGCCGCCCGGCGCGTGCCGGCTGGCCGGGAAGGCCGCAGGTGCCGGGACGGCAGGCCTGCTCAGCGCAAGGACAGTTCGAGGTTCTTGTGCACGGCCCAGCCCTGTCCGGCCAACATCCCCGCCGACAGGCCGAGAAACGTGCCGGCGATGATGTCGCTGACGAAATGCCAGTCACCGGCGATCAGCAGCGCCGCGGCGAGCGAGAGCAGCGCGGCGAGCGGCCAGCGGCTGGCCCGATAGAGCCGCATGAAGACCCCGGCGAGCGCGCCGGCAAGGACCATGTGGCCGGAAGGGAAGCTGCTCATACCGGAGCCTTTCCAGAAGTGGAACGCATGTTGCGCGCCATGCAGGACGGCAGAGGGATTCGGCACGCCGAAGAACGGCTTCAGGACGTGGCTGTTGATGTCATACGCGCAGATGGAGGTGAGACACGCGACCGCCACCGTCTCGGCGAACAGCGAAAGATGTCCGCGCACGAGCCGCGCGAGCACGAGAACGACGGTGACGACCGCTTCGACGGTCAGAATGACCGGCGCGCCGAGCGGCTTGTTCAGGGGGTGCAGAAATCGGCCGATCTTCCAGCAGTACTTCGCCAGCGGAACATCGATGGTCACGAAGCACAGCAGCGCGAGCGCCGCGCAGACCAGCAGTAGGAGAACCCAGATTTCCAGAGCAATGGAGAAACGCTTCACGTTGCCGATACCTCCGCCGTGGCGGTAGCGTCTGCACCGCGCACCGATGAGGATGGCGCGATGACGGAAAGTGCCCCGGCGCGGCACGACGGACGCCGAGCGGTCGGCACAGGGCTTGCCCGCGAGCCGGCTCCGCATGCCTCGGCAGGAACACGACATGAGATCAATATAAATACTATACCGCGTCTGGGCGGCGGCGATGACGCGTGCTCACCGATGCGTTATGGCTGCGCCGGACCAGGAACTGCGACAGCGCTGCGCAAGCATCGAGGAGACCGCGCATGGCCAAATGGCCGCTCGTTCCGACGCATCGGGCTTGGGGCTGGGTCTGGTGCGGACAGGCTGTGCGGAGCAGCCCGTTCGGGCCGGGGCAATGGAACGTCGCTCACCGCAGCGCAGGCGAAGCGTTTCGGCGGCATCGGACAAGTGCTTGCCATAGCGGGCAGCCTCGGTTGCCACCCCGAGGTCCGGCACAAGCGAACGCTCTTGTGCCAAGACCAGTGTCTTACCGGCTCGATAATCGAGGTGGCGCGCGGCATCAACGTCACGCACCTGCAGTTCGAGCCTATGGTCGAACACCACTTGCGCGACGAGATGGAACTGAGTTCCGCGCCGGCGCCCAGCAGTCCGGTGAGCTCCGCCCCTGACGGGCAGCCAAGCGCGATCGCGGCACAGCGTGGCCTGCGGCGATCCGCTCGAACCGCATCGCCGAGCGCAATCTCCCTGCGAGCTTCCGGCGGGTCCCAAGGGGTCTGACAGGTCGGGAAGGTCTGCGTGCCCGCAGCGGCGGCGGGATGGTGATAGGCTGGCGGCCCCCGGGCAAGCGCAGTCCGCGACTCATGCGCAGATTCATCCTCAAGGCGGCGGGCGCCGGTGCTGTGGCGGCAACGCTGCTGTGCGGCTGCGGCGCGCCACCGCGAGCCGTCGCGACCCCGGCGCTGCCGCGCGTCCTGCTGCGCCCTGAGCGGGCCGGAACTGCGGGGGGCGCTGCGGTGATCGGCGTGCTGTTCGCCGGCTGGCACACGGGCCTGATCCTGCCGGTGAGAGAACTCGGCCCGCTGCATTCCGTGCTGCCGGTGCGGCCGGGCGAACGCTATGTGAGTTTCGGCTGGGGCAACCGGCGCTTCTACATGTCCCCCAGTCCTTCGCTCGCAGAGGCTCTCGCGGCGCTGTTCCGCTCCGCGAGCACTGTACTGGTCGAGGGCGCGCCCACGGCGGAGGATCTGTTGCCATCGGCAGGCACATACCGCTGGCTGTGCGCGGACCGGGAAGAAGTGCTGCGGCTCGATGCGTATCTGCTCGAATCGCTGCGCGAGCGCGGCGGCAAGCCGATCGTCCTCGGTACGGGGCCAATCTCCAACAGCGAATTCCTGGCGTCGGGCGAGCGCTACGATGCCCTCCACACCTGCAACACCTGGACCGCTGCAGCGCTTCAGCACGCGGGGTTTGCGATACACGCCGCCGGCGTGATCTTCTCCAGTCAGCTGCAGGCGCGAGTCCGGAATCTCTCCTTTTGTCGGCGCGCGCCGCGGGATGCGGCCGCCGCTGCACGATTACGACCAGCAGCACCGCCGTCGGCCTTGCTGTCGCTTGCGCGTCCCGAACCTGTTGCACGTTCTGCGCACCCTCCGGCGCGGGCAGGAAGCTGAATTCGCCGGCCGCCCAGGCGAGCAGCCAAAGGATTGTCGCTGCGCATCCCACCCGCCGCAGCAGTTGCGCAGATCGGTTCTCGGTCGCATGCACTGCGCCCGCCCACCGATCACCGTTGCGCTGGGATCGCAGCGCAATCCCGCTCGCTCCCTCGACTGAGCGTGCGGCCGCCGTACCAAGCGCCAACACGTGACCCGTTGAACGTATCGCCCCCAAGTTCGGCCGCGATCGCTCCTGCCCCTGCACGCTGGCACCGTTGATTTTGAGCACACGATCGTCATGCGCCACGGTCTCTGTTGGAGTCCATTTGTGTCCACGCGTCGGTCATGAAACGCCCTGCCCGCGCCAGCGCTGACGGGAGTCACGCTTGCCAGCCCCGCCCGGCACGATGTTAAGGCCCCGTTCACGGGCTCCATGCTATTAGGAAAGCAAGAAGGATCGGGTAAGTGCTGGAGGAATCATGTTCATGCAGATGTTCTTTGCTCTCGCCCTCGGCGTGGCGAGCATCGGATCACTTGTTTTCGCTGTGATTCACGGTCACGCCAAGCATGCGAATCGCGAAATCAAACTGGACAGAACTCCCCAATAGGAAAACCGCGCCGTGGCAGCCGCGCCTGGTGCCTCAGGCGCGGTGATTCGCATCCTGGAGCAACCGTGACACCGTGCAATCGCCTCTGCCCGACTCGTTGGAAATCGCATGGGCTGTCTGACGAACTGGAATGCAGACCTGCCACCTGTCGACCACAGGCGATGGCCCGCACTGACAGATCCATGCGTTGACTCGCGCAGCGTGAATGTGCTGATCGCATCCCCATTGACGGGTCAGTTCTCCCGCTCGGCGAGTGAATCCTCCGAATGAACCGTCGTGTTGCCGGTGCGGCGCGACGATTACGGCGGGCTTGCCGGCCCATGTACCGCGTCACGGTGCCTCTAGCCTCAGCGCGGCGTGCGCCGATTGCGGACACGCGCGCCGCGCATGGTCCTTCCGGCCAGTGGGGCGCCTCTGGCGAGCGGCGCAACTGGCGGCGAGACTCCCTGCCCCGGTAAATGATGTCGCTCCGCCCTGCGCGTCCCCCGGACGACCCGGCACCACGTCGATCTTCAGAGAGCTCGCCTGAGGGGACCTCACCGTGGGCCTTGCTTCCCTGTGCGGAGGGTCGGAGCGGAAGCAAGAAACGGTGGCCCGTTGACACCGGATCAGTCTGCGGATGGTGTGATTCGGGCAGCCTGGCAGTACCCAACTGGTAACCCGTAGTGCGCTTGGGGACACGCACCAGCAGAGCGATCAGGGCTTTCGCCATGCGCGGCGGTGCGGATCTGGCGAGAATCGCGTGGGTAGACGCCGATATCCGGTCGACCTCGGCGTGGGCATCAGGAAACAGGGCGTAGTCTTAATTTGCGACGGATGATTGCGTCACTGCAGCACAGAGCGTTCTCAGGGCGCCTCAAGAGCAGGAAGAGTGTAGCGAGGAAACGAGTTCAGAGAGCTACGTACGGTGCCGCTCGGCATGCGCACGGCGCCTCTTGCGAGTGGTCTGCGAAGGCACGCTCATGAACCGTTGGGCCGGCGGCCGTCGCGACACGGCGTAGTGTCCGAGACCTTCAGAGCGCAACGGCAGATACCGAGCTTGGCCGTCAGCGCGCGGCCCGTAGCATGTATGGACAGGCCCCAGCGGGACAATCGAGCTTGCACCGGTGCGCGTCGCGCGCTGAGCCCTGTGGCATGCCGCTCGGGAGCTTGCCCGCCTTGTGGCCTTGAATTAGAGTCGGTCCGGTCGATCCATACCGGGCAAGCGCAGCGCGGCGCAAGAGGCTGCGACCCACCTTCGAGGGAAGGGGACTCATGAGACTCACCGCGGCCCGTCTTGCTATCTGGGTGTTGTGCACGTCGGTGATGCTGGAGGCGTCGGCTGCGGGCCGGGTAGCGAGCGAGCCGTCCGCGGCTGAGCAGGCCATCCGCCCGATCCTGGCGCAGATGTTCCGAGCCGCAAAGGCACTCGATGCCGCGGGATTCATGGCCCCGTTTCTGCACTCACCCAATCTGGTGTTCGCAATCAATGGCAGGCTCATCCGTGGATGGAAGCCGCTTTACGCCCAGCAGCTCAAGTGGTGGGCTCATCGCAAGGGAGAATTGCATTACAACGAGCTTGGCCCGGTCGAATTCATGGCGGTCGCCTCAGGCGTCGAGATTACGACCTTGCACCTGTACGGGCGTTACGTGCTTGCAGACGGAACGGTCTGCGGCAGCGCGTTTGTAGTGAGTTACGTGTGGAAGCGCGGTCCGAGCGGCTGGCAAATCATCTACGGCCATGAATCGTGGGTGCATCCGCCCGGTTGAAGCGATCTGTTGGCGGCGCCGTTGAGCAGGCGGACCCGTTGCGCCACGGCCGTTGCCAGAGCCCGCTGGTGAAGTTCCGTGGGGCGGGGCCGCCTGGCTGCAGCCGCGAACCCTCAGCACGCTTGCGGCAGCGGACGCAGCCGGCCGGCCCGCTCCGCATCAGGCCGCCGAGGAGCGACTGTTTGTCGTAAATCTGTGCCGCGCATTCAGCCTTTGTCTCGAGAGATAACCGTGCCGGGTCGGCTACGGAAGATCGGAGAGCGTGTCTCTTGTCGTCCCCGTCAATAGTGCGTTACGGTGCGATGTACGGTGTTGAAGGTGTGTTTCTGGCTGTTGCGGCGATCGCCCTCGCCGGTGCTTGCGCGTACACGAGGGAATCGCTGGCTGCGCCCGTGCGTTACACTCCTTTGCGCCGCCGTTGCCACGTTTGCTCATGCGGCCGTGTCGGCAAGAGGTGTCTCGGCGAATGGGAGCCGTCGAGCGCTCGCCGCCGCGCTGGCGAAGGCAGGTCTTGCGGCGGCCAGTGTGATTTCGAATATTGACCTCAGGGTCCCGTTTATAACCCTGTCCCCGTGGGGAGACTGGTCATCCTGCGAGAGGAAGATGCACCGCCTGCCCAGGCCGCCATGCCGGAGGAGCACGAGCCGCTGGCCATTTGCTTGCTCAATGGATCGACACCGCACTGCAATGGATTCCTGGCAACTGCAAGCAGGCTGCCCGATCCCATCAGACACGTCGCGACCTCGAAAATCGTCGGAAAAATCCGTTTGCGGACCGCCCGAGCGCGAAAAGACCCCCGGGCCGTCACACAGGTGCAGGTGCGGGCCGGCAACTGATGGGCGGCGCTGCAAGCAGCCGCATGCGTCCTGCAATGGCCGGAGAATGTACCGCATCCACGGCAGGCGGACGCCTGCGGGCAATCCGCGCGCGCCCTGCGTGCGGACCGGCAGGCATTTGATCCGGCCAGGAAGATTGGCGCTCGAATTGCGAGGCCGAGCCTATTTCACGACCATCGAGTCCGTCCAATATGTCCTCGTGTGTCCTGCCGGCTGAACCTCGGTCACTCCGCTCCATCCATCGGTTCTGATTCGAGAAACACGTTCGCCGGCGTGAAGCTCGATGCAGCCGTGTTCTTTACCGGCCGCCTCGGCCTGTGGCCATGTGGCAGCGTTTATCAGCGCGGCGCTCAGGATGCGCTTCAGGTCCACCCTGCGTGGGCACGCCGGGAAATTTGACGTCACCATCACATAGTGGACGTGCACAAGCGACGGTGGGCGCCGGAATTTCCTGGAGGCTGCCGGCAGATTGTTCGATGCCGCAACATCCGTACCGCTCGAAGGGGGCGGTGCGGACCCGTGGCCCCCATGGTCCGGCCTGCTCCAATTGAGGGCATCGGCCGCAATCGAACCGACACTTTCGGTTGCGAGCCGAAGGGGCGTCAAACCGAGTTTGGCATACCGAGGCAGATTTTTACCGTAGAACTTCGCGAGGCAGGCAGCGCTCATCTCCCCGTCGACCTTCTGCAGCGTCGAGCGCGGCACGGACGAATCGTTGTTGTCGTGCGCCATGGAGAGCATGCCAAGGTGAAACTCGTCTCGTCCGTACTGCGCAACGCTTTCGCCGAACGGTGCCCTGGCGCAGTCCACGTTTGCAAGGGCGACGTTCCCCACGAGGATGAAGCAAGCGAGCAGGGCAATCTGCTGTTTCATGTTCGCCGTTTGTCTCCGCAGCACAGTCATCGCTGTAGACATGGATTAAAGTCGTTTCCTGAACGAACGAGTCGCCCGGTGAATTTCGATTTCAGGTGCGAAGCGTTCATCTGAAGTCGTTACCTGATCTGCAACGGACCATCCGCTCGCCGGGAAACCTGTGCGACCTGGGGAATTAAAGTCGTTTCCGAATTATATAGCGAAATGCTTGAGCACTGTCCCGCAGTGCGAGGGCGCAATGGGCTGCCGGCATCATGATATCCTGTTGCCTGCGGGTCGCTTAAGCCCACTGGCAGCGACATACCAGATTTGGTTCACGTTCAGACCAATTTTCTTATTACTGCGACTCCTCGGGCAAGGCAGCGACGAGAGAGAGACGCGAAGCTGGATCCGGTCGGATCCACAGATACACGGAGGGCGCTATTCCTCTGTAGGTGATCGATCATGTCCGCCTCCACCGGATTTGCACGGCGGGCAGATTGACGCATCGTTGCTTCGCCCGGGAGAGTCGTCCCCGCCGATTCCCCGGCATGCGCGAGCCCCGGCATCTATCCGCAGCTCTTGTGAGCGTTGGTTCGCTGTATTTCTTATCGGTAGATTTCATTCCGGCTTGCGCGCGAAACCGCGCATAGTGCGGCGCGACCGGATGACGGATTGGAAAACCCGATTTTCCTCTGGTTCCGCTGCCTACAGGATACGGCGTGCGGCAGATTCGTTGACCACAGGATGTGGGAGCAGCGACGCATCCGTGTGCCACCGAAAGCGGCATGATTTATGACTTGACCAGCTCACTGCGTGTGGACAACAGGCCACATTGCTCATTGGCGAGCTTTAGGCTCGTATCCAGGCTTTGCCGCCTCACCGCGCCGAGCTCCACGCGGCAGTGCACGAGAGGTACCCGAACGGTCCGATTGATGGGAATCGTGTTCCTGCGGCTATTCCGTGCGTCATCTGGTGCGGCTGGTATTTCTGCACGCTGCCTCTAGCGTTTGCGGCATCCGCCCTCCGCAGACTCGGCATTCCATAGAAGTCAATGGGACTGCAACGAACACTTTACCCGCGTCCGGTGCACGGCTTTCTGCCCATCGGAGGTGAATTCTTGGTCCGAGCCCTGCGTCAAGCGGACTGCCGAAGGGGGCCGACCCCTCCCGGCCTCAGCGAAACTGCGATGCATAGAAATCCAGGCCAGCTGTGGGTGGGTAGCACTCGGAGCACGGACGGGGCGGCAGTCTGCGGCAACCCCGGCAGACTCCGCGTACCGCCCGCATCCGTCCCAAACTCCTGTCGCGACAGCTACAATTATCGCGTCTGCGCGACGATCGGGGTCTTCGTCGGCGCCGCCAGGGCTGGCAGTTCTACAACAGCGCTCCCTGCACTATCTGCCACCCAGACATTTCCTGCACCATCGATGGCAATGCCGCCGCCGACAGTCAGGGCACTGATGGTATAGGTCTTGCACCCGCTCGAGCAATTGAGCGCTGCGCCGGGCATGATTTCCAGGACGTCGCCGCCGTTATTGGTGACCCAAACGTTATTCTTGCCATCGATGGCAATCCCGCTCGCGTAGGCGTTAGCTGATGCGTTACCGGTTAGGACCGAAGCGGTGTAGGTCGCACAGCCGCTTGCGCAGCTCGCCGGAGCTCCCGGTGAGATTTCGACGACTTCACCGCCCGTCGTACCGCTGAAATTGGCTGCGGCAGCGACCCAGACGTTGCCATTGCCGTCAACGGCGACGTCCCAAGGTTGGCCGCTATTCGGCAACGCATACTCGATCGGGGCGGCCGGATTGGCCGCCGGGATCTCCACGATGTATCCATTACTGCCTGTATTACTGGTCTGGCTGACCCAAGCATTGCCTGCAGCGTCAATCGCAACCTTGGCGAGCTGATAACTGCTCCCCGGTGCATACACACCGTTCGCTGCCGACACCAAGCCGCACGTCTCGGTGACGACTCCGATACTGGGACTGACGAAACCACCGCTCACCCAAACATCGCCGTTATTCGCCATGGCGATGTAGCCGCCCCCTACATCGCCGCTACCGGCAGGATAATTGTACGTGCAGGTCGAAACGACGCCGGTGCTGCTGATCGCGGTCAGGCTCGCGCCAGTGGACAGCAGCGCGTTGCCGCTCGAGTCCACGGCAATGTCCGTGTAGTTCGACATTCCAACGCCTTGCGCGCTCCCGAATTGCAGGCAATCCGCAGGGCAGGACCCCGTGCCGGACCCGGGTGGCTTTATTTCCGTTACGCCGCTGACATTCCAGTTAGCCACCCAGACGTTTCCGGAAGCATCGATTGCAAGCGCATCCGGCTCGTTTATGTTAGCTCCAGTGTAGCTTACTGCTGCGACGGTGCTCCCAGAAGCGGCTGTGCAGACGACCTGGACGTTGGTCACGTTCGAGGTGCCGATCGTTCCAGAATTGTTTGTTATCGCACAGGTCTCCCCGCTTGGTTGCGTGCTGACTGTGACAGCGTATGTTGCGCCCGACGAAAGCGACGTCGAGAAGGTGAAACTGGTCGCGCCGGCTGCAGGGGCAACGGTGTCGCTGCCGTTGGCGAGCACCAGTCCATTCGCGGTAAGACCGCTTATCGTTCCTCCGACGGTATACTTGGATGCCGTCGCGCACGTGACCTGCACACTGGTGACGTTGCTCGAACCGACAGTTCCCGCACCATTGGCGACCGTACAGCTCGCGCCGGAGGGCTGCACGCTCACGGTGACCGAATAGCTGCTCCCAGCAGCGACTGCTGTCGGGAACGTAAATGACGTGGCGTTTGCGGCCGGCGAGACGGTCTGGCTACCGTCCGTTAGGGTCAGACCGCTCGTGGTAAGGCCGCTGATTGTACCGCCGACCGTGTAAGCACTGGTACTGGGGCCGCCAGCGGCGCTACCGGCACTGCCGGCACTCGACTGGCCGCTGCCTCCACCGCAGCCCGCCGCACCAATGAGCAGGATTGTCCCGAGAGCAAGGAACCTCGCTCGCTCTACCCATCGCCAAACTTGCATGCTGAGCGTCTTAATCGTGCGCGTCATATTGAATACAACCATATGAGGTTAATCTAGTTTTGGGATTCGGTCTGTCGGACGTCTACCGGTGCACGCTGGTCGGGACGGCGGCGCAGCGAATAGACCCGGAGAATTCTGGAGAAAGCTCCGATGATTGCTTATGGAGATGAAATTGGGGGGTGGTGCGCACGAGCGCCGCTGCTCGCGAGGAAGGCGACTCCCAATCGCTGTCTGGCTTCGATGTGAGCACTTTCTGTTCGATCCCCGCGGCCGGACAGGCCGGCAGGCGGTAGACTGCTCAAGCTCGATCCGTGGTCGTGCGAGAGGCGTGCTGAACTCCTGCGACGCGCGGACTTGACTATCGATGTGCATTTAACGTTTAAAAAAATGG
>JAKAYU010000096.1 GCA_021809525.1 Pseudomonadota bacterium | reverse complement strand
CACTCCGAGCTCGCGCGCGAACTTGCGCACGCTCGGTCCAGCGTATGCGCGCGAGAAGCCGGGCTCGTTGATCGGCGGCAGATCAGCCGGCGCGGACGCCGCAGCCGCAGGTGCCGGCGCGGCGGGGGCCGGAGCAGGGGCAGGGGCAGGGGCAGGAGCCGCAGGTGCCGGCGCGGCGGGGACCGGCGCAGCCGCAGCAGGCGCTGCAGCCGCCGCCGCTGCGCGCGCCGGCGCAGCGGCGCCCTCGGTGCGCACCGTGGCGACCAGATCACCCGCCGAGACGGTGCCGCCCTTTTCGACGTGCAGCTTCTCGATCACCCCGCCGACGCTCGAGGGGACGTCCATGGTCGCCTTCTCGGTCTCCAGCGTGACCAGCGGCGCCTCCGGCTCGATGGCGTCGCCGACCTTGACCAGCACGTCGATGACGGCGACGTCTTTGAAATTGCCCATGTCGGGCACGCGCACTTCAACGAGGCTCTCTGCCGCGCTCATCGCGATATTGCCTTCAGCTTTCAGACTTTCCAGGGAACGGGTTTCTCGGCGCTGATGCCGAGCTTGTCCATCGCGCCGCTCACCACCGAGGCGTCGAGCTTGCCCTCATCCGCCAGCGCCTTCAGCGCCGCGATCGTGATGTAGTTGCGATCGACCTCGAAGTGTTGACGCAGCGCCGCACGCGCGTCCGAACGCCCGAACCCGTCGGTGCCGAGGCTCACGTACCGGCCCGGCATCCACTCGCGGATCTGATCGGGCACGGCGCGCACGTAATCGGTGGCGGCGATGAACGGACCCTTGGCCTGCGCGAAGCACTCGCTCACGTAGGCAGTGCGCGCGGGCTTGCCGGGGTGCAGCAGGTTCCAGCGCTCGCACTCCAGCGCTTCGCGGCGCAGTTCGCTGAAGCTGGTGACCGAGAACACCTCGGCGCGCACGCCGTAGTCGGCCTCGAGCTGCTCGGCCGCCGCCAGACACTCGCGCAGAATCGTGCCCGAGCCGAGCAGTGTGGCGCGCAGCTTGCCGCCCTTGGCGGACGCGCGCACACGGTAGGCCCCTTTGAGAATGCCCGCCTCGGCCCCCTGCGGGAGCGCCGGCTGCGGGTAGTTCTCGTTCATCGTCGTGATGTAGTAGAAAACGTTTTCCTGCTCGATGTACATCCGGCGCATCCCGTCCTGGATGATCACGGCGAGCTCGTAGCCGTAGGCCGGATCGTAGGCGATGCAGTTCGGCACGGTGGTGGCCACGAGCTGGCTGTGCCCGTCCTGGTGCTGCAGACCCTCGCCGGCGAGCGTGGTGCGCCCCGCGGTCGCGCCGATCAGGAAGCCGCGCACCTGCTGGTCGCCCGCCGCCCAGATGAAGTCCCCGACGCGCTGGAAGCCGAACATCGAATAGAAGATGTAGAACGGCACCATGCTGACGCCGTGATTGCTGTAGGCGGTGCCGGCGGCGATCCACGAGCACAGCGCGCCCGCCTCGTTGATGCCCTCCTCGAGGATCTGCCCCTTCTTGTCCTCGCGGTAGGACATGAGGGTGTCGGCGTCCTGCGGGGTATAGAGCTGCCCGACCGAGGAGTAGATGCCGACCTGGCGGAACAGCCCCTCCATACCGAACGTACGCGCCTCATCGGGCACGATCGGTACGATGTTCCTGCCGATCTCCTTGTCCTTCAGCAGCGCCGTCAGGATGCGCACGAACGCCATGGTGGTGGAGATCTCGCGCTCACCGGTGCCCTCGAGCACCTGGGCGAACGCCTCGCGCGGCGGCACGGCGAGCGGCGGCGCCTCGCGGCGGCGCGCCGGCAGATACCCGCCGAGATGCGCGCGACGCTCGCGCAGGTAGCGGGCCTCCTCGGAATCCTCCGGCGGCTTGCGGAACGGCAGCCGCGCGATCTCCTCGTCGGAGATCGGAATATGGAAGCGGTCGCGGAACGCGCGCAGATCCTCCTCGGAGAGCTTCTTCTGCTGGTGCGCGACCATCTGGCCCTCACCGCCCTTGCCAAGTCCGAAGCCCTTGACGGTCTTGGCGAGGATCACCGTCGGCTGACCCTTGTGCGCCATGGCCGCGGCGTAGGCGGCATAGACCTTGCGGGCGTCGTGGCCGCCGCGATTGAGCCGCCAGATCTCCTCATCGGACATGTTGGCGACCATGGCGCGCAGCTCGGGGTACTTGCCGAAGAAATGCTCGCGCGTGTAGGCGCCGCCCTTGGCCTTGAAGTTCTGATACTCCCCGTCGACGCACTCATCCATCAGCCGGCGCAGCAGACCCTGCGTGTCGCGCGCGAGCAGCGGATCCCAGCGCGAACCCCACAGCACCTTGATCACGTTCCAGCCGGCGCCGAGGAAGGCCGCCTCGAGCTCCTGGATGATCTTGCCGTTGCCGCGCACCGGGCCGTCGAGGCGCTGCAGGTTGCAGTTGATGACGAACACCAGGTTGTCGAGGCCCTCGCGCACCGGCATGGTGAGCGCACCCATCGACTCCGGCTCGTCCATCTCGCCATCGCCGAGGAACGCCCAGACCTTGCGGTCGGACGGCGCGAGCAGCCCGCGGTGTTCGAGGTAGCGGATGAAGCGGGCCTGGAAGATCGCCTGCATCGGCCCGAGGCCCATCGAGACGGTCGGAAACTGCCAGAACTGCGGCATCAGCCAGGGATGCGGGTAGGAGGAAAGACCCACTCCGGGGCCACCGGCCTCCTGACGGAAATGATGCAGCTGACTCTCGCTGAGGCGCCCCTCGAGGTAGGCGCGCGCGTAGATACCCGGCGAGGAGTGACCCTGGAAGAACACGAGGTCCCCCGGATGCTCCGCGCTGGCGGCGCGCCAGAAATGGTTGAAGCCCACCTCGTAGAGCGTCGCCGAGGAGGCGTAGCTCGCCAGATGCCCGCCGTATTCGGAGGACTTGCGGTTCGCCGCCACGACCATCGCGAGGGCGTTCCAGCGGATGTACGCCTCGATCCGCTTCTCCAGCTCGCGGTTGCCCGGATAGGCCGGCTCGCGCCCCGGAGGGATGCTGTTGACGTAGGCGGTATTGGCCTTGAACGGCAGATACGCGCCGCTTCTGCGCGAGTAGTCGATCAGCCGCTCGAGCAGGAAATGCGCCCGCAGGGGCCCGTGGGTCTTCAGCACCGAGTCGATCGACTCGAGCCATTCCTGGGTCTCAACCGGATCGATGTCTGTGAGTTTTGGCGGTTCGGTCATGCGGTCTCACACTCGGCCGCGCAACGCCGGGCGCGCGCGACCCAAGGGGTCGAATTCCTCGACATCCGCCGCTTGGTCCGGTGGCGCGCCCTCGGACCTACGACGCATACACCCGATGCGAAACGCCTCGGCCGAATGGGGTAGGATGCGCCGCCAGCATTCCGTGCGAGCGAAAGTCGCCTGTCAATGAGCCGCGCAATAATCCGGGTTTCATCCGCGATGGTCAAGCAAGGGCCACAGCGGCGCGCGCGCGCGCGCGGCGCTGTTGCGCTGCTGCCGGCCGCGATACGCCCGCAAATCGTGCGCTCGCGCACATATGGCGAACTCGACACCCTACTTGTGGTGATGCCCGAGTCTGCCCAAAGGGAGAGTCTGGCCCGCCTGAGCGAGAGCGCGCGCTGGCAGGCACTGCATGCGCGCGAGCGGCCGCGCGCCGGCACGGTGCGCAGCACCACGCTTGCGAACCGCCGCCAGACGCTGGCGGTGCTGGGATTCCTGCCCGAGCAGGCGAGTGTCTTCGAGCAGCTGCAGCTGGCCGGCCGGATGCTCAAGGCAGCCGCCGCACGCGCGCCCGAGAGCGTGGGACTGGCGCTGATCGGCATGCCCGCGAGGTCCCAGTCCGCGCTCGAGGCGCTGCTCGCCGCGACGCTCACCGGGCAGTTCGCCCTGCCGAGCTTCAAGAGCGCCGCCGACTCTGTGCCGCGGCTGCGCCGCATCGTGCTGCCGAGCGACCCGCCGCTCGATACGCGCTACGCGGCCATCAGCGCCGATGGAACCAACCTGGCGCGCTGGCTGACCGCCCTGCCGCCCAACATGCTCGACTCCCGCGCCTACCACTCGGTGCTCACGCGCCTGGCGCGCCGCCACGGCCTCGGCATGCGCTGGCTCGGCGAGCCGGCGCTGCGCCGCGCGGGCGCGAACGCGTTTCTTGCGGTCGCAGCCGGTAACGGCCATCGCGAGGCGGGCATCGCGCGGCTCTCGTACCGGCCGGCGCGCCGGCGCGCCGGCGCGCCCGATCTGGCCCTGATCGGCAAGGGCATCGTGTTCGACACCGGCGGGGTGAACCTCAAGCCGCATCGCAGCATGCTCGAGATGCACACCGACATGGGCGGCAGCGCCGTGGCGCTCGCCACGCTCATCGCGCTTGCCGAGCTGCGCGCGCCCATCGCTGCGGACGCCTGGCTCGCCATCAGCGAGAATCACATCGGCCCGCACGCCTACCGCCCGCAGGAGGTGGTGCGCGCGGCCAACGGCGTGACCATCCAAGTCGTGCACAGCGACGCCGAGGGGCGCATGGCGCTCGCCGACACGCTGGCGCTCGCCGCGCGCACGCGCCCGCGCCTGATGCTCGACTTCGCCACTCTGACCGGTGCGTGCGTCTACGCGCTCACCGAGCGCATGAGCGGAGTGTTCACCAACCGCCCGGCGCTCGAGGAGCGGCTGCTCGCCGCCGGCCGAGCCAGCGGCGAGCGCGTCTGGCCCTTTCCCTTCGATGCGGATTTCGACGCCGACCTCGACAGCAAGGTCGCCGACGTGCTGCAGTGCGCCGTCGAGGGCAAGGGCGATCACATCCTCGCGGCCCGCTTTCTCAGCCGGTTCGTGCCGCGTGAGATCCCCTGGGCGCACGTGGATCTGTCCTCGGCGACGCGCAGCGGCGGCCTCGGGCACGTCACGACCGACATCACCGGCTTCGGTGTGCGCTTCGCGCTCGAGTTGCTCGTGCGGCAGAACATCCTGCAGGCTCTGGAGAGAGACCCATGAACGCCTCGGGCACTGTCACGCTGCGCCGCCCGGATGACTTCCATCTGCATGTGCGCGACGGCGAGGCGCTGGCGGCCGTCGTGCCGTTCAGCGCGGCGCGCTTCGCGCGCGCACTGATCATGCCGAACCTGCGGCCACCGGTGCGCACGACGGCCGAGGCGCTCGCATACCGCCAGAGGATCCTGGCCAGCCTGCCGGCCGGCGCGCGCTTCACACCGCTGATGAGCCTGTACCTGACGGAGCAGACCGCGCCCGAGGAGGCCGAGCGCGCCCGCGAGAGCGGCTGCATTCTCGGCTTCAAGCTCTATCCGGCCGGCGCCACGACCCACTCGGACGCGGGCGTGAGGAACATCCGCGCGGTGTACGGGCTGCTCGAGCGGCTGCAGGAGACGGGACTGGCCCTGCAGGTGCACGGCGAGGTCACCGATCCGCGTGTCGACGTATTCGACCGGGAGGCGCGATTCATCGACACCGTGCTCGCACCGCTCGCCGCGCGCTTCCCGCGCCTGCGCATCGTGTTCGAACACATCACCACGCGCGCGGCGGTCGAGTTCGTGCTGGGGGCCCGCGAGGGCATCGCCGCGACGGTGACGCCGCAGCATCTGCTGATGAACCGCAATGCGCTGTTCGCCGGAGGCCTCCGTCCGCACCATTACTGCCTGCCGGTGCTGAAATCCGAGGCGGACCGCGAGGCGCTCTGCGCAGCCGTGCGCGGCGGCAGTCCGCGGCTGTTCCTCGGCACCGACAGCGCCCCGCACGCCCGCTCGGCCAAGGAGAGTGCCTGCGGCTGCGCCGGGATCTTCTCCGCGCATGCCGCGCTCGAGCTGTACGCGGAGGCCTTCGAGGCCATGGGCGCGCTCGATCGGCTGGAGGCGTTCGCCGCGCACCACGGCGCAGATTTCTACCGCCTGGCGCGCAACGGCGGGCGGGTGCGCCTGGTGAAGACGGCCTGGGAAGTGCCGCGGTCTTATCCGTTCGGCGCCGGGGAGCTCATCGGGCTGCGGGCCGGCGAGCGCATCGGCTGGCGTATCGAGGCGGTGGAGGCGACATGAGCGAGGCTCCCCCGGCGCAGGCAGCCCCCGGGCCGATGGCGCGGCGCTTTCGCGGCTTTTTGCCCGTGGTGGTCGACGTCGAGACCGGCGGGTTCAATGCCGCCACCGATGCGCTGCTCGAGATCGCCGCGGTGATGATCGACATCGACGCCGATGGCCTCCTGCGCCGCGGCGCGACGCACTGCTTTCACGTCAAGCCGTTCGAGGGCGCGCGCATCGAGCCTGCGGCGCTGCAGGTCAACGGCATCGACCCGTATCATCCGCTGCGCCCGGCGCTGCCTGAGCGCGACGCGCTGCAGCGGATCTTTCGGGAAATCCGCCACGCCATGCGCGACTACGGCTGCCGGCGCGCCATACTGGTCGGCCACAACGCCGCGTTCGACCTCGGCTTTCTCAACGCCACGGTCAAGCGGGCCGACATCAAACGCAATCCCTTTCATCCGTTCTCGTGCTTCGACACCGCGACGCTCGCCGGCGCGGGACTCGGCCAGACGGTGCTCGCCAAAGCGGCGATGGTGGCGGGGCTCGAGTGGGATCCCTCGAGCGCGCACTCGGCCAGCTACGATGCCGAGCGGACCGCGGAGCTGTTCTGCCTGGTGTGCAACCGGCTGCGCGAGAGCTTCCTCGAGGCCCAGGCCCGCACTCTCGCGCTCGGCTGGCAGACCCAGCCGAGCGACCCCGAGGCCGCCGAGGAGCCCTGAGCGGCCCGCCGGCGGCCGAAGGCCCCGCCCCTCAGGCGTGCGCGGGGAGCGCTCCGGCGCTCTCGAGCACCTTCTGCAGCTCTCCGCTCTGGTACATCTCGAGCGCGATGTCGCAGCCGCCGAGCAGCTCGCCGTTGACGTAGAGCTGCGGGTAGGTCGGCCAGTTCGAGTAGCGCTTCAGCGCCTCGCGCAGTTCCGGGTCCTCGAAGATATTGACCGCCTTGAACTGCGCGCCGAGCGAGCGCAGGGCGGCCACCGTCTGCGCCGAAAAACCGCACTGTGGAAAGTCCGGAGTGCCCTTCATGAACAGCACCACCGGCTGCGCGCCGATTTCGGCCTTGATTCTCTCGACCACGTCCATCGCTTCACCTCTTCAGGAACACTTTGCGCCGCTCGATCGCGGCGATCACTTGCCATTGCTCCGCTGCGCTGAGCGCGCTCCAGCGGGCGATCTCCTCGAGCGTGCGCAGGCAGCCGGCACAGTACCCCTGCTCATCGAGCGAGCAGACCTTGACGCAGGGAGAAGGGGGGCGGCGGGACGCCAGCGCAGGAGCCTCGTACATTCCTTGCCATTATGAGGCCGGACCGCTCAGGTTCAAACCCCACCCATGGTAGCCTCGCGCCCATGCACGAGACCCCTGCACCACCCCCCGCCCTCCTGCCCCCCTCGGACCTCCCCGCCCAGGTCGCCACGGCGCTGCGCGAGGATCTCGGCAGCGGTGATCTCACCGCCTCGCTCGTGCCGCCCGCCCAGCGCGTCCGGGGCCAGATCGTCTCGCGCGAGGCGGCGATCCTCTGCGGTCGCCCCTGGGCGGAGGCGTGCTTTGCCCAGCTCGAGCGGCAGATCCGCCTCACCTGGCATGCGACCGATGGCGAGGCGCTCGAGGCGGGCGCCCTGCTGTGCACCGTCGAGGGACCGGCCCGGGGGGTGCTCAGCGGGGAGCGCACCGCGCTCAATTTCCTGCAGCTGCTTTCGGGAACCGCCACGGCGGCCCACCGTTTCGCCGCGGCCGTAGCCGGCACCGGCTGCACCGTGCTCGACACCCGCAAGACCCTGCCCGGGCTGCGCAGCGCGCAGAAGTACGCGGTGCGCTGCGGCGGAGCGGCCAATCACCGCATGGGGTTGTACGACATGGTGCTCATCAAGGAGAACCATATTCTGGCGGCCGGCTCGATCGCGCGGGCCGTCGCGGCGGCCCGGGCTCTCGATGGCGGCGTGCGCATCGAGGTGGAGGTCGAGTCGCTCGAGGAGCTCGAGCAGGCGCTCGCGGCGGGCCCGGACATCGTGATGCTCGATGACTTCACGCTCGAGGACATGGCCACCGCAGTGGCGCGCAACCGCGCACGCGGGCGGCCTGTGCTCCTCGAGGCCTCAGGCAGCGTGAGCCTTGAGACGGTTCGGGCCATTGCCGCCACCGGCGTCGACTTCGTGTCGGTCGGCGCACTGACCAAGCACGTGCGCGCGATCGACCTGTCGATGCGTCTGCAGTTCGACGCGCGCTGAGGGCGCTCAGCCGGCGAGCTTGCCCTCAAGGTGACGGGCAAGTTCGGCGATCGTCGGAAAATCGAACAGCTCCGTCAGATCGATCTTGCCCGGGTACTCCCGGTCGATCTGCTCGTGAATCTCGATCAGCTTCAGGGAGCTCGCGCCGAGCTCGAAGAGGTTGTCGTCAACCGACACGCGCTTGCCGCCGAGCGCCGCATCGCAGATCGTCTTGAGCTTCGCCTCGACCTCGGTGCGGGCGTCCGCGTGTGCCGTGCCGCGCTCGGCGCGCAATGCCCCGAGCGCGGCAAGCTCGACGTCAAACTCCCCGTCCGTGTAGCTCTGCTCGAGCAGGTGCCGCTGGATCTTGCCGCTCGTGGTCTTCGGGATACGCTTGACCGGCACGACATCGGCGACCTCGAGTCCGGTCTGCTCGTTGATCACGCGTGCCGCGGCGCTCGCGAGCGGCACGAAATCCTCCAGGGCACCGCGATGCAGCACGAACAGCACCAGCTGCTCGACGTCGCTGTCGCGCTTGCGCGCCCCGGCGGCCACCACCTTGCCGAGCTCGAGCCCCTCGACATGTTGCGCGATGGCCTCCAGGTCGTGCGGAAAGTAGTTCTGGCCGTTGACGAAGATGATCTCCTTGGCACGTCCCGTGACGTACAGATCCCCTTCCCAGACCACCGCCAGATCCCCGGTGCGCAGCCAGCCGTCGGCGGTGAAGGCCGCCGCGTTCGCCTCCGGATCCTCGAAATACCCGCCCGTGACGTTCTCGCCCCGCATGTGCAGATGGCCCACCCGGCCCTGCGGCAGCGGCTGGTCCTGCTCATCGGCGATGCGCACGCGGCAGTACGGGATGGCCTTGCCTTCCGAGATCAGCTCAATGCCGTCGCGATCGCCCGGCTCGAGAGGCTGCACCTCGCTGCCGACGGCGAGCGCATGGCGGTTGAGCACCAGAGTGCGCATCGGCGCGCCGGGCGGCGGGAAGCTCACGGCGAGCGAGGCCTCGGCGAGGCCGTAGACCGGATACATGGCGTTGCGGTTCAGGCGCGCCGGTGCGAGGCGCGTGAGGAACTGCTCGCACAGCGCCACCGAGATCGGCTCGGCACCGTTGAAAATGAGCCGCACGCTTGCGAGGTCGAGCCCCTCGACGGGCCGCTCGCCGAGCACCTTCAGGTAGTGCTTGTAGCCGAAATTCGGCGAGCAGAGGATCGAGGCGCGCACGCGGCTCGCGAACTCGAGCCACAGCAGCGGGCGGCGGATGAACAGGTCGGTCGGCATCAGGTGCGCGTGCACCCGGTTGAAGAACATGACCAGGTGAAAGCCGATGAGGCCCATATCGTGCGTCAGCGGCATCCACGAGAGGCTGACGTCGCTTTCGTTGAATCCGGCCACCTCGGTCGATCCGCGCGCGTTCGCGAGGATGTTGCCGTGGGTGAGAACCACGCCCTTGGGCTGGCTGGTCGAGCCGGAGGAGAACTGGATGAAGGCCACATCCTCGGGGCGGGCGCGGTGCACCTTGCCGGGCCGCGAAATGTCATCCAGGTCATCGACCAGGAAGGCACGCCCGCGCAGTTGCTCGAAGGTCTCGCTCTGGCCGTTCGCGGCGGCGAATGACCCGATGCGCTCGAGGGAGCGCCGCTCGGTGTAGAGGAACGGCGCGCCGAGGCGCCGGGCGATTCTGAGCAGCTTGTGACGGTGCTCGTCGCTGATGCCGAGCGCCACCGGCACCGGGACGATCCCGCCCATGATCGCCGCCCAGAACGCATCGATGAACTGCTCGTTGTTGCCAAGGGAGAGGATCAGCCTGTCGCCCGGGCGCGCGCCGAGGCGCTGCAGGTGATAGAGGATCCCGAGGGCGCGCTCGTGCAGCTCGGCGAACGTGACGGTGCGCGAGTCCTTCTCGCTTTCCAGATAGGTGATGCCGCGCGCAAACGCGCGGTTGGCCTCGAGCAGTTCGGTCAGGGTCGTGACATTAAGCATCAGCGACGTTCCAATCTCATGTAGACGGGGTGGCGGGTGCGCAGGTTGATCTGCGCCTCGAGCGCGAAGGGCTCGCGCGGCACGTGCACTAGGCGGAACGCGCGCGCCGTGCGCTGCACGTGCATCAGCATCTCGTAGAGCGCGAAGGTCTCCCCGATGCAGTGCCGGGGCCCGGCGGCGAACGGCATATATGCGAAGCGCGGCCGCTCGGACTCGTGCTCGCTCGCGAAGCGCTCGGGCATGAATGCATCCGGGTTCTTCCAGTAGCGCGGATGGCGGTGCAGCAGATAAAGCGGCAGCAGCACGTTGGCGCCCGCCGGAATCTCGTAGCCGCACAACACGTCCGGCTCGATCGTGCGCCGCGAGAGCAGCCAGCCGGGCGGATACAGCCGCAGCGCCTCGTCGATCACCTGGCGCGTATAGGCAAGCTGCTCGATCTGCGTGAGGGTCGGTGCTCGTTCGGCAGCGAGGCTCGAGGCGTCGAGCTCCGCGTGCAGCCTCGCCTCGACTTGCGGGTGGTGGGCGATGAGATACCAGGTCCAGTTCAGGCCGCTCGCGGTGGTCTCGTGCCCGGCGACCACCAGCGTCATGATCTCATCGATCAGCTCGCGCTCGCTCATCGCCTCGCCGGTGTCCTTGTCGCGGGCGTTCATGAGCATCGCCATGTAGTCGAAATGCTCCTCGCCGCTCTCTCGCCGCCGCGCGATCAGGCCGGCCACCAGGCGCGTCAGGGAGCGGAACTTGTAGGCGAACTGCAGGTTGCGCGCCTGCTCCTTGGTGACCACCTCGAAGGGGTTGCCGCCGAGCTCGCCGGACATGCGCTCCAGGTCGCGCCCGAAAATGGCCCGCAGCACGATCCCGAGGGTGAGCTCGCTCATCTCGTCGGTGAGGTTCACCGGCTCCCCGGCGCGCGCGAGCCTCTCCCAGCGCGCGAGCAGCGCATCGTTCGCCGCCGCGATCACTTCGGCGAACTGGGTGATCACCCGGCGGTGAAATAGCGGCTGGAGCATCATGCGCTGGCGGCGCCAGAACTCCCCCTCGCTGGTCATGATGCCGTTGCCGAGCAGGATCTTCACCCGGTCGAGCCCCATCCCCTTGGTGTAGTTGCGGTGGTTCGTGACCAGGATGCGCTTGACGTCGTCGGGATGGTGCACGACGTAGGTATGGGAGTTGCGGCTCGGAACGAACACGCGGTAGATATCGCCGTGCGCGGCGAACAGCTCGACCATGCGCTCCAGGGAGTCGTCCGTGGAGCCGATGTCGAACGCCTCGGCCGCCACCGGCGGTCCGTGCTGGGTTGTCGCGGTCTTGCTCATGTAAGCTCTAAATTATACCCATCACCGCCCCCGCGATCGGAGTCGTTCCCGCATGACCGAGCCCGGCCTGCGCAATTCGTTCTACCGCAAGGTCACGCGCTCGGACCGGCGCATGACCCCGCTGCGCCGCGCGCTGTACCGGCTGGCGATACCCCTCGGGCTGGCCGTGATCCGCTCCTGGTGGCGCCTGTGCCGTGTGGTGAAGGTCGAGGGCGAGGAGCACCTGCGCGCCGCGCTCGCCGAGACGCCCTCGGTGCTGCCGTGCTACTGGCACCAGCATCAGCTGTTCTGCGGCAAATACCTGCTCGAGCAGAGCGGGCGCGGCATGAAGGTCGGCTGGCTGATCAGCCCCTCGGTCGACGGAGAGCTCGGCGCGATGCTGGTCCGCCGCCTCGGCGCGCACGTCATCCGCGGCTCCTCGACGCACACGGGCGCGCGCGCGCTGCGCGATTACTACCAGGCGCTCGTCAAGGAGAACATCTCCCCGGCGATCACACCGGACGGGCCGCGCGGGCCGCGCCACCAGTTCAAGCCGGGCGCAATCCTGCTCGCCCAGATGTCCGGCCGGCCCATCGTGCCGATGGCCTACGCCGCCTCGAGCGCCTGGCGGATCAAGTGGGACCGGTTCGTCATCCCCAAGCCCTTCGCGCGCATCGCGATCGCCATCGGGCCGCCCCGCCACG
>JAKAYU010000004.1 GCA_021809525.1 Pseudomonadota bacterium | reverse complement strand
GTCGAGGTTCTGCACCGTCTTCACGTGCGCCGACGCCCACTTTTCCGCGTCCATGCCATTGAGCTCCATGTGGCCGAGCTCGGTGTTCGGGAACAGATGCCCGCCGGTGAACAGCGCCGTGCCGATGCCCGTGCCGAAGGTGAGCATGATGACCGTGCCGGACTCGCCCCGGCCGGCTCCGAAGCGCACTTCCGCGAGCCCCGCCGCATCGGCATCGTTCAGGAACAGCGCCGGCCGGTTCAGCGTACGGCGCACAAGCGCCGCGCCATCGGCCCCGATCCAGGCGTGATCGACGTTCGCCGCCGTACGCGCCCGTCCATGCTTGACCACCGCAGGGAATGCAAGCCCGATCGGACCGCTAGCCTGCGGCAATCGCGCGGCGAGCGCCGCGATCACCGGCATCATCGCCTCCGGTGTCGCCGGGCGCGGCGTCGGCGCCGAAATCAGCTCTCCAAGGAGCTTTCCTGCCTCGATATCCACCACTCCCGCCTTGATCGAGGATCCGCCGACATCGATACCCAACACGTTGCCCGTCATGCTCATGCTCACAAGTCTTGTGAAGATCGGCGCCCGCCCGCCGCAGCCAACTGTATCACTATCCCGGCGCGGCCGGTCGCTCCGCCCGCACCGGCCGTTGCCTCACACGTTCAGCAGCAGATGCTCGCGCTCCCAGGAGCTGATGACCTGCAGGAACACCTCGTACTCGGCCTCCTTGACGATGGTGAACGCAGAGACGAACGGCTCACCGAGGATCTTGACCAGCGCCGCGCTGCGGCGCAGCTCGCGCAGCGCCTCATCGAGCGAGCGTGGCAGACCGAACGGCAGCTCATGGGCGCTGCCGGAGATCGGCTCGGACGGCTGCAGGCCCTCGATCATGCCGAGATAACCGCAGGCAAGCGACGCGGCGAGCGCGATGTACGGATTGGCGTCCGCGCCGCTAATGCGATTCTCGACCCTTCGGTCCTCGGGATCCGACATCGGCACGCGCAGCCCCGCCGTGCGGTTGTCGTAGCCCCAGTGCGCGTTGATGGGAGCCGACAGGTAACGCGTGAGGCGCCGGTACGAGTTGACGTTGGCGCAGAACAGCGCCATGGCTGCCGGCAGGTACTTCTGCAGGCCGCCGATGTGCGCGAAAAACAGCGCCGAGGGGCTGCCGTCGGGGTTGCTGAACACGTTGCGCCGCGTCTTGATGTCGATGACGCTCTGGTGAATATGCATGGCGCTGCCGGGCTCCTTGGCATGGGGCTTGGCCATGAATGTGGCGTACATTTTGTGCCGCAGCGCCGCCTCGCGCGCGGTGCGCTTGAACAGAAACGCCTGGTCGGCCAGATCCATCGGGTGTCCGTGGATCAGATTGATCTCCATCTGCGCCGGGCCATCCTCGTGGATCAAGGTGTCGATCTCGATGTCCTGATCCTCGCAGAACTGGTAGATGTCATCGAACAGGGGGTCGAACTCGTTGACCGCAGCGATGCTGTAGGACTGGCGGCCCGGCTCGGCGCGCCCCGAACGCCCGACCGGCGGGCGCAGCGGATAGTCGGCGTCCTTGTTCTGCTCCACCAGGTAGAACTCGAGCTCGGGAGCAACCACCGGCTCCCAGCCGCGCTGGGCATACAGCTCGAGGATGTTGCGCAGCACGTGCCGCGGCGCCATGGTCACGCGCCGGCCGTCGGCGTAGAAGCAGTCGTGTATGACCTGTGCGGTCGGCTCGGCCGCCCAGGGCACGCGCCGCACCGTCTTCGGATCGGCCTTGAGAATGATGTCGATTTCCGCCGGACTCATCGCCTGTCCGGTGTCGGGCGGATAGTCGCCGGTGACCGTCTGCAGAAAAACGCTCTCGGGCAGGCGCATGCCGCCGTCCTCGGCAAACTTCTCCGCCGGCATGATCTTGCCGCGCGCGATGCCCGCCATGTCGGGGATGATGGCCTCGACTTCGGAGATGCTGTGATCACGAAAGAACTGACCGACTTCGCTGACCATGATCGTGCCCTTCAACGGTTACGCGTGCGCTCGCGGCACGCTGCGCCGAACGCCGCGAACAGCGCACGAGAGAACGGATTGCCCATGACCTTCCATTCCGGGTGCCACTGCACGGCCAGCGCGAACTGCGCAGCGTCCGCCACGTGGAACGCCTCGATCAGACCGTCGGGCGCCCGGGCCTCCACGATGAGGCCGCGGCCCAGCCGGTCGATCCCCTGCCAGTGCAGGGAATTCACCTGCACGCGGTCGGCGCCGGCGAGTCGGCGCAGCAGCCCGCCGGGCTCGAGCGCGACTTCGTGCGCAGGCCCGTACTGCACCTCGAGCGGCTGCGTCTCGTCGTCGCGATGATCCAGATAGCCCGATACCTCGTGCACGCGCTGATGCAGGCTCCCCCCGAAGGCGACGTTGACCTCCTGGAAGCCCCGGCAGATGCCGAGCACCGGCACACCACGCTCGACGGCCTTGCGGATCAACGGCAGCGTAGTCGCGTCGCGGGCCGGATCGTGCAGTGTGCCCGGCGCGCTCGGCGGGCCGGCGTAATGGTGCGGCTCGACGTTCGAGGGACTGCCGGTAAAGAGCAGTCCGTCTAGCCGCTCGAGCAGCTCGTCGAAACCGAGCTCGTCGGCGAGCGAGGGGATGATGAGCGGCAGCGCATCGGCCGCATCGATCAGCGCCCGCGCGTATTTCTCTGCCGCCACGTGAAACGCATGCTCACCGAGCAAGCGGCGGTCAGCGGGAAGGCCAATGAGGGGGCGCGAGAATGGCATGCGAATGGCCTTTATTATAAAAGAATCGCCATGTCCGCCGCCCACGCCGCTTCATATTATGCCGACTCGGCCGCACCGGCCGCCCTCCGGCCGCCGCTGCGCGGCTTGGTGAGCGCGGAGGTCTGCGTGGTGGGCGGGGGCATTGCCGGGTGTTCGGCGGCGTTGCATCTGGCGGAACGGGGGTATTCCACGGTGCTGCTCGAACAGCACCGCGTAGGGTGGGGGGCATCGGGGCGCAGCGGCGGGCAGGTGATTCACGGCGTTGCCTGCGGACAGGGTACGCTCGAGCGGCTGGTCGGCGCCACCGCAGCGCGGGCCGCGTGGGACCTCGCAACCGAAGCGGTCGGCCTCACGCGCGCGCTGATCGCGCGGTACCGGATCGAATGCGACTGGGTGGACGGCTACATGCTCACCGGGCTGAAGCCGCGCCACGACCGGCAATTGCGCGCCGAGATCGACGAGCTGCATCGCCGCTACGACTACCACAGCGTCCGTTACATGCCGCGTGAAGAGGTGCGCGCGGTATTGGCCGGCACGCGTTACCTGAGCGCGATGTTCGACGCGAATGGCGGGCACCTGCACCCGCTCGCCTACACGCGCGGACTCGCGACGGCGGCCGAGCGCGCAGGCGCCCGCCTGTTCGAGGGCACGCGTGCGGTGCAGATCGCGCCCGGATGCGTGCGCACGGAGTGCGGCGAGGTTCACGCGCGCCGCATCGTGCTGTGCGGCAACGCATATCTCGGCGCGCTCGCGCCGGCGCTCGAAGAGAAGATCGTTCCGGTCGCGACGCACCTCATCGCGACCGAGCCTCTCGGTCAGGAGCGCGCCCGCGCGCTGATCGCCAACAACGCCGCCGTCAGCGACATGAACTGGGCGCTCGATTACTTCCGCCGCACCGCCGATCACCGGCTGCTGTTCGGCGGCGCGATCAGCTACGGGGGGCCCGGGCAGCTCGCCGCCCGAGCCGCAAACCGCGCGCGCATGCTGCGGGTGTTCCCGCAGCTCGCCGCGGCGCGCATCGAGTACACCTGGGGGGGACTTCTCGACCTTACCGCCAACCGCGCACCGCACTTCGGCCGTCTCGCCCCGGAGGTGTATTTCCTGCAGGGCTTTTCCGGCCACGGCATCGCCCTTGCCGGGATCGCGGGCAAACTCGTCGCCGAGGCGCTCGCCGGACAGGCCGAGCGATTCGATGTGTTCGCGCGCATTCCCCACCGCAGCTTCCCGGGCGGAGCGCTTGCGCGCCGGCCGCTGCTGGCGCTCGCGATGCTGTACTACCGGCTGCGCGACCTGCTGTGAGGCCCACAGCGCCGCGCATGCGGCGTTGCGGGCATTCGCCTCACAGCAACTCGGCGATCTGCACGGCGTTCAGCGCGGCCCCTTTCAGCAGCTGATCGCCGACCACGAACAGCGCAATCGACCGGCCGGTCGGATCGGACAGGTCCGCGCGGATGCGCCCAACGAGGATCGGATCGGTGTCCGAGGCGTCCTTCGGCATGGGAAAGTAGTTGCGCGCGCGATCATCGACCACCTTAACGCCCGGCGCATCGGCCATGAGCTCGCGCACCTCTTGCGGTGTGACGGGACGCTCGCACTCGACGTTGACGGCGATGGAGTGTGCGCGCAAGACTGGTACGCGCACACAGGTCGCGCTGACGCGGATCGATGCATCGCCGTAGATCTTGCGGGTTTCGTGCAGCGCCTTCAGTTCTTCTTCGTTGTAGCCGCTGTCCGCATCGATCGCCGAGTTGTGGCTGAACAGGTTGAACGCGTAGGGGTGCGGCAGGACCTGCGGCTCGTACGGCCGGCCCTCGAGGTAGGCCCGGGTCGACTCGCGCAGCTCTTCCATGGCGGCGGCTCCGCCGCCGGAGGCCGCCTGATACGTCGCGAGAATCATGCGCCGGATGGGGTTGCGCCGGTGCAGCGGCCACAGCGGAGTGATCGCGATGATCGTCGAGCAGTTCGGGTTGGCGATGATGCCCTTATGAGCCTTGATTGCCTGCGGATTGATCTCCGGCACGACGAGCGGCACGGCCGGATCGCGCCGGAAGGCCGAGGAGTTGTCCACGACCACCGCGCCCTGGGCGGCGGCGAGCGGCGCGAAGCGCTTGGAGATGCCGCTGCCGGCGGAGAACAGCGCGATGTCGATGCCGCTGAAGCTCTCTTCCCGCAGCTCCTGCACGGGCAGTTCCTCGCCGCGAAACGGCAGCGTCTTGCCCGCCGAGCGCGCCGAGGCGAACAGGCGCAGCCGAGCCAGCGGGAAATTGCGCCGCTCCAGGCAGCGAATCAACTCGACCCCGACGGCCCCGGTGGCCCCCACGATTGCGACCACCGGCAAAGCGCCGGCCGAACGACCAGATGACATGTCGAAACTCCGATTTTCAGCTCTGTAAAAAAACGAAGGCCCCGCCGGTTGCGCCGGCGGGGCCTCTGGTGTCTTCGGGACGTCCCGGCGCCTTTAGCGCACGCATCCCCCCAGAGCCCCGCCGTGGGACTTCTTCGGGGTAATCGTGCGCTTTTTCGGGAACATGATGAGCCGAAGCTACCGGAAGCACTGCTGCCTGTAAAGTGCCGCTGCGCGGCCAGGCCGGGAAGGAACCCGGTGCGACATTACCGGCATCAGTCGCGAACCGATAGCGGCCACCCGCACGCCGCCTGCGCAGCGTCTGACCGGCGCCATGGCGGACGCCCGGGTGACGGCAAAGCCATCGCGGCGCCGGCCAGCCGATCAGGCACACGCCGGCTCGGCTCGTACAGCTGCGCGTTGCCGGTGAGCCGCGGGCGATGCGCGCTCCAGCAATGGCATGCACGGCATGCGCACCGGCCGGCAATCCCCGGAGAGGCGCGCAGACTCTCCGCGGTGCCCCGGCGTCAGTGCGCGCGCGTGAACGAGAACTTCTGCCCGGCCACTGCGGCCTGGTACATCAGACCGCCCTTGGCGATCGTGAACACGGCCACCCCGTTCTGGTAGTGCCCGGTCGCGGTCGCATGCGTCGCGGTGCCACTCGCCCCCGCCTCCGTACCTGCGGTGCCGGCGCTGGCGGAGGCAGAGGCCGTCAGTGCCACGGCGCTGACGTCTGCGCTCAACGCGAATTTTCCGGACTCGAAGCGCTTGAGCGCAGCCGGGTCCCGGAAAAACACCATCTCGCTGTAGGCCTGGCCGCCAAACTGAAAGCCGATGCTCACCTGGGTCATCGAGGTGTTGCCGATGTAGCGGCCCTGCCGGTAGACGCGACCGTCGCCATGCGCGGCGCCGATGAAGAAGCCGCCTTTGCCGATCGTCGGGAAGACGGCATAGCCGTAGCTGGACTTGAAAAAGTCCGCAGTCTGGCCCGCATGTCTGAACAAGGCGATCGTGTCGGTGTAGCGGTCGGCGAGCGCCGCCGGGGCCACCAACACCAGCGCGATGCACGCAAGAGATCTCCAGCTGACTGTTTTCATGCAACGGCCCTCCGGTGAAAGGGGAGCCATTATCCCGCATCCGGGGCCTGGCCGCTGCCGGCGCGAGCCCCGGTCCTCCGTGCAGCGACCGTCCAGGCACCGGGCGAAGCGGGAACTGGCGCAGGCCGTGAGCCGGGCAACCGACTTGACGCAACTGGCGCCGCGGCCTTCCAATCTCCGCGCCATGGGCGTTCCAGAAGACTTTCGCTCGCTCCAGCTCTCACCGAAGATTGCGGGCGCCTTGCCGATCTGCAGCGCCCGAGCGGCTGCCTGCCGATGAGTCCAGCCGCCTGGTGGACGATCGCCGCACTGCTGATGCTCATCGGAGCCATCGGCAGTTTTCTCCCCGCCGTCCCTGGCGTGATCCTCGTCTTTGGCGGCATGCTGCTCGGTGCGTGGATCGACGGCTTCAGGCGGATCGGGTGGGCGACGCTCACGATCCTGGGACTGCTCACGATCCTCGCTCTTCTCGGCGATATGCTCGGCGCCATCATCGGCGCCAAACGGGTCGGCGCGAGCAGAGCCGCTCTGCTAGGGGCGGCGATCGGCGCCCTTGCGGGAATCTTCTTTGGGCTTGCAGGAGCATTGCTCGGGCCATTCCTTGGCGCAACTGCCGGAGAGCTGCTGAGCAGACGCCAATTGAGGCGGTCGGTTCGCGCGGGCGCTGGCACCTGGATCGGTCTCGCCTTCTCATTGGTCTTTCGCCTGATCATCGTATTCACGATGTTCGCCGTCTTCATCGCAAGCTACGTGCTCTGAGGGAACGCATCCCGTGCCGCTCGCACATTCCGGCTTGCGCGCGGCGCAATCCTCGGGTCGATGCCGCATACTGCGGCGGGCTGCGACTGGACGGTGACGCCCCGGAAATGGGGTGTCTGCCTGGAACTGGAGAAATTCCCGCACTACCGGGCATTGAACGGCAGCCAGGGGCGCGGCCGAACGCTTCAGAGGCCCGTATGAGCCGTCTCTCCGGCGATCGAGCGCGTTCGGCCACCATGCATAGCGGCCAGTCGCCGGCCTCGCGGTACTCGAACGGCCTGCGGGCTCCTGACAGGCGTCTCCCGGTTCCGCGGGAGACTGCTTTGCGATGACGCCATGGAAGCGAGGAATTCCGATCAAGAGGAGCAGGTGCGCAGGTCAAGGTGATGCGCAAAGTCCTACCCGTGTACGGAATCGGGTCAACCCAAGGGGCGCTTGCGCGTTCAAAGACTGAACCGCCAACACAATTCATCACCTCACTGTCGGAGCGTTACACAATGCCCTGTCCGTTGCACGCTTGAGCCGCCCGGTGGTCTGTCGTGCAGCTCGCCGCCAAACGCAAGTTCACAGCACGTGATTACGTCAAATTCACGCCGCTTGCCGCCGGTCGGCCACGGATGACCGTCGGTCGGGACCAGCCGCGGCGCGCGAGGATTTGCTGAAGAATGTCGCGAGCCCCATTGGACGACTGTCGGTCTGTGTCGTGCAGAATGTGGAGCCAAACGGGCACGACGCCCCCATCGCCGGAGAATTGATTGTCATGAAATACGTTATGCACACCATTGTGTCACGTCGCCGTCTGCGCGGCATCGCTCTCGCGTTGCTCACACTCCCACTGACGGCCTGCGGTGGGAGCAGTTCCTCGTCTGCCCCCGCCACCATGAATCTCGGCGTCACCGACGGTCCAGTCGCCTCAGCAAGCGCAGTGGTCGTCTCCTTCACGGGCGTTGAACTGCAGCCAAGCAACGGAGGCAGCCCCGTGACCTTCAATTTCAGCAGCCCGCAGACGATCAACCTGCTGAACGAGCAGAATGGAAACGAAGCCTCACTCCTCAGCGGTGCTTCCGTCCCGGCAGGCAACTACAATTGGATCCGCCTGCTGCTCAATGTGTCATCAAACGGCACGGTGGCGAACTCGTACATCGAGATCAATGGGGCCCAATACCCGCTCGTCATCCCGAGCGGAGCCCAGACGGGGCTGAAGCTCGTCCAGGGCTTCACCATGACAGCCAATCAAGTGGCCAACTTCACGATCGACTTCATGCTGCAGCAGTCGATCACGGCTCCGCCCGGCCAGACCTCCGGCGGCGGTATCCAGGACTACATCCTGAAGCCGGCGCTGCGTCTGATTAATAATGTCCAGGCTGGAACGATCAGCGGCACTGTGGCGCTCTCGACGCTGCAAAGCGTTTCGGCCTGCCTTGCGGGCTATTCGGGTAGCGGCCCGTTGCCGAATGCCCAAGTGGACATCTTCTCCGGAACCGTCACGCCCTCGAGCAGCGCGACCCCGGTGGTCGAGCCGGAGATAGCGCTCTCGGCCTCGGGCAGCTATACCTATGATCAGCCATTCCTGCTCGCAGGTCCTTATACCGTCGCAGTGGCGTGCACAAGCACCTCGAGCACCGGCACGAGTACGGTGACGTTCATACCGGCCGCAGGCACCGCAGCGACCGTGACGGCCAATCAGACGACCACGGTTAATTTCTGAGCCGGTGGTCAGCCCGCAAGCCCCTGGCTGGATTCACTGGTCAGGGGCTTGCAGCGACCGCGCCGACAGTTGCGATCTAGGGCGTTGGGTCACCCATCGAGACAGCGTGTCAGGTGATCTTGCATGGCAACCGGCACCCGTCCACCGGTGGCCGTCGAGTTCACCGAATGGGTGGGTCGTTCAGCCGATGAAACCGGATTCGCCGGCTTGGCGGCCGAGCTTGACGAGCGGCCGTGCCGGAACGAGAATCGCGGCACGCTTCGGTTCGATGAAACGGAACACGGTGCAAATCCGTGGCGGGCCCGCCGCTGTATCCGGGGACGGCCGCTGCAGGGTTGGAAGACCCACCACTGACGGGGATCACCCCGGCGGGAAGGTGCAGCGATCCGGCTGATCCGGTAGCCAGAAGACGTCTCGAACTGATTCGGAGTCTTGGCAAGGGCTCCGGCTGGGCGCATGCGATTGCGTGCGCCTAGCCGGAGCCCTTTTTGTTGGCGCACATCCCGAGGAGTGGATCATGACCCAGACCGTTCTCACCCAGGCGCAAGCCCAGCGAGTTTCCATCCCTTCTCCGGCAATCGCTCCGGCTATTGCCGTGCGCAAGACCTGCAATCCGGACGGCGTCGGCCTCTCGCACTATGTGCTGATGGACAAGAAGGGCGCTCGGTGAGCGCCCGCTCGCCAGCCGGGACACATCCCGAACCGACGTTCACGCCCTTGGACATCGGCCATCCGGTCTATGCCGCCCTCCTCGATCCCGATAGCGCCTTCTGGGCCCTGCTCGACAAGACACGAGTGGCCGACACCCTGGCTGGCGGTCCGCTTCGTGACGTCTACCGCCAGCACGCCGAGGCCTGCAGGCGCGAGCTGCATGCGCTGCGCTTCGAGCTGAAGCCCTCGGGGGTTTATCTCAATCCCACCGAGCGCTGCAATCTCAACTGCCGGTACTGCTATCTGCCCGCAGCGCAGCGCCGCAGCGGTGGGCACATGAGCCTCGATCGGCTGCTCGCCTCGCTCAGCCGGTTGCGTGATTATTTCCGCTCGACCATGCCGGAAGGCAGCAAACCTCGTGCAATTTTTCACGGCGCCGAGCCGCTGATGAACCGGGAGGCCGTGTTCGCCGCCATCGACGCATTCGCCGATGATTTCATCTTCGGGCTGCAGACCAACGGCACGCTGCTCGACGACGGGGCGGTGAGTTTTCTCACTGCGAGAAATGTCAGCATCGGTGTGTCGCTGGATGGGCCATCCGCCGAAATCACCGATGCCACCCGGCGCACCTGGAGCAGCAGGAGTGTGCACAACCGGGTGCTCGCGGCGATGGATCGCCTAAGAGGCTACGAGTCGTGGAGCGTCATTGCCACGTGCACCACCGAAAACTTGCCTCATCTCACCGCCATGATCGAGCTGTTCCACGCACGTGAGGTGCCCACCTGCATGCTCAACACGGTCCGCTGCACCCTCCCCGGCGCACGGACCGTCAGGCCGGACGACGCAGCGCTGTCGCGGGCGTTCTTTGCCGCGCTCGATCGCACGTACGAACTCTATCGCGACAGCGGCAGGAAGCTCGTCGTGGCCAATTTCGCCAACATCCTCATCGCCATCGTGGCGCCGACGGCACGGCGGTTGATGTGCGACATCTCGCCCTGCGGCGCCGGCCGCGCCTTCTTCGCTCTGGCCGCGGACGGCAGCCTTTATCCCTGCAGCGAATTCATCGGTCTGCCCCGATTCAATGGGGGCCATCTGTTGGCTGATGAGGGCATCGAAGCGGCGCTGGCCTCCGATGCCTTCAGAGCCGTGACCGGACGGAACGTGGAGGCCTTCAAACCGTGCAGTGAGTGCGCGATCCGCCATTTCTGCGGCTCACCCTGTCCGGCCGAGGCGCACGAAATGAACGGCGCGATGGGCGGCACCGGCGCTTTTTGCGCGTTCTACAAGGACCAGGTCAATTACGCCCTGCGCTTGATTGCCGATGGAAAAGCTGACGATTACCTCTGGGACGGCTGGGACGATGGCACCGAGACCCTCTTCGACCTCGCGCACTGAGGCGACTGCGGGCGGTGCCGTTCGAATTGATTCCGCTGCCGCTTCAATCCACCGCGAACGCGTCAGCGCCAGACCCGGCCCGTACAAGCACATTACCTGCGACGGCAGGGCAGATCGACCCGAAGAGGGCCTATGCTGCGACGGACCCGCTCAGGTGCCTACGTGAAACCGAAGCGAGCCGCACCACATCATCTTGCGCGGCCCGATTCATCGGCGTAGGCTGCCTGCCGTCTCAGGTGGTCCAGGAAATCAGTTTCCCTGGACTGAAACGGGAAGCCGGTGCGCGTCCGCTCAGTGGATGCAAATCCGGCGCTGCCCACGCAACGGTAAGCGAGCCACAGACCGCGCAGAACCACTGTGCCACAGGCACGGGAAGGTGCCGGTCTGAGGATTTCAGGTCCACTCGCAAGTCCGGAGACCGGCCGGAGACACGCACTCGGCGACTCGCGTTGGGCGATGTCAGACCGGTTACGATATCTGCGTATCGCAGCCTTCTGTCGTCTCCGCGCGCGCTCTCCGAGCCGATCTCGACGCACGTGGCGTGTGTAGGAGTGGACAGATGAATATCTTGATTGCTGCGGGGCTTGCGCTCGAGACAGGCACGAGCTCGATTGCCGCCCTCCAGGAACACGACTTTATTCTCGGCATGCTCGGCCGGATCAACGTTGCCACCGCACGACGCCCGCGGCCATTGGCTGCGAATTCGCTCGGCGCCCTACCCGATACGCCCGGGCTGTGAGCCCGATTGCAGCCGCATCAGTACCTCAAGCACTTCGGTACCGATGAACTCTCCCAGCTTGCTTCGCGAGGATCGGCTTTTGAGCACGTCCGGGGAGACGAATGCGTCACCTCGCACTACTGTGAGCATTGACCACCTGACGGCGCCCGATCGCAACGAACCTCGAGAGCTGACGATTTTGCAAATCGAACACGCGACCGCACAACAGTCCTGACCCCTTGCAGGAGCCGCTCTATGCTTACCCAGAAATCATCCCGGCGCCTCGGCTTTCTGGCGCTCGCCGCGACCATGGCGGCCACCCGCTTCGGTCACTGCGGCAGCGCGTGGGCGCCACCTGATGCCTCGTGGGCGGTGTTCTTTGTCGCTGGATTCTACCTGGCCTCCGAGTGGCGCTGGGCGCTTCCTGCGCTGCTCGTTGGGGCCGTTGCGGTCGATTTTGCCGCGATCCGTTACTACGGCTTCAGCGACTATTGTGTCACGGCGGCGTATTGGTTCATCGTACCGGCATATTCGCTCCTATGGCTCGGAGGCGCGTGGCTCAGCCGTCGCTACCAGAGAGCGCCGGGCGATCTGAGGCGACTCGCCCTCACCCTCGCGCTCTCGGTGAGCGCCTGTTTCCTGCTCACCGAGGGGAGCTTCTACTGGCTCGGCGCCCGCATCGAGCATGTGAGCATCGCCGGCTGGTGGTCCAATTTCCTCAGCTGGTACGGCTACTTCATGCTCGTCACGGGCGCCTACGTCGGACTCGCGGCGCTGGGTCACGTCGCGGTGACCCGCCGCATGCCGGCACGCGCCCATCTGCAAACGCCATGACGGTGGCCTGCAGCAGGGTTTGAGACCACAGTCATGCCCACCAGCGAAGGTACGCCCGCCTCCGGCGACACCGAGGCCCAACGCCACCGCGAACGGATGCGGCGCAGGAAGGCGATCGTGGACGAACGCATCGCCGCCGCATCAGAACGGCGGGGCGTATTGCTGGTGCTCACAGGCAAGGGCAAGGGAAAGAGTTCCTCCGCCTTCGGCATGGTCGCCCGCTCGCTCGGGCACGGCATGCAAGTCGGCGTGGTGCAGTTCATCAAGGGCAAGTATCTGACCGGGGAAGCGAGCTTCTTCCGCCGTTTCCCGCAGGTGCGCTTTCACGCCATGGGCGAGGGCTTTACCTGGGAGACCCAGGACCGCGAACGCGATGTGCGGGCAGCGCAGGCAGCCTGGGAGGTTGCGGCCGCGATGCTGCGCGATCCCGCCCTGGCCCTCGTGGTGCTCGATGAGCTCAACATTGCGTTGCGCTACCGCTATGTCGACATCGACACCGTCCTCGATGCCTTGCGCAGCCGACCTCACATGCAGCACGCCGTCATCACGGGGCGCGGAGCGCCCGCCGAGCTGGTCGAACTGGCCGACACCGTGACGGACATGTGCATCGTGAAACACGCCTTTGACGCAGGCATCGGCGCACAGCGGGGGATCGAGCTCTAGGCAGGGCGGTAAGTCATGACGAGCACTGAAGCATCCGCCGTCCTGATCTCCGCCCCGGCGTCGGGACAGGGGAAGACCACCGTGACAGCGGCGCTCGCCCGACAGGCTGTGCGCCAGGGCAAACGCGTGCGTGTATTCAAGACCGGTCCCGACTTCATCGACCCGATGATTCTCGCTCGAGCCGCCGGTCATCCCGTCTACCAACTCGACCTGTGGATGGGCGGGCTCGCGCACTGCCGCAACCTCCTCTACCAGGCCGCAAGAGACTGCGACCTCCTCCTCGTCGAAGGCGTGATGGGACTCTATGATGGCACCCCCTCGAGTGCCGAGCTCGCCCGCCAATTCAACCTGCCTGTGCTCCTCGTCATCGACGGCAGCTCGATGGCACAGACTTTCGGTGCGCTTGCGCTGGGACTGAAGGTCTATGGTGCGGACCTCGCGATTCACGGCGTGGTAGCGAACCGCACGGCGGGCCCCGGGCACGCCGCCTTGCTCGCCGGGAGCCTTGCGGGCCGTGCCGCTGGGATTTCCTTTCTCGGCGCCCTGTGCGCCGATCACGCCATTGAGCTCCCCGATCGTCACCTGGGGCTGCTCCAGGCAGAGGAGATCCCCGACCTCGACGCGAGAATTGATCGCGCCGCGCAGGCACTCGCCTCAGTGCGGATCGAGCACATTCCGCGGGTGACCTTCCACGCAGACGTCGATCTTCATCCACCTGCGCTTCTTCGCGGCGTCTCGATCGCAGTGGCCCACGATGCAGCGCTCTCTTTCGTATATCCCGCCAATCTCGATCTGCTGCGGGCGATGGGCGCCACGACCCGCTTTTTCTCCCCATTACAGGACGTGCCGCCTCCGGCTGATGCGATCTACCTGCCGGGCGGCTATCCGGAACTCCATGCCGAACGGCTCTCTGCCAACCACCCTCTGCACGAGGCACTACGCCGCCATGTCGAGGCCGGCAAGCCGCTGCTCGCCGAGTGTGGCGGCATGATGCTGCTCTTCGAGCACTTGATCGATCTCCAGGGTCGGCGGCATGCGATGAGCGGACTCCTTCCCGGCGAGACGACCATGCAGCCGAAGCTGCAGGCGCTTGCGCTGCAGGGTGTGGAGCTGCCGCAGGGGGAGCTGCGCGGCCACAGCTTCCATCACTCACGCCTGCAGACCTCGCTCGAGCCGCTGCTGCATGCGAGCACGCAGAGGGGAGGCTGCGGCGAAGCCGTGTTCCGCCAAGGCGCGTTGACCGCAAGCTACATCCATTTCTACTTTCCCTCCAATCCGCGGGCCGCAGCGGCCCTCTTTAAGCCTTGAGCCACTCCATCCACCGCTACGACGAGACGGACCGCGCGGCGATTTACCGTGTGATTCGCGAGCGGCGCGATGTCCGCAGCTTCGTGCGTTCACCCATCGAGCCCGAGACGCTCCGGCGCATCCTGGAGAGCGCACATGCCGCCCCCAGCGTCGGCCTGTCCCAGCCATGGCGGTTACTGCGCATCACCGCCCCTGACATGCGCGTCGCGATCCACGCTCTCGTGCAACAGGAGCGAGCGCGCACGGCCGATGCACTCGGCGAGCGCCGTGATGAATTCCTGCGGCTGAAGGTCGAGGGGATTCTCGATTGCGGTGAGCTGCTCGTTGCCGCCCTGCTGGACGGTGGTACAAACGAGATCTTCGGACGAAGGACGCTCCCGGAGATGGACTTGGCGTCCGTGGCCTGCGCCATTGAAAACCTCTGGCTCGCCGCCCGCGCGGAAGGACTAGGTCTGGGCTGGGTCTCGATGTTCGAACCGCACGCGCTCGCCGCCCTGCTGCACTTTCCGCCCAACGCGCGGCCGATCGCAGTGCTATGCCTCGGCCACGTGCACGCATTTGATCCAGCGCCGCGCCTCGCGCTCGATCGCTGGCGGCAGCCCCGGCCGCTGGCCGACATGTTGTACGAGAATCGCTGGCCGGAGGACCCCGAATGAGCGCGGGGCCGCGCCGCATCGTCTGCCTCAGCGCGGAGACGACGGAAACACTCTACCTTCTGGGCGAGGAGGATCGCATCGTCGGCATCTCCGGATTCACCGTGCGACCGCCGCGAGCGCGCCATGAAAAACTCAAGATCTCCGGGTTCACCAGCGCAAAGATCGAGCGGATCGTCGAACTCGAACCGGACCTCGTACTCGGATTCTCCAATCTGCAGGCCGATATCGCCGCCGAGCTCGCCCGCAAGGGGCTCGAGGTTCATATTTTCAATCAGCGCAGCGTCGAGCAGATTCTCGATTTTATCGGCATGCTCGGCCGGATGGTCGGGGCGACAGACCGCGCGCGGGCATTGATCGACAGGTTGCGCGGTGGACTTGAGGCGGCGCGCCGCGCCGCGCTCGCGCTGCCGTACCGACCGCGCGTGTATTTCGAGGAATGGGATGACCCGCTGATCAGCGGTATACGTTGGACGGCGGAACTCATCGGGATTGCCGGCGGCGAGGACTGTTTCCCGGACCTCTCCGCACGAACCGGCGCCAAGGATCGCATCATCGCCGACCCGCTCGAGGTGGTCCGACGCGCCCCTGAGGTGCTGATCGCCTCATGGTGCGGCAAGAAGTTCGATCGCCGCCGAGTGCTTGAGCGCTCCGGGTGGCAGGACGTCCCGGCAGTACGCCACGGACGGCTGTTCGAGATCAAATCCTGCGACATCTTGCAGCCGGGTCCCGCTGCCCTGAGCGACGGGCTACGCCAGTTACGCGCGATCATCACGCAGTGCGCCCAGGAGATGGCCAACCCGGGCGCGGCGGCGAGCGGGGCGAATTACGCCGATTCGGCCGCCTCCTCTGGGCGCCCCGAATGGCCATGACGATCTTCGAGATCATCGCCGCGGCGCTGCTCGATGGACTGCTTGGTGAGCCCCGCCGCTGGCATCCGCTGGTTGGTTTTGGCGTGCTCGCGCAACGTCTGGAGAAATGGTTGAACCCCGGCGCCAGCAGCGGCCCCGGCACAAGCGCGGCAGCGCGTGGTTATTTCGGCGGTGTGCTTGCGGTGCTGACGGCCGTGGCGCCCCCCGTGCTCGCGCTTTGGGCGCTCGATCGATACACCTACATCGCTCCACTGCTCGCCATCGGGTTTCTCTATCTCGTCATCGGCCACCGGAGCCTGCATGAGCATGCTATTGCAGTAGAACGCGCGCTGCGCCGCGGCGATCTGACCGAGGCCCGTCGCCGCGTCGGCGCCATCGTGAGCCGCGACACCTCGGACATGGATGCCCAGCGGATCGCTGGCGCGACCGTGGAGTCGTTGCTCGAAAACGGCAACGACGCGCTATTCGGTGCGCTGTTCTGGTTCCTCCTGACCGGAGTCCCGGGGGCACTGGCCTACCGGCTCATCAATACGCTGGATGCGATGTGGGGCTATCGTACCGAGCACTATCGCCGATTCGGGTGGGCGGCGGCCCGGCTCGATGACCTGATGAATTTCCTGCCCGCCCGCCTGACCGCATTCAGCTATGCGGTAGTCGGTCACGCTGGGATCGCACTGCGCTGCTGGAGGCTCCAGGCCCCGGCATGGGACAGTCCCAACGCCGGTCCGGTGATGGCCTCCGGTGCCGGCGCACTGCACATTCGCCTGGGCGGCGGGGCCTTCTACCACGGGCGCTGGCACGAACGCTCCACGCTGGGCGAGGGACGGCCGGCCGATCTCGGAGATATCTCCCGCGCTCGGCGACTCGTTGTGCGCGCAATGCTCGTGTGGATCGGTGCAGCGGCGCTGATCGTGCTGGTCGGGCGGTCGTTCCGTGCTTGAACATGGCGGAAGGCTGCGACGCGCAGCGCAGCGCTATGGCATCGCGCTCGAGCAGTGGCTCGACTTGTCGACCGGGGTCAATCCGACGTCCTGGTGCGGTATCGATGTGCCCCGCTCGGCCTGGGCCCGCCTGCCGGAGGACGATGACGGGCTCATCGCAGCGGCACAACGCTATTTCGGCGTGCCGCATGTCCTGCCGGTCGCAGGCTCTCAGGCCGCGATCATGCATCTACCGCAGCTGCGTGCGCCCGGGACGGTCGGAGTACTCGCCCCGAGCTATGCCGAGCATGCATTGCGCTGGCGCGAGGCGGGACACGAGGTCGCGCCGCTCGCGCTCGCCGACTGCCCATCTGCCGCGGACTTGCTCGATGTCTTGGTGCTCGTCAATCCGAACAACCCGACCGGGGAACGCATTGCGCACGCTCAGCTCATCGAGTGGCATGCGCGCCTGGCCGCCCGTGGCGGATGGCTCATCGTTGACGAAGCCTTCGCCGATGCGAACCCGGAGAACAGCATCGTCTCCTGCAGCCAGCGCGAGGGACTTATAGTATTGCGTTCACTCGGCAAGTTCTTCGGGCTCGCCGGCGCGCGCGTCGGATTCGTGCTGGCAGATAAGGGGTTCCTCGAGCTCCTCAAGGAACGGATGGGACCCTGGACCATCGCCGGTCCCGCCCGCTTCATCGCGCAGCATGCGCTCGCGGACCGGCCCTGGCAAAGTGCCATGCGCGCGAGACTTCATGCGCAGTGCGCGCGCCTCACCGCGCTGCTACAGCGCTGTGGGCTACCCTCCGCAGGCGGCTGCAGCCTGTTTCAATGGGTACCCACACCGGCCGCCGCGGCAATTCACGAGGCACTGGCGCGCCAGGGCATCCTCACGCGCCTGTTCGAGGCCCCGAGCGGCTTGCGCTTCGGCCTTCCCGCTGACGATGCCGAGTGGGCGCGCCTCGAGCGCGCGCTCGGGGCCTATCAGGAGACTCGGTCGTGGCCGCGCGCGCACTCATGATCCAGGGCACAAGCTCTGATGCGGGCAAAAGCACGCTCGTTGCGGGCCTGTGCCGAGTGCTGCGGCGCCATGGCGTACGCGTCGCCCCTTTCAAGCCGCAAAACATGTCACTGAACAGCGCGGTGGCGAGCGATGGCGGTGAGATCGGACGCGCTCAGGCACTGCAGGCGCAGGCGGCGGGCATTGCCCCGACGACGGACATGAATCCGGTCCTGCTCAAACCGGAAAGCGACCGCGGGGCACAGGTGATCATTCAGGGCCGTCCGATCGGCACGCTCGATGCAGCCGGGTACCAAGAGTACAAGCGGATCGCGCGCCAGGCGGTGCTCGATTCCTACCACCGCTTGGCCTGCGCATACGAGCTCGTCCTGGTCGAAGGTGCGGGCTCCCCGGCGGAAATCAACCTGCGCACCGACGATATCGCCAACATGGGATTCGCCGAGGCCATCGACTGTCCCGTGGCGCTGATCGCGGACATCGACCGCGGAGGGGTATTCGCGCAGCTGGTCGGCACGTTGGCGCTGCTCAGCGAGTCGGAGCGAGCGCGCGTCACCGGCTTCGTGATCAATCGCTTCCGTGGCGATCGGGCCCTACTCGATCCCGGGCTCGAGTGGCTCGAGAGGCACAGCGGCAAGCCGGTATTCGGGGTGCTGCCGTACCTCGAGAACCTGCATCTCGACGCCGAGGACGGCATCCGCCGCGAGCCGGATACACACGCCGCGCAGGCGCCGCGGCTGCGCGTGGTCGTGCCCGTCCTGCCGCGGATCTCCAACCATACCGATTTCGACCCGCTGCGCCAGCATCCGCAGATCGACTTCCGCTACACCGTGGACCCGCTCGATGTGCCGGGCGCCGATCTTGTCATCCTGCCCGGCTCGAAGTCCGTGTGCGCCGATCTCGCCTGGCTGCGCGAGCGCGGCTGGGGCGAGCAACTGGCACGACACCTGCGCTACGGAGGCCGGCTGGTCGGCATCTGCGGCGGCTTGCAGATGCTTGGCGAGACGATCGCCGATCCGCATGGAGTCGAGGGATACGCGGGGACCCGTCCAGGCTTCGGCTGGCTCGCTCTGCACACCACGCTGGAAAGAGAAAAGCAGCTGCGCAACGTCAGCGGCCGTCTGACGCTCACGTCCGCCTCAGTCCGCGGCTACGAAATCCACACGGGCCGCAGCAGCGGTGCAGCGCTCGAGCGCCCCCTGATCGAGTTCGAGGATGGACGAGCGGATGGGGCGATATCGCCGGACGGACAAGTGCTCGGCACGTATGTGCACGGGTTGTTCGAAGAGCCGGCCGCGTGCAGCGCACTGCTCGCCTGGGCCGGGCTCACCGCGCCCATTGCGCTCGATCATCGTCTGCGACGCGAGCGGGCGCTGGAGGACCTGGCGGATGCCGTGGAGAGTTCCGTGCGCCTGCATCTGCTGCTCGGCTCAATCGAGCCCGGCGAAGTAGGGAGCCCGCCGCAAAGGACAACTCCCCGATGAAGCAGCTGATTCTCGGCGGAGTGCGCTCGGGCAAGAGCCGGCTGGCGGAGCAGCGTGCCCGCGCGAGCGGCCGTCAAGTACTGTATGTCGCCACCGCGATCCCCGCCGACGATGCCGAGATGCATGCGCGGATCAGGCAACACCGCGCGCGGCGCCCCCCGGAATGGGTCACGGTCGAGGAGCCCTTCGCACTCGGTCGCGTACTGCTCGCCAACGCCTCGCCCGACCGGTGCCTGCTGGTCGAGTGCCTGACGCTCTGGCTCACCAACCTGCTGTGCTTAAGACCCGAGCGGTTCGACGACGAGCGCCACAGTCTCTGCGAAGCCGTGGCGGAACTCAGCGGTACGCTCATTCTCGTCAGTAACGAAACGGGCCTTGGTGTCGTGCCGCTCGGTGAGCTGTCGCGGCAGTTCCTCGACGCCAGCGGCGAACTGCATCAGACACTGGCGATGCTCTGCGATCGCGTCACATTCACGATCGCGGGGTTGCCTTTGGAACTCAAGGGACAGCCGCAATGAGCTCGATCACTGCACGCGGTCGACTTCGGACCGCGCGGGCCAGCGCGGCGATCCCGATGAGTATCAACGGCATGCCGCGGCCGGGCTCGCGCGATGCCCGCCTCGCCGGAACCATACAATTCATCAGAGAGGTCCGTTGGACATGAGCGATACCATTCCCGACTCGTTGCAGCAGACGCTGGCGCACATCCGGCCCGTGACAGAGCGCTTGCGGATCGAGGCCGATCAACGGCTGGATCAGCTGACCAAGCCGCCCGGCAGCCTCGGACAGCTGGAAGCGATCGCCGCGCAGTGCTATGCCATCGCCGAAGGAAGCTGGTCGCTGCCGCTGCGTAAGGCCGCATACGTGTTCGCCGCCGACCATGGCGTGACTCAGGAGGGGGTCAGCGCCTACCCGAGCGCCGTGACTGCGCAGATGGTCGAGAATTTTCTGCACGGCGGCGCGGCCATCAGCGTGCTCGCGCGGCTTCATGAGGTGCAGCTGACGATCATCGACGTTGGAGTGGATGCCGATTTCTCCGCTCACGGCGCATTATGGCAACGGAAGGTCCGCCGCGGTAGCCGCAACCTGCGCGTCGAGCCGGCGATGTCGCAATGCGAGCTGGCCGATGCGCTGAACGTCGGCCTTGAGGCCGCCGATGACGCCCACGGCCGGCAAGTGCACCTGGTGGCTGCCGGGGAGATGGGCATCGGCAATACGACGGCGGCCAGCGCCCTCGCCGCCGCCCTCACCCGTCAGCCGGTCGAAGCGGTCACGGGGGCAGGCACCGGCATCAGTTCGGCTGCGCGTCAAAGCAAGCGACAGGTGATCGATGAGGCACTGGGTAAGCACGTGCCCCTATGGCGCACCGAGACGATCGCGCCGCTCGAGCTCCTGCGTCGCGTGGGCGGTCTCGAGATCGCGGCGATGACGGGCTTCTTTCTCGGCGCCGCGCGCCACCGCAAAATCATCGTCGTCGACGGCTTCATTGCCACAGCGGCCGCAGCGCTCGCCGTCGCGCTCGCCCCGCCCGTGCGCGATTACCTGCTCGCCGGCCACCGCTCCGAGGAACCCGGGCACGCGCACCTGCTGCACCACATCGGCATCAAACCCATTCTGGACCTGCGCATGCGCCTGGGGGAGGGCACGGGTGCTGTGCTGGCGATGCCGATCATCACCTCGGCCATGCACATTCTGACGGAAATGGCGACGTTCACCTCGGCAGGAGTGAGTACCGCGAACGCATGAGGCGTCTGATCCGCGAATTCCTCGGCGCGGTTCAATTTCTCACGCGCATTCCGCTGCCGCAGCGCTGGCTCGGTGAGGTCTCGCTCGCGCGGGCAGCCCCCTATTTTCCCTTGGTCGGGGCGCTGCTCGGATTGGCAGCGGCGGGTATCGACGCGGCTGTCCGTCCGCACCTCGCACCGACCGCTGCGGCTGCCGCAACCGTGGTTTTTCTGGTGCTGATCACCGGCGCCCTTCACGAGGACGGACTCGCCGACAGCGCCGACGGCTTCGGGGGCGGAGCGACGGCCGATCGGGCGCTCGCCATCATGCGCGACAGCCGCATCGGCAGTTACGGTGCGATTGCCGTCGCACTATCGCTCCTGCTGCGGATTGTACTCATAGCAGCACTCCCGGCACCCGATGCGCTCGCCTATCTCGTCACGGCGGAAATGCTCTCGCGCTGGAGCGTGCTCCCACTTGCGTATTTTCTGCCATCGGCCCGTCAAGGCGGACCGTCTGCGGGGCAGGGCGCGCGGCTCGCCGGCTCCATCTCACCACCGGCGATGGCGATCGGAACTTTGATTGCCGCCGCGGTTACCTTGGCGAGTCTGCACGCGGCCAGCTGGCGCCCCTGGATGGCCTGTCTGCTGGCCACCGCTGCGAGCGGATTATATTTCCGGCGGCGGATACGCGGCGTGACGGGCGACTGCTTCGGCGCTGCCATCCAGATTACCGCCATTGCCGTTTATCTCTGCGGCGCGTGGCGATGAGACAGCTGATTCTGATCCGCCACCCGGCCACCGATCTTGCCGGAACTTTTTGCGGACACAGCGACCCAGACTTGAGTGCAAGCGGCCTGGCACAGCTGCACGCGCTGCAGCGAAAACTCGACCAAACGCCGCTTGATCGACTCCTCAGCAGCGATCTGCTGCGCACCCGCCGCTGCGCCGAGGCGCTGGCCGCGCAGCATGGGATCATGGCCACGCTCACCCCGGCATTGCGCGAGTTGCACTTCGGCGATTGGGAAGCGTTGCGATGGGACGAGATCGCAACTCGTTTCCCGGACCAGGCACAGCGCTGGCTGAACGGATTTGCGACCTTTACACCACCCCACGCGGAGCCGTATGAGCAGTTCACCGCACGCATCAGCAGGGCAGCCGATGAATGGCTGCAGGACGCCTCGTGTGCGACCCTCGCAATCGTGACACACCGGGGCGTACTGCAGTTCCTGTTGCAGGCTTATTGCGGGGTTGACGCTAGGGCGGCATGGCAACTGTCATCCCGTTACGCAACTGCCCTGTTCTGCGCACGAGCGGTAGGCGCCGACAACCCGTTGGTGGTCCGCGAGACATGGCACCCGGACTGACGGACGCACCGGCGTGCAAGCCGGCCTCGGGAACAGGTCTCGCCATCGGTCGTGCCGGCCGCCATCACGGCGAGATTCTCCAGGGTCTATGGTGGCCGCAATCGCAGGCTGCTACACATCCTGTCCCCTGTCTGGTGACTCTGCCGGTCGCAGACGCCGGCAGCGAGGCGCATTTCAGGTTAGCGCCAGGACGGCAGATCGAGGTCCACCCCGCCGGCAAGGTGAAATCCGCGCGCGCAGCCCGATTGGCGCTCGATGCGCTCGGTGCCACCGCCACCGGCGGTGTGCTGCGGCTACACAGCCCGATACCCACCGGTCTCGGGATGGGCTCCTCGACCAGCGACGTGCTCGCGACGCTCCGCGCGGTATATGCCGCATGCGGCGCGCGAGCCGATTCCGCCCTGCTCGCCGAGCTTGCGGTGAGGGCCGAGGTCGCCTCCGATCCACTCATGTTCGACAGCGTCGTGCTATTCGCACAGCGCGAAGGCCGCGTCCTCGAGCACTGGGGGCACTGGATGCCGGAGTTCCTCGTACTGAGCATAGACACCGACCCGCGGTCCGGTGGCCGCGATACATTGACCCTGCCCGTGCCAGGTGATGATATGCGGGCTCGTTATACCGAGCTCGTCGAACGAGCACGTGCCGCGTTCCGCTCGCGCGATGCCGGCGAAATCGCCACGGTGGCAACGCACAGCGCCGAACTGCATCAGATCACTGCGCCCATGCGGGGATTCAACTCGCTGTGCGCACTCGCCGCCGCGCGCGACGCGCTCGGTCTGCAGATCTCCCACTCCGGAACGATCGCGGGCATGCTGTTCCACCCAGAGACCGACCCGGCGGACCTCACGCCGCTGATCTGCCAGGCGCAGGAGCTCCATATGGCACCGATGGGAATGTTCCGAACCGGCCGCGGTACCTCCTGCGACAGCACATGATGGAGTCGGCCGCGCGCCGGGAAGGTCAGCGCGCGGCCCGCATGCCAGGAGTGCTTGCCGTCCCAACTATCTGCGCCCTGCCAATCGAATCGATCCCCGGCGCTCCTTTGCCGATCGTGCATCCGCCGCCGGCCGCGGCGGCCGCCGGTGGTCGGCACGGAGCGTCGGACAGGTCACCGCCCGAAAGGACTCCAGGTCAGCCCCACGAAGGCCCCGAACGGCACGGAGTTGTAGCTATAGGCCGTCTCGTACCGCTTATCGAGCAGATTCTCGAGACTCACATTCCAGCGCAGTGTGTGACCTATCGGTCCGTCTGCGGTCAGACCGACCGTGGTATAGCTGCCGAGAGTCACCGGAATCGCCGCGAAAGACGCCGAATACGCGACGTCAGGCCGCGGCCCGGTGTAGTGGACGAGTACGCCGGCCGCAAAGCGCCGGAACTCGTACTCGACATTCACGTTCGCGATGCTTCGCGCCAAGCGCTGCAGCGTCGGATCGCCGGGCTCGCTGACCGCCAACGGCTGCTGCAAGGTTACATTCGCATCATAGCTCCACCGCCGCCAAGTGCCCCGCGCCGTAAGCTCAAGCCCGCGGGTGCGCGTGCGAGCGATATTCGCAAACTCCGTCAATCCATTCGGCGTCGAGCCGAAGCCCCACATGTCCCCGCCCATGGTCTGGAACAATGTGGCGCGAACAAGGTTCGTCCGGCCCGACCACTGCAGCGCCGTCTGCACCGTATGTGCCGACTCGGGCTTCAGCAGGGGGTTGGCGGCCCAGTACGGATTGCTGTAATAGAGATAACCAAGCGGCGGCACGTTGAAGGCGCTCGAGTAGCTGACAATGGCCTCGAAGCCGTGGCCCAACTGTCGGCCATAGCCGGCGTAGTAAGTGTTTTTGGTGCTCGCATATCCGTCGAACTGGTCGTGGCGCAGGTTCAGCTGGATCTCATTGCCGGCAAATGAGCCGTTTACCCCCGCGAAAATGGCGGTCACGTTGCGCGAGACGCTCGGAATGCCGCCCTGCCCGGCGCTCGTGACAGACTGGTGCTGATGGGTTGCGCCACCGGTCAGCGTCCAGGCTTTGGAAATCCGGATGACGTTCCGCCACAGCACATCGAGGTGCGTCGAACGATACGTTGCGGGGTAGCTGCCGAGATTGACGTTATCGGTGCGCTGACGAGACAGACTGAGGTGCGAAGTCCAGATCGCATCAATCCGGTTGTCGCTGAAGATCTGCAGCAGGCTCTGCTTGGTACGGCCACCGGCGCTCTCGTTGTCGTAGCTGTAGCGCCCGTCACTGAGAAACGCGCGCGCGCCAAGCTGCTGATGATGACCCAGTTCCTGCACAAGCGAGCCGTTCGCCGTTATGTTGTGATACCCGTCGGTGCTGTTCGAGGTTACGAAGGGGCTTTCAGCGGGATTGATTGACGGGATGCCGGCCGTGGTGTAGCGGCTGACTCCGATCTGCAGGCGGGTGTGGTCAATCTCGCCGCTGGCGTTGGCCGAGGCCGTCACGGTGTTACGGCTGCCCGCCGTCAGGGACAGTTCGGCCTGCGGTTTGCGGCCACCCTCGCGGGTAGTGATCAGGATGACGCCGCCGATCGCGCCGGAGCCGTAGATCGCCGATACGTTACCGTGAATGACTTCAATGCGCTCGATCTGATCGGTGGTGAGGTTCTCAAGATAGTCACCCCCGCCCGAGGCATCTTCGGCAGTGAGCGGCACGCCGTCGAGCAGAATGAGAACGCCGGCATCCGTGCCGCCGAATCCCTCAAGATAAGGCGTCGCGGAGTGCCCAGGGCCACCATTGGAGGTGATCTGGATTCCTGCTATTCGTTGTAGCAGGGTCGAGAGATTCTTCTCGCCGCTGCGTTCGATCTGCACGCGGGTGAGCACGCTTACGCTCGGGAGCGCCTGGGTCAGCGGCTGGGGAAACGTCGCGGCCGAGATGACTACCGTCGATAAGCCGCTCGGCGAATCCGCGGCAATCGCCGGTGTCGCAAGCGCCGCCAGAGACAGCACAACCAGCGACACATGGAATGCACCGACCGCTCTTCGTGTGTCATCCGACGGGCGACACGACGGCGGCGCGGCACATCGCCGGCGCTCGGCCTTTGCCGCGTGTGCGCAGAGTTTACCTGGAAGGCAAGAAGTCAGTCTCGCGGTCGAACGCATCGCAGTGCTCCGTACATGTGCCCCGAGGGGCGTGGTAACGACAGCCGATGCGAGTGGCACGGTCCGGCACAGGCAGCGCACGCGAAACCCACGTTCCGCGCACGCACCTGAATTCACTGATCGTGGAATGCTGTCCCACGGCCTGCGCATCGGTCTCAATGTCACCGCTGCGAATGACCGCTCCGTGTGGTACGCCCCGCCCACCGGTTGGGTGACCGTACTGGCAGGTCTCCTGGCTCGCGGGTCTTGATCATGCGTCCGGCCTTCCCAGTTTCCCAGTGGCCGTGATGGACGCGGACTCTCCGCCTACAGTTACGGGGGTAGCCACGGCTTCGGCTCATGGAGCGTCACCGCGTTCCCTCTTGCCTCCCCAGCTTTCACCGGGGAACCAGCACGCAGGGTCAGTCTCGCTTGCGACCCTAGTGCGCGTCAAGGCCTCCGGCGCACTCCATTGCGCTCGCCCAGGCTGCGGGCGCGCAGCTCATCGGCGGCCCGATCAACGGGACCGGCGCGCTGATCATGCGCGCCAAGCGCCCGGCTCGGACATCATGCTCGCCCGAATCCTGCGCAGGGTGGCCGACGCACAGCGCAACCGTGCACCCATCCGACGGCGCGCCGCCAAATAGGGGCGTTCCGCGCTGGCGAGCCCCGTGAGGGAGCGGGCGCCGACACCGCGACTCGCCCCGCTGAACTCATCCAGCCTACGCGTGCAGATGCTGCCCCATGCCGGCGGGTCAGGCGCAGTGCTGCCCGGATTCAGATGGGGAAAGGCTGCGCACGCACCCATAGGCGCACCGGGAGCCCGTCCTTGCGCAGGCGAGCGCCGCAGATTCAGGCCGCCGGCGATAGGGCCGTCAAGATGCCCTGCAGGATGCGCACGGGGTGCGGCGGACAGCCCGGCACCGCTACGTCCACCGGGATGACGTTCGAGACCCGGCCCAATGCGGCGGGGCACTCCCCGAGCGCGCCGCCCGTGCAACCGCACTCGCCCACCGCCACGACCAGCTTCGGCGCGGGTGTGGCTGCGTAGACGCGCTGCAACGCCGCTTCCATGTTCTTCACCACCGGCCCGGTAACCAGCAGCAGGTCCGCGTGGCGGGGGCTCGCGACGAAGCGGATGTTACAGCCCTCCAGGTTGTAGTACGGATTACCGAGCGCCTGGATCTCGAGCTCGCAACCGTTGCACGAACCGGCATCGACGTGCCGGATGCACAGCGCCCTGCCGAGCACCGCGGCGATCCTGTCGTCCAATGCGCGCCCCACGCGCAGCAGCTCATCGGGCACGGGCGGCGTCTCGGATACCAGTCCGATGGAGGCGATCTTGCGCAGCGTCTTGAGCATGACTACAGATCCACGCCACTGTAGGAGAGGTTGAACGACTTGTTGATGAGCGGGAAGTCCGGCACGATGTTGTCCAGGATGGCGTACTCCAGCGCAGGCCAGTTCTGCCATGACGGATCGTGCGGGTGGCAGCGGCGGATCGAGCCCTCCGGCCCTGCCTGCAATGCAACGAGCACCGGCCCGCGCCACCCCTCGATGAGGCCTATGCCGAACGCGCCGTCAGCCGGAGCGTTCACCGCTACCGCACGCTCGCCATCCGGCAGCCCCGACAGCAGCCGCTCGAGGAGCCGCCCCGACTCCTGCACCTCCGCGAAGCGCACTGCCGCCCGGGCCGCGACGTCCCCGCCCTGTTGCACGATCTTCGCAACGGGCAGCTCTGTGTACGGCGGATGCGGCAGATCCACGCGCACATCCCGCGCCTGTCCGCTGGCGCGCCCCACAAGTCCGATGACCCCGAGTTTGGCGGCGAGCTGCGGCTCCAGACGGCCTGCTCCCGTGAAGCGATCGCGCACCCCCTCGTGCTCCTCGTATATGGCACGCAACTCGAGAGTCTCGGCGCAGACTGCACAGACCACCTCAGCCAACGCGCGTGCCGCATCGGTCGACACATCGACTGCGATGCCACCGGGCAAGACGGTATCGAACAGATACCGTCGGCCGAACGCTGCCGACACCGCCCGCAGCAGATCCTCCTTCAGGCGGGAGAACTGCGCGAGGCCGAACGCGAATCCGGCGTCGTTGCCGAGCGCGCCCAGGTCGCCGAGATGATTGGCGAGGCGCTCGAGCTCCAGGCACACGGCACGCAGCCAGACCGCCCGCGGCGGCAGCGCACAGTCGCTCATACCCTCCAGGGCTTGGCAATAGGCCCAGGAGAACGCCACCGCCGAGTCGCCCGAGACACGCGCGGCCAGCCGATGGCCCTGCAGAATGGGCAGCCCGCTGAAGCGCTGCTCGAGTCCCTTGTGCACGTAGCCGAGGCGCTCCTCCAGCCTGAGCACCTTCTCGCCCACCACCGAGAAGCGGAAGTGCCCCGGCTCGATGGTGCCGGCATGCACCGGACCCACGGCGATTTCATGTACGCCCTCACCGTCCACCCGGACGAATTCATAGGGGCTCGTGTGATCCAGCCATGGCCTGCAGTCCGGATCGCTCGAGCGCACACCCGAAAGATCGAAAGCGGCGCGCTGCAGCCGCGATGCGGCCGGAAAGATGTCCTCGAGCCCCCGATAATGGGGCGGCTCGCCGCCTGCCGGCAGCGTGAGCTCGGTGACCAGCACCCCGGGATCGGTGAGATACGCGCCGTACACGGCCGCATCGCTCCCGGGCTCACGGCTCACCCACAGCGACTGCAGCACACCGCCCGCGGCGGCGACATCGCGCGCCACCTGCGGCCATTGCTCCGCATCGACACCGAGTCCCCGGGCGCTCAAGGCGCCCGGGATCCTCCGCCCGCGCTCCCACCAGCGCCTCACGGGCATCGTTCGCCCCTTGCCGCGCGGCCCCGCTGCGCCATGGCTACGGCCCCCCGATCAAGTGCGCCGCCGCGCGATACCACTCGGCGAGGTACGGCGGGATGTACAGCCCCAACAGCAGCACGATGGCGAGGTGCGCAAACACGGGCAGCAGAGCCGGCGGATGCGGCAGGCGGCGCCCCGTGGTCTCGCCGAACACCATGGGCTGCACCTTGGAGAAGATGGCGGCGAACGCCACGGCGAGCGCCGCGAGCAGAATGGGCGCGGCCCAAGGCTGTGCGCGCATGGCGGTCGTGAGAATGAGGAACTCGCTGGTGAACACTCCGAAGGGCGGCATCCCGAGGATGGCGAGCGAGCCGAGCATCAACCCCCAGCCGACCGTCGGCGAGAGCGTGATCAGACCGCGGATGCGCTCCATCGTCTGCGTGCCCGTCTTCTGCGCAGCATGACCGGCGGTGAAGAAGATGGAGGATTTCGTCAGCGAATGCACCGTCATGTGCAAAAGCGCCGCGAAGTTGGCGATCGGTCCGCCCATGCCGAAGGCGAAGGTCGCGATCCCCATGTGCTCGATGGAGGAATAGGCGAACAAGCGCTTGATATCGCGCTGGCGCCACAGCAGGAGCGAGGCCAACACCACCGAGAGGAGCCCGAAGCCCATGAGCATCATCGCGGGCAGCTGCGAGTGCAGCGATCCCTCCACCAGCACCTTGCTGCGCACCACCGCGTAGAGCGCGACGTTCAGCAGCAGGCCCGAGAGCACGGCCGAGATCGGCGTCGGTCCCTCGGCGTGCGCATCCGGCAACCAGCTGTGCAGCGGCACGAGGCCCACCTTGGTGCCGTAGCCGATCAGCAGGAACACGAACGCCAGCGCCAGCACCGTCGGCTCGAGCTGGGTTTTCACCGCATCGAGATGCGTCCACAGCAGCGCCGTCATGCCCTGCGCGCCGAGGACCTTCCCGGCCGCGACGTACAGCAGGATGGTGCCGAAGAGGGCCTGGGCGATGCCGACGCCGCACAGGATGAAGTACTTCCAGCCGGCCTCGAGGCTGCCCGGCGTGCGGTACAGCGTCACCAGCAGGACCGTCGAGAGTGTCGCGCCCTCCATCGCCACCCACATCAACCCCATGTTGTTGGTCGTCAGTGCGAGCAGCATGGTGAACATGAACAGCTGATACATGCTGTGGTAGAGCCGCAGCCTGCCCGGGGTGAGCCGGCCGTGCTCGAGCTCCACGCGCATGTACGGGCGTGAGAATAGCGCGGTGGTGAGCCCGACGAACGCCGTGAGCGCCACCAGGAAGACGTTGAACGGATCGATGAAGAACTGCTCGTCCCCGAGCAGCAGATCGCCGTGGCGTATCACCCGCACGGTGAGCGCGCAGGCGGCGAGGAACGTCCCGAGGCTCAGCAGCGCGTTGACCTCGGGCGCTCTGCGTCCAGCCCCGATGAACCCGAGCAGGGCGGCGCCGGCGACCGGCAGCGTCAGCAGCAACAGCAGCTCCATCCTACTCGTGCTCCTTCAACGCTTCGAGGTGATGCAGGTCGAGGCTCTCGAACCGCTCGCGGATCTGAAAGAAGAACACCCCCAGCACCAGCACGGCCACCAGCACATCGAGGGCGACACCGAGCTCGACCACCATCGGCATGCCGTAGCTCGCGCTCATTGCGCCGAAGAACACGCCGTTTTCCATGGATAGGAAACCGATCACCTGCGACATGGCCTTGCGCCGTGTAATCATCATCAGGAAAGCGAGCAGCACGACGCTCACGGCGATCCCGACGGCGCTGCGGGTGGCGGTGCTCGCGAGCAGCGTGATGGGCTGGGCAAGCGCGAACGCAAACACCACGATCACCAGACCCACGAGCATCGTCCCGGAGACGTTCAGCAGCGGCTCGGTGTCCCAGTACACCTCGAGGCGGCGGATCAGCCTGTGCAGCAGCCACGGCAGGAACGCCACCTTGAGTGCGAGCGTGAGCGCTGCCGAGAGATACAGGTGTCCCTCGCCGGTCCGCCAGGCGAGCAGCAGCGTGGCGGCGGCGAGCACCGCGCCCTGCACGGCATAGAGATTCACGAGCGTCACCACGCGCCGCTGGGACAACATGGCGAACGACAGCAGCAGCAGCAGCGCCGCGCAGGTATCGAGCAGCTGTTGATACAAGGGAAGGTGTGTCATCGCGCTCACGCTCCGAGCAGCACGTGCACCAGCAGGCCCAGCACCGCGAACAGGAAGGCGGTGCCGAGGAACTCCGGGATTCGCATCACCCGCATCTTGGCCGACACGGTCTCGATCAGCGCCAGTCCCGCGCCCGCGGCGGCGAGCTTCACCGCGAGCGCCGGGATGGCCACGAGCAGCCCCACCGGACCGATGTGTCCGGTGGCGACCCCCCAGGGCAGAAACAGCGCGAAGCCGATGCAGACGTAGTTGAACAGCTTCAGCTGCGCGGCCCATTCCATCAGGGCGAGGTGCCGCGCCGAGTACTCGAGCACCATGGCCTCGTGGATCATGGTGAGCTCCAGATGCGTCGCGGGGTTGTCGACGGGAATGCGCGCATTCTCTGCCAGCAGCACCAGAACGAAGGCCACCGCGCTGAAGGCAAGGCCGGGGGACAGGCCGAGGTGGCCCGAGGCGAGGTGCTCGGTGATCACTGGCAGCGCCGTGCTCGAGGAGATAAGCGAGGCGACGAAGATCACCATCAGCAGGGCGGGCTCAGCGAGGAACCCGACCATCATCTCTCGGCGCGCACCGAGCGTCCCGAATGCCGTGCCGACATCCATGGCCGCCAGCGTCATGAACACCCGCGCGGCTGCGAACAGCCCGACGAGGGCGATGGCGTCGGCCGAGACGACCAGCGGCAGCCGCGTGCCCATGGAGGGAATGATGCCCGCAGCGAGCACCATCGAGCCGAATACCACATACGGTGCGATGCGGAACAGCGGCGAGGCGTTCTCGGCAATCACCGCTTCCTTGTGCAGGAGCTTGCGCAGGTTGCGGTACGGCAGCCACAAGCTCGGCGCGCGGCGGTTCTGCAGCCAGGCGCGGCACTGGTTCAGCCAGCCGAGCAAGGCGGGCGCCGCCGCGAGCGCCACCACCACCTCGAGCACCTGGGTGATCCAGTCGATCGCGCTCATGAGAGCAACGCCACGGTCAGCAGCACGAGCAGCGTCGCGAAGCTGTAGAGCAGGTAGACCGAGATCCGGCCCTGCTGCAGGCGGGCGGCCGTGTTGGCCAGCCGCTCGACGGCTCCCGAGAGCGGCTCATAGAGCAGCTTCCAGATCCGCTCCCGGATGGCGATACGGTAGCGCGGCGCGCGGTCGGCCGGCGCAGGCAGCTCGCGCTCGATGTCGAAGAACGACTGGAACAGATGCCGGATCGGCTGACCGAAGCCCTCGGCCGTGTCCTGCATGCGCGGCGTGAGCGCGCCGAAGCCGCAGTCCCAGGCGGGCGCGCGCCGCACGCGCTGGCGGTAGGTCAGACGCACCAGGAGCGCCGTCAGGAGCACCACCGCGAGCGTGGCGGTGAGGAACACCACCGGTCCGTAGGAGACCGGCCGGCCGGGCACAGGCGCGAGCAGCCACCAGTGTGCCGAGGCCTGGGGCACGACTGCCCCGATCAGCTGCGCGGTCACGGCACTGAGCGCGCCGATCACCTGCACCGGTGCGAGGCCGAGTGCGAGACAGCCGAGGGCAAGCCAGGCCAGTCCGATCCGCTCAAGCCAGCCGCAGTCGTGCGCATGGACCAGGGAGGCTTCGCGCGGCTGGCCGAGGAAGATGACCCCGTAGAACTTCACCATGACATAGCCGGCGAGCGCCGCGCCGAGGGCCACGAGCGCCATGCCCATCGGGATCAGCAGGTTCACGAACGCGTGCGGCAGATGATCGGCGAACAGGAATGACTGCAGCAGCAGCCACTCGGACACGAAGCCGTTCAGCGGCGGCAGTCCGGCGATCGCCAGCGTGCCGATGAGCGTCAGCCAGGCCACCCACGGCATCCGGTGGATCAGTCCCCCGAGCCGCCCGAGATTACGCTCACCGGTGGCGTGCAGCACCGAGCCCGTACCGAGAAACAGCAGGCTCTTCATGAACGCGTGATTGAGGCAGTGATAGAGCGTGGCGAGCAGCGCGAGCGCCGCTACCACCCTCATGCCCGAGCCGGCGAAGACGATCGTGAGCCCGATGCCGGTGAACACGATGCCGATGTTCTCGACGGAGGAATATGCGAGCAGACGCTTCATGTCCGTCTGCACGGCCGCGAACAGCACGCCGTAGAAGATCGTGAACAGCCCGAGGATCAGCGGCACGAGCCCCCACCACCACAGCGGGCGGCCCAGCAGGTCGAGCCCTACCCGCAGCATGCCGTACACGGCGGTCTTGAGCATCACGCCGCTCATGAGCGCCGAGACCGGCGAGGGCGCCGCCGGGTGCGCCTCCGGCAGCCACACATGCAGCGGCACGAGCCCTGCCTTGGCCCCGAAGCCCACGAGCGCCAGTAGGAACGCTGCGCTCGCCCAGCCCGGCGAGAGGTGCGCGGCGCGCATGGCGTGGAAGGTAAACAGCCAGCTGCCGCCCTGCAGCACCCCGAAGCACAGCAGCAGGCAGATCGCCCCCACGTGCGCCATCAGCAGATAGAGAAAGCCCGCGCGGCGGATCTCCGGGATGCGGTGCTGCGTCACCACCAGAAAATAGGAGGAGAGCGCCATCAGCTCCCAGGCCACGAGGAAGCTGTAGGCATCGTCGGCGATGAGCACCCACCCCATGCTCGCGAGGAACAGGTGGTACTGCAGGCACAGCAGACCCGGGGCGGTTCCCTCCCCGGCGCGGAAATACCCGCCGGCGAACAGCGAGATGCCTCCCGAGCTCGCCCCGAGGAGCACCAGGAACACGCTCGAGAGCGGATCGAGCCGCAGATGCATCGGCAGTCCCGGCAGACCGATCGGCAGCACCAGTCGCTCGATGCCGCCGCCCACCAGGCTCACCGCCCCGAGCGCCGCGAGCGCCAACCCGAGCAGCGCGCCGAGGGGGAAGAGGATCCGGCCGGTGAAAAACACGCTGCGCGGGCGTAGCAGCCCGGCAAGCCCAATCCCCGCCCAGCCCAGCAGGAGCGCGATGCAGCCGACGAGCAGCATGGGGGATGGGGGGTTCACAGGATGCACCGAACGATGCATCCTATTATCATTGGGTGCAGATAAAATGTGAAGAGGTTCCACTGCCGTGTCCCTCGAAACGCGCACTGCCCGCCTGACCATCCTGATCGATCCGCGCAAGAAGGCGATCTTCGAGCGCCTGTGCGCCGAGGAAGACGCCACCCCCTCGCAGGTCGTGCGGCGACTGATCCGGGGCTATATCGAGCAGAAGCAGGGCCGGCCGTGGCGGCCGGAGGAGCAGCCGCTGCCGCCTCAGCGCTCGCGCAGCTCGAAGCAGCGGTGAATGTGCGGACTGCGCTCGAAGTCCGCCGGTAGGGTCGCCGCGGAGATCTCAAGCAGGGCATAGCGCCGCTCGAGCTCGGGGTCCGGCCGGAAGCGCTGCGCGTTGGTCGAGAACACGAGCAGTCCGCCCGCAGCGAGCAGCTGCATGCACTGCTCGATGAGCGTGCGGTGGTCGCGCTGCACATCGAGCACGCCCTGCATCCGCTTGGAGTTGGAGAATGTCGGCGGATCGAGAAAGATGAGATCGTAGCGCGCACTCGCGCGCACCGCCGCGCCGAGCCACTGCAGGCAGTCGGATTGCACGAATTCGTGCCGCGCGCCCGCGAGCCCGTTCAGCGCCAGATTGCGCCGCGCCCACTCGAGATAGGTATGGGACAGGTCGACCGAAGTGGTGCTGCGCGCCCCGCCGCTCGCCGCATACACCGTGGCCGTGCCCGTGTAGGCAAACAGGTTGAGGAAGCGCGCATCCCGGGCCGCGCGCCGCAGCCGTTCGCGCGTCAGGCGATGGTCGAGGAACAGACCGGTGTCGAGGTAGTCGGTGAAATTGACGCGGAACTTCAGTCCGCCCTCGCCCACCACGTGAAAGGCGCCCTCGCCGCTGATTTTCTCGTACTGCTCCCCCCGCCGGGTGCGCCGCCGCGTGCGCAGCTTGATCCGCTCGCGTGCCACGCCCGTCACCTCCGGCAGGGCCGCGAGCACTTCACCGCGCCGACGGCGCACCGCCTCCGGTTCGATCGTGCGCGGCGCAGCGTACTCCTGCACGTACAGCCAGACCAGCGGCTCGTCCACGGTCTCGTACCGATCGATGGCGAAGGCATACTCGGGCATGTCGGCGTCGTACAGGCGGTAGCACGAAACCGCCTCGCGCCTGGCCCAGCCGCCCAGGCGCTTGAGGTTCTTCGCCAGCCGGTTGGCGAACATCCGTGCCCCGGGCATCTCGGCGAGAGAGCGGTCCTGCCGGGCGAGCGTACCCGGCTGACGCAGACTCGCCGCCTCGATGCGCATGCGCAGCAGGCGGCATTCGATCGCGCCATTCCAGAGCGTATGCGTGCGCTCGGCGCGGATGCCGAGCTCGAACCCCAGCTGCGGCGCGCCGGTGAGCACCGCCGCGCGCCAGCCCTGGAAGTGCTCGCGCAGCACCTCGCCGAGCTGGCGGTGAATGACGCGCGCGGCGGCCAGATCCTCCAGGCGCGCCCCGTACGGCGGATTGGTGCACAGCAGTCCGCTGCCCGCGGCGGCCGGCCGCGCCGCCTCGAGCGGCCCGACCTCAAAGCGCACCCACGCGCCCACTCCGGCGCGCTCGGCATTCGCCACGGCGGCGCGCACGGCCGCCGGATCGCGATCGCGGCCGCGCAGCAGCGGCTGATCGGCACCGCGCTGGCGGCACTGCGTGCGCGCCTGCTCGCACAGCCGTGCCCAGAGCGGCGCATCGTGGCCGCGCCAGCCAAGGAAGCCGAAATGGCTGCGCGTGAGCCCTGGGGCCCGTGCGGCGGCGATCAGCGCCGCCTCGATCACCAGCGTTCCCGAGCCGCACAGCGGGTCGAGAAACTGCGCCCCCTCGGCCGCGAGCTGCGGCCAGAGGCTGCGCACCAGGACGCCGGCGGCGACGTTCTCCTTCAAGGGCGCGGCGAGCGCCTCGCTGCGGTAGCCCCTGCGGTGCAGACTCTCTCCGGCCAGATCGATGTAGAGCGTGATCGTGGCATCCCGCGCGTGCGCATGGACCCGCACGTCCGGCCGATCCAGCGCCACCTCCGGCCGCTCGCCGCTCGACTCGCGCAGGGTATCGACGATGGCGTCCTTTAGTTTCAGGGCGCCGAAGTGGCTGTGCGTAATCGTCGGGTGGTGCCCGGTGAACTCGCAGGCGAGGCTCGCACCGGGAGCCAGGTGCTCGCGCCAGGACACGACCCGGGCGCCGCGGTAGAAGGACTCGGTGTCCGGCGCCTGGTAGCGGGCGATCTCGAGCAGCACGCGGTTGACGAGCCGCGAGTGCAGGCAGGCGCGATAGGCGGTCTCGAGGCTGCCGCGGAAAGACACCGCCCCCGCGCGCTCGCGCACCTCCTGCGCCCCGAGTGCGGCGAGTTCCGCCGCGGCGAGGTCGGCGAGCCCGCGCGGCACGGTTGCCAGAAGCGACAGATCGTTCACTTGATCACAGTCAGGCGATCACGGATCGCGAGCAGCACGTCGTCCCGCGAGACTTCCCCGAGCAGCGTATAGCGCCACTGCCCCGGTGTCACCGGCAGCGTACGCGCCTTCTCGCGCAGAAACGTATCGAGCGCCTCGGTGAGCGACATCTCCGGCGAGAGCGCCTCGTTCACCGGCTCGGCAATCGACCCCACCGGCGCATCCCAGCGGATTTCTCCCTTGCGCAGACGCTCGTGCACGTCTCTGGGCCTGAACCACGAGACGAGCTGATCACCATCCGTCACGTACACGCGGCGTACGGAGCGGCGGGAGAGGCGATCGAACACCTCGGCGAGCGGCGTCTCGCGCGGCACCACCACCGCGGCCGGCTTCATCAACGCCTCCACGGTGCGCACGCGCCAGTCATCGCCCTGCTCGGCAACGATGGCCTGCGCGAGCGTGGCCGTGTAGACCGAATTGCCGTGCCGGTAGACCTTGGCGGTGAAATACGCCGTCACGCAGGTCAGCATCAGCGGCAGCACCACGTGGTAGTCCAGCGTCATCTCGAAGATCATCAGGATCGAGGTGAGCGGCGCCTGGGTGGTCGCCGCCAGAAATCCTCCCATGCCGATCACGCCGAATGCGACCGGCTGCGAGATGACGTGCGGCATCATCCACTGCAGCACGCCACCGACGAGCGTTCCGACCGCCGAACCGATGAACAGCGAGGGCGTGAGCACGCCGCCGACGCCGCCGGAGCCGACCGTGGATGCGGTCGCGAGCACCTTGGCGAGCAGGATCCACAGCAGCGTCCAGCCGAATACCTGCCCGAGCAGCATCCCGCTGACGACGCTGTAGCCGTTGCCCCAGACCTGGGGCAGAAACACCGAAATGATCCCCACGCCCACCCCGCCGAGCGCGAGCTGAAAGTACAGCGGCAGTTTGAGCTTCACGAACTTCGACTTGCTGAAATCCAGCAGCGCCAGGAACGGCGGGGCGAGGTGTCCGAGCAGCACCCCGAGCAGGATGTAGAACACGAGCTCCCAGTCGCTCGCCACCGCCACGTGCGGTATGAAGAATACGGGAGTGACGTGCATGAGGCGGTGCAGCGTCGCGTTGGAGATCACCGAAGAGACCACGAGCGGGACGAAGCTCTCCATCGCGATCGAGCCGAGTACGATCTCCGAGGCGAACAGAGCACCCGAGATGGGTGCGTTGTAGGCCGCCGCGATACCGGCGGCCACCCCGCATGCGACCATCAGACGAAGCCGCGGCACCGGCGCGCGCGCGAGCAGGCCGATGCGCGAGCCGAGCATGGCGGCGAGCTGCACCATGGAGCCTTCGCGGCCGATCGAACCGCCCGAGGAGATGGTGAGCATCGAGCCGAGACTCTTCAGGATCGAGGCGCGAAAACCGATCCGCCCGTTGCCCACATTGACCGCTTCGATGTAATCGGCGGCTTGGGCGGAAACGAAGCGCCGCCGCAGGAACAGCAGCGTCGCACCGGCGAGCAACCCACCGGCGAGGGGCATGATCGCCCGATGCCACCACGGCAGCCGCATCGCGACGGCGACCAGCCCCGAGCCGTGTTCGGAATGCGGCCAGTAGCCGCTGAAGAGGCGGATGCACAGGCGGATGCCAACGCGAAACAGAACGCTCGCGAGCGCCCCGGCGATGCCGACCAGGGTCGGCCAGAAGACGATGCCGAACAGCTCCTCGTGCCCGAACAGCGCCAGACGCAACCGCAGCAGCCACGCGAACGGATTACGCGCAAATTTTTCGGCCTGCGCCTTCAGCTGCATCGGTGTCCCGGGCGGGAGAGGCGTTCTGGGGCGCTGCATTATGCCCGAAGACCCGCCGCGAGACGCCTAGACAAATTCCAGAAAGTCTCCTAGCCTTCGGAGCCCCACCCGGGATCGGTATCACTGACGGAGGAGCCACCGTGACCTTCACACTACCCTCGCTTCCCTTCGCGCCCGGCGCGCTCGCCGCCCGCGGCATGTGCCAAGAGACCCTGGAGCTGCACCACGGCAAGCACCACCAGGGGTACGTCACCGCGCTGAACGGTCTGGTGGAAAAGAACGATGCGCTCAAGGGCAAGAGCCTCGAGGAGATCATCCGCCTCGCCCATGGCCGGGAAGACCTCGCGCCGGTCTTCAACAACGCCGGGCAGCACTGGAACCACAGTCTGTTCTGGAACTCGCTGTCTGCCGCGGGGGGAGCCATCCCGGGGAGCCTGGAGAAGAAGCTGGTCAGCGACTTCGGCAGCGTCGAGAAATTCAAGGAGGCCTTCAAGGCCGCCGCGCTCGGTCAGTTCGGCTCCGGCTGGGCATGGCTCGTACTCGCGAAGGACGGACGGCTGAAAATCACCAAGACCGGCAATGCCGGCACCCCGCTCGCCACGGGCGAGGGCAAGGCGCTGCTGGTGCTCGACGTGTGGGAGCATGCCTACTACGTCGACTTCCGCAACCGCCGCGCGGACTTCGCCGACAACTTCCTGGCAAAGCTGGCCAACTTCGAGTTCGCGGCCGCGCAGCTCGCCGCGGCCTGAGCGCCGCATCCTGCCCCTGCAGGCGCCGCCGCGTGCGGCGCCTGCAGGGGCGCCCGTCGGCGGCGCCCTACCCGTGGCGTGCCACCCAGGCCTGTACCGTCAGACCGAACCGTTCATGCCGCCCGCAGAGCAAGTCACTGTGCACCACCTTCACGGGCAGTGACTCGAGCAGCGTCTCGCGGATCTGGCGCAACAGCCGGCAGTCCGTCGGCTTCAGCCGCTTCGGTTCGCCCGGACCGATGGCGATGAGGCGCCTGACGGCCGACAGTTCGGCCCATTTCACCGCCTTTCCCTGCACCACCTCCGGCATGCGGAAGCTCACCTGCACGTGCGGGGAGCGCAAGTCTCCCGATGGCGAGCGGCTGCAGTGGTAGGGCAGGACGTTCAACGTGTCGATCGGCACGCCGAGTCGCAGCAGAATGCCGTGAAACACATACCACAGCTGGTCGCACGTATAGGTGCGCGGCAGGTGCTCCAGATCCACCACCAGATCGTAGGTCCGCCAGACCGCCGGCCGCCCGGCTGCGGGCGCACCACGGGCCGCATGCGCCCACCCACTCATCGGGACCGCCGCCAGCAGTCCCCCGAGCAGCACGCTCCGCAAACGCCTCATCTTGCCCACCTCCCGCTCGTCATGGCACTACCGGCTTTGAGCGCCGCGACGCGTGCGGGTTTCCTCGCCCCGCGGCACACACGGCCTCATGTCCCCGGCTTCTGCAGGCCGGCGCGCAGGACCAGATCGAGCCGCTGCCGATAAGGATCGGGGCCGACCACTGGACCGTGCTCGGTGAAGTCCATCAGCCGCCCCGCACCGGCGCGGTAGCGCGGCCAGGCGGGCTCCCCGGCCGGGTCCGGGCGCCCGCTGCGCGCAAAGGCGATCCAGTAGCGCTGCAGGGTGCGGGCCATCGCCTGGTCGGCCGGCGAAGTGAGGGCACCGTAGCGCGCCTTGAGGGTATCGAAGACGAAGGGAATCTCGGTCGCATGCCACGCGCCCCACCACTTCGTGCGCATGGCCGTGGGGATGTACGAGTAGCGGTACGCGTACACCGGCTGGCCCCGCGCCGAGAGGATCCGGGCGATGGCGCGCGCCGGCTCGATCATCCACAGTGCGCCGCCGACCTCGGCGCTGAGCTGCTGCAGGGGGAGCTTGCCGCCCGGATCGAACAGCACGCGCGCCTCGGCCGCATACCGGCCGAACTCGTCAAACAGCGCCGGCAGCGATTTCGCCCGCATCCAGCCGAGGTCCGCGCTATTGGTGCCGATCATGACCGGCACGCGCTCCCCCATGCCCTTGGCGTACGCCCGCACCGCCGGACCGAAATACAGACTCTCGTCGACCACCGGACCGCCGACATAGCCCCTCACCCTGGCGCGGGTCAGCATGTTCACCCCGTCGAGCACCTTTGCCGCCGGCAGCGCACGCAAGGCCGCAAGCCCCTTCATCCCCTGCCCGGTGATGCCGAACTGCCGCGCGAGGCGTACCCCGATCGCCTGCGCGGAGTGCGCTCCTGCGAGCAGCGGCCGATCGGGCCCGAGCCACCCGGCGCCGCCCCCGGACTCGATGATTGCCTTCTGAAACAGGCCCCGGGCGCGCGGGCTGATCAGCAGCGCGTTGACCGATGCGCCCCCGGCCGATTCGCCGAACAGCGTGACGTTGCGCGGATTGCCGCCGAAGGCGGCAATGTTGTGCTGCACCCACTTGAGCGCGGTGATCTGGTCCATGAAGCCGAAGTCGCCCGCGGGCAGAGCGCGGCGCACCAGCGCGGGAAAGGCGAAGAAGCCGAAGTTTCCGAGCCGGTAGTTGAAGCTCACCAGCACGACGCCGTGGCGCGCAAACGAGGCGCCGTCGTAGATCGCGGGCGAAGTGCCGCCGTCGACGTACCACCCGCCGTAGATCCACACCATCACGGGCAGTGGCTTGCGCGAGGCCTGCGCGGGCCGCCAGACGTTGACGTACAGACAGTTCTCGCTCGGCCGCGTGCGCAGCGGCGCCATGTCCCCTGGAGTGGGGCGCTGCATGCAATCGGGGCCGAACTTCAGCGCCGTGCGCACGCCACGCCAGCGCTGCGGCGGCTGCGGGGCCGCCCAGCGCAGCGCGCCCTGCGGGGGCGCGGCATAGGGGATGCCCTTGAAGGCGATGACGCCCTGCGTGCGCGCGCCGCGCACCCAGCCGTACTGCGTTCTCACCGTCAGCGGGGCCCCGGCCGCGTGGGCCGCCAGAGCCGTCCACCCGAGCGCCACCATGCACGCCACAACGCCCGCTCGCATCCTGTCCGAATCGCTCATCGCGCCCCTGTGCACCGCCCCCCCCTTGCGCCTGCGCCACTCAACGCGGCCGAAACCCTCGCCCGGCGAAGAACTCGCGCATCGCCTGCATGCCCGGCGCCAGATCGAGCCGCTTGTCCGCCACCCAGGCATCGTTGAAGTAGGTCGAGGCGTACCGCTCGCCCTGATCGCACAGGATCGACACCACCGAGCCGCTCAGACCCTGTGCGACCATCTCATCGATCAGAGACGCGCACGCCCACAGGTTCGTGCCCGTCGAGCCGCCGCACAGGCGCCCGAGCCGCTCGCTCAGCACCCGCGCCGCGGCGATGCTGTCGGCGTCGCGCACCACGAGGGCGCGGTCGATCACATCCGGGATGAACGACGGCTCGACCCGCGGGCGGCCGATGCCCTCGATGCAGCTCTCGCAACGCCCGATCGCAGTGACGCTGCGATCGGCGACGTGCCGGTGGAAGACCGAGCCTTCCGGATCGCTCAAGCAGATCTCGGTGGGGAAATGGTTGTAGCGCACGAAGCGGCCGAGCGTCGCCAAGGTGCCGCCGGTGCCGGCCCCGCACACGATCCAGCGCGGCACGGGATGCCGCTCGCGGCCGAGCTGGTGGAAGATGGACTGGGCGATGTTGTTGTTGCCGCGCCAGTCGGTCGCCCGCTCGGCGTACTTGAACTGATCCATGTGGTGGCCGCACACCTCGCGCGAGAGCCGCTCGGCCTCGGCGTAGACCTGGTTGGGCTCATCGGCGAAGTGGCACTCCCCGCCCTGGAACTCGATGGCCGCGATCTTCTCCGCCGCGGTGCTCCGCGGCACCACCGCGATGAAGCGCAGCCCGAGCATGCGCGCGAAATACGCCTCCGAGACCGCCGTGGAGCCGCTCGAGGCTTCCACGACGGGGGTGTCGGGGCCGATCCAGCCGCTGCACAGCGCATAGAGGAAGAGCGAGCGGGCGAGGCGATGCTTGAGGCTGCCGGTGGGGTGGCTCGACTCGTCCTTCAGGTACAGCTGGATGCCCGGGTGGTGCGGCAGCTCGATCGGGATCAGGTGCGTATCGGCCGAACGATTGAAATCCGCTTCGATCCGGCGGACCGCTTGGTCCGTCCAGGCACGGCGGGCGCGGTCGGGATTAGGCATGAAAACGAACTTAGCAGAATCCGGCCGCCGCGGCACAACCTGCGCCGCCCGGCCCAATTTGATGCCGGTCAAAAAAAGCCGGCCGCAGTGGGATTACCCTGCCGTTGAGCGCGTGCGACGCGCCCCGTTGCGGCCCGTCCCGGGCCGACCCGCCTCATCCGCTGCACCGGCTCACCACACCATGCGACTGCTGCTGATCAATCCCAAGTCTCCCGAGAGCTTCTGGAACTTCCACTGGGCGGTGAGCGAGGTGCTCGCCGGCAAGCGCGCGGTCAACCCGCCGCTCGGGCTCGCCACCCTCGCGGCGCTGTGTCCGCCGCACTGGCAGGTGCGCATCGTCGATGAGAACGTCGAGCCGCTGCCGCTTCGGCCCGAGGCCGACCTGATCGGAATCGGCGGCATGGGCGTGCAGTTCCCGCGCCAGCGCGAGCTCATCGAGTACTACCGCGGGCTCGGCCACTTCGTAGTCGCCGGCGGCAGCTTCGCCTCCCTGTGTCCGGAGCGTTACGAGGGGCTTGCCGATGCCGTGATCTGCGGGGAAGCCGAGCGCATCTGGCCGCGCTTCTGCGCGCAGTTCGAGGCTGGCGCCACAGAGCCGCTGTACCGCGAAGACGGCGTGGTCGATCTGGAGGACTCCCCGGTGCCGCGCTTCGATCTGCTGCCGCTGCACCTGTACACCACCGCCACGATGCAGTTCTCGCGCGGCTGCCCGTACTTGTGCGAATTCTGCGACATCATCGTCATGTTCGGCCGCAAGCCGCGCCAGAAAAGCCTCGAGCAGGTCGAGCGCGAGCTCGACGCGCTGCGTGGCCACGGCGTGCACAAGGTGTTCTTCGTCGACGACAACCTGATCGGCAATCGCGCCGTCGCCAAGAAGCTGCTGCGCTTTCTCGCCGAGTATCAGCGCCGGCACGACTACGCGTTCAGTTTCGGCACCGAGACCTCGCTGAACCTCGCGGAGGACGAGGAACTGATGCAGCTGATGCGCGCGGCGGGATTCCGCTGGACGTTCATCGGCATCGAATCGCCTGACGAGGCGAGCCTGCGCGAGATGCGCAAGGTGCAGAACATGCGCGCCGATCCGCTCAACTCCGTGCAACGCATCCATGGCCACGGCATCGAGGTGCTCGCGGGCTTCATCGTCGGCTTCGACAACGACACGGTCGCCACCTTCGAGCGCCAGTACGAGTTCATCGCTCGCTCCGGGATCCAGACGGCCATGATCGGTCTGCTGCATGCCATGCCACGCACGCCGCTCTATGAACGACTGCACGCCGCGGGCCGCCTGCGCCAGATCGACAGCGGCGGCGACAACACCAAGCTCGACACCAACGTCGAGCCGCTCAACATGAGCCGCGATGAGCTCATCGACGGCTACCGCGACCTGCACCACCGGCTGCTCGCCGACCGGGCGATCGCGCGGCGCATCCGCAGCAAGTGCCGCTCGCTCGGCCGGCCTGCGGGCGGCATGGAGTATGGCGCGGCCACGGGATTTGCCATCCTGCTGCGCCTGATCTGGCGCGGCATACTGCCCGGCGGTCCGCGCCGGCACTGGCACTTCCTGCGCACCATCCCGTGGCGCAAGCCCTGGCAGATTCCCTTCGTGGTCGGCGACTGGATCGTCGGACTGTCCATGCAGGATTACGCCGGCCGGCACTTCGGCACCCCCTTACCGCACAGCTCGCGCTCCGGCCGCGAGCGCCTGGCGCGCCTGGCGCGCACGCTGCGCCGCTCGCGCGCCGGTCAGGTGTCGGTGAGTCCCGGGGAGACACGGGAGGATGCGCTGATGCTCGATCTGTGGCTGCAGGCCATGCCCGGCCGCGCCCTGCGGCGCATCGCTGCGGACCTCGGCGCCCTGCTGCGCGACACTCCGGCACAGCTCACGCTGCGCATCGAGCATCTCAGCGGCGCGGATCTGCTGCGCATGCGGCGGCTGCTGCGCCGGCTGCGGCGCTTCGCCGACCGGGTCTCGATCGAGACCGGATCGCTGCATGCCTCGATCCTCGCGCAAGCCTGGCCGTTCCAGCTGCGCCTGCGGGCCTCCGCGCCCGGCGCCTGAGGCGCTCTCCCTCAGGCGCACCCTCCGCCGAGTGCGGCGAGCGCCTCGGGCCGCAGCACGCTGATGTCCCGGGCGCGCACCCGCAGCCAGCCCTCCCGCTTGAAGGTGCTGAGCGCGCGGCTGACGGTCTCGAGCGTCAGACCGAGGTGGCGGGCGATGTCGGCACGGCTCATGCTCAGGCGGAACTCGGTCGGCGACAATCCGCGCCGTGCCAGCCGCTCGGACAGATCGGCGAGGAAATGCGCGACGCGGCCGCGGGCATCGCTCTGAGTGAGCTCCCCGCGCAGCCGCTGGGCCTCATCGAGCGCCTGGCCGAGCTGGCGCAGCATCTCGCGCCGCAGCCCTGGCAGACGCTCGAGCAGCTGCTCGAGCTTGCGCATCGGAACACGGCAGTAGCTCAGTGGCTCGAGCGCGCTGACCTCGCACGTGTAGCGACCGCTTGCAAAGCCTTCGAGCCCCACCGCCTCGCCCGGCAGAACGAACCCGTGAATCTGCTCGGCGCCCTCGAGCGTGACGCTGTAGCGCTTGGCAGAGCCGCTGCGCACGACGAGCAGGGCGGCCATCGGCTCCCCGGCGCGCACCAGCGTGACCCCGGGGAGCACCTGACGGCCGCGCTCGACCGCCGCCTCGAGCACGCGGGCCTCCTCGCCCGGCAGGTGAGCCGGCAGACAAATGGGCTTCAGCGCGCAATCCCGGCAGGATACGCATACTGGCGGGGCGGACCCGATCTGTTGACGCCTAGTGCTCACGAGGCAGAACTATATATCGCCGCGCACCGCGTAGCCGATGCGCATTATCGGCACTTGACGCGGATCAAATTTTGCGCAGTCGCGGCCGCTACCATGGGTGGCATGATCTCGCTCCTGCCCCCCCGCCCGCCGCCGCTGGCCGACCTCGACCCGATCAGCCGGCTATTTGTGCACGCGTTCAATCACTGGGCGCGCGGCCAGAACATCGGCGCGGCGCTCGAGGCGCTCGAGGGCAAGCGGGTGCGCATCCGTCTCACCGATGCCCCGCTGCAGCTGAACCTGTGCGTCAGCCACGGCGCGCTGAAGGTGGCGCCGGCGCGCGCCGAACCGCACGTGACGCTGCGCGGGCGAGGCGTGGATTTTGCGCGGCTCGCCACCCGCGCCGAAGACCCCGACACGCTGTTTTTCCAGCGCCGCTTGAGCCTGGAGGGCGAGACCGAAACGGGCTTGGCAATCAAGAATGCGCTGGATGCGTTCGAGTGGGACTGGCGGCGGCACTTCGCCGCGCTCGTGCCGGATGGGCTGATGCCGCTGCTGCGCGCAGCGCTGCGGCCGCTGCCCCGCCCGCCGAGCGGCCCGTTCGAGCGCCACCGCCCGCCGCGCTAGGCACTCAGCGGCGCGCCTCGAGCATCGGGCCGCTGCAGTAGCCGCCCGGCAGCGCGCTCGCCGGGCACTGCGCCGTGCGCTGCCCGCGCACCGCCTGCGCGAACGCCGCGATCACCTCTGCGAAGGGCACCGCGGCGTGCGAGTGCGGCGAGATCCGCAACACCTGCACCCCGACCGCATCGAGCTCGGCGACGCAATCGATGAGGTTGCGCACCTGGGCCGACTGCGCCTGCACCCCGTTCAACGCGAACAGCGGCTCGTGCTCGCGCGTATAGACAGTGAGCCCGTCACGATCCTCGCCGCACACGAAGCTGCAGTCGTCCTTGTTGCGGCGCCGCACGCGCGCACTGAAGCAGCGGGCGGAGAAGGCGAGCGGCATGCGCCCGTAGGCGAACACCTCGCACTCCATGCCGTCGGGCCGCTCGGCGAGCAGTTCGGCGAGCGCAGCCGTGTCGAGCTCGAGCGGCGCCACCCAGCGCCGCGCGCCGAGCGCTCCGAGCAACCGCAGGGTCTGTCCGTTGTAGACGTTCAGGTGAGGACCTGCGACGAACGGCCGGCCGCCCGCGAGCTGCACCGCCGCCATGTCGTTGGCCTCGATGGTCACGTTGCCGGCGACGATCCTGCCGAGCGCCGCGAGCTCCGACTCGGCTTCCATCAGCGCCAGGGTGGAAAAGATGACTTCCTTGCCGGCCGCCGCGAGCTCGCTCGCGATCGCCGCCCAGTCGGCCTGCTTCAGCGCCCTGCGCTTGGAGCAGACCACCTCGCCGAGGTAGACGCTCTCGACTGGCGCCGACGCGAGCGCGCGGTAGAACGCGAACACCTCCGGGCGCTCCCAGTAGTACAGCAGCGGACCGACCGACAGCTTCATCGCTCAACGCCTCCTATTGCCAAGGCCTGCTGTAGGCCCCGAGTGTGTGGGAACGTCCCTCGGTGAGCCGCTCGAGCGCGGCCGCATGCGCTGCCGGCGGGCGATAGCCCGCCGGGTCGCGCAGACACTCATCGAGCGCGGCCCGCAGCGCACGGGTCACCTGCGCCACGTATGCCGGGCTGCGCTGACGCCCTTCCACCTTGATGGCGCTGACGCCGGCGGCGAGCAGCTGCGGCAGAATGTCCAGCACGTTGAGACTGGTCGGCTCCTCCAGCGCGTGCATGACCGAGCCGAGCGCCTCGAAGCGCCCCTTGCACAGCGTCGGATACCCGGCCGCCTCCCCAGGTGCGAACTCGTCGATGAGCACGCCGTTCAGGCGGGCCTGCCGGCCGCTCGGTCGCTCCTGCCAGCGCACGGCATGCGCCGGGGAGCACACCCCGTGGGTGTTGGGCGACTCGCCCGTCACGTGCGCGGAGAGCGCGCAGCGTCCCTCGACCATGATGCACAGGCTCCCGAAGCCGAACACTTCGATCTGCACTCCACTGCGCTCGATCACGCGCTGCACCTGCGTCACCGAGAGCACGCGCGGCAGCACCGCGCGGCGGATCCCGAAGCGCTCGCGGTAGAACTGCAGAGCGCGCCAATTGCTCGCCGAACCCTGCACTGACAGGTGCAGGGCGACCTCGGGATGACGTTCGGCGGCATAGCCAAGCAGCCCCGCGTCGGCGAGGATCAGAGCGTCGGCGCCGACGTCAGCGGCCGCATCGACCGCGGCAGTGGCCGCCGCCCAGCGGCTCGGGCGCGGATAGACGTTCAATGCAATGAACACTCGCGCGCCGCGCCGGTGCGCGTACTCGATGCCCGCGCGCGCATCGTCGGCGGAGAAGTTCAGGCCGGGGAAATTGCGCGCATTCAGACCGTCGCGAAAGCCGAGGTATACCGCGTCGGCGCCATTGTCGACCGCCGCATGCAGCGCCGGCAGGCTGCCGGCCGGACAGACCAGCTCGATGGCGCCGCGCTCAGCCATGATTCATGCACTCCCGCCACAGCGCATCGACGCGCTGCTCCACCGCCGCGTCGAGCCGGATGGACCGGCCCCACTCGCGCGTGCGCTCCCCCGGCCACTTGCCGGTGGCATCGAGGCCGAGCTTCGAGCCGATGCCGCTCACGGGGCTGGCGAAGTCCAGATAGTCGATCGGCGTGTTCTCGATGAGCATCGAGTCGCGCGCCGGATCGACGCGCGTTGCAACCGCCCAGATGACCTCCTGCCAGTTGCGCACATCGATATCCTCGTCGGTGACGATCACGAACTTGGTGTAGGTGAACTGGCGCAGATACGACCAGATGGCCATCATGATGCGCCGCGCATGGCCGGGGTACTGCTTGCGGATGCTGACGACCGCGACCCGGTAGGAACACGCCTCGGGGGGCAGGTAGAAGTCCACGACCTCGGGAAACACGCGCCGCAGGATCGGCACGAACACCTCGTTCAGCGCCACCGCCATCACCGAGGGCTCGTCGTGCGGCGAGCGGCCCATGTAACTGCCCTGATAGATCGCCCCGTCGCGCAGATGCATCCGCTCCAGGGTAAGCACCGGGAAGGTGGCCTGGGAGTTGTAATAGCCGGTGTGATCGCCGAACGGACCCTCGAGCGCAGTATCGCCCGGCTGGATGAACCCCTCGAGCACGATCTCCGCACCCGCCGGCGCATCGAGTCCGGTGAGCTCGCAGCGCACGACGCTGCTGCGCTCCCCGCGCAGCAGCCCCGCGAACTCGTACTCCGAGAGCGTATCGGGAATGGGCGCCGCCGCCGCGAGCAGCGTTGCCGGATCGGTGCCGATCGCGATGAGCACTGGAAAGGGCTCGCCGGGCCGGTCCGCCTGCCAGTCGGCGAAATCGCCCGCTCCACCCCGGTGCGCCAGCCAGCGCATGATCACGCGGTCGCGCCCGATCACCTGCTGGCGGTAGACCGCGACGTTCTGGCGCGCCTTGCGCGTGCCGCGTGTGACCACCAGGCCGAGCGTGATCAGCCGCGCGGCATCCTCCGGCCAGCAGCGCTGGATCGGCAGGCGCGCAAGGTCGATCTGTCCGCCCCCGAGGGTGTTTTCCTGGAACGGCGCGCGCGCAACGCGGCGGGGCGCCACGTGCGCCAGCTGCGCGAACTGCGGCCAGCTGGCGAGCGCTTCGCGCACGTTGCCAGGCCAGTGCGGCTCCTTCAGCGCAGCCAGCAGCTCACCGAGCTCGCGCAGCGCGCCGGTGCGTTCGCGCCCGAGGGCCGCCTCGATGCGCCGCGCGTGCCCGAACAGGTTGCCGAGCAGCGCGTGCTGCGCGCCGGTCGGCCGCTCGAACAGCAGCGCCGGACCCTGCCGCTTCAGGGCGCGCAGGCAGAACGAGGTGCTTTCGAGCTCCGGGTTGACCGCAATGGGGACGCGGCGCAGATCGCCGCGCTCTTCCAGGTGCGCGAGAAATGTGCGCAGATCGTGAAATGCCATCCGCGCGCACGCTAGCGCAGCGTGCGCGCGGGGCCTTGATGCGGATCAAATTCCGCGCGGCCCGGGCCGAGCGCGGCGCCCCTACTCGGCAGCCGCCTGCAGCGCGGCCGCCCGCGCGCGCTCGTGCTGATGATCGGCCGCGAGCAGCAGATACACCGCCGGCACGATGAACAGCGTGAACAGCGTCCCGATCGACAGCCCCGTGGCGATCACAATGCCCATGGCGCGCCGCCCGGCCGCTCCAGCGCCGGTGGCGAACACGAGCGGCAGCACGCCCATGACCATGGCTGCAGTGGTCATCAGGATCGGCCGCAGCCGCACCTCCGCGGCCTCCTCGATCGCCTGGAGCTTGCTG
>JAKAYU010000095.1 GCA_021809525.1 Pseudomonadota bacterium | reverse complement strand
CACTGCCTTCTACATGATGGTCGGTCTGATCCGCTGCGATGCGGGACGTATCCAGCTCGGCGAGCGGGACATCACGCGCCTGCCGATGCACCGGCGCGCGCAGCTCGGCCTGGGCTATCTGCCGCAGGAGGCCTCGGTCTTCCGCCGCCTCACGGTCGAGGACAATGTGCTCGCAATCCTCGAGACGCGGGCGGATCTGGAGCGCGCCGCGCGCGAGCAGCGCCTGGAGGAGCTGCTCGAGGAGCTGCGCATCGGGCACGTGCGCCGCACGCTTGGGCTGTCGCTGTCCGGCGGCGAGCGGCGGCGCGTGGAAATCGCGCGCGCGCTCGCGGCCGAGCCGCGCTTCATGCTGCTGGATGAGCCCTTTGCTGGAGTCGATCCGCTCTCGGTGCTCGACATCCAGCGCATCATCCGCGAGCTGACCAGTCGCGGCATCGGCGTGCTGATCACCGACCACAATGTACGCGAGACGCTCGGGGTCTGTGCGCGCGCGTACATCGTCAATCAGGGAACTGTGATCGCTGCCGGAAACGCCGAAGAAATCCTTGCCAATCCCCAGGTCCGTGAGGTGTACTTGGGCGAGTCGTTTCGGCTATGAGGAGCCAGCCGGCACACCGGCCGGGCGACCGCAAAACCATCTCATACCCCGCATCAGGACCGCCGCGACCGCCCTCCATGCCGCCATGCTAAAACCCTCACTGCAGCTCAAGCTGGGTCAGCAACTGACCATGACCCCGCAGCTGCAGCAGGCGATCCGGCTTCTGCAGCTGCCCGCCCTCGAACTCCAGGCGCACATCCGCGAGCTGCTGGAAACCAATGTCATGCTCGAGCCCACGGACGAGGGGGAGAGTGAGGCGCCCGAAGCGCCCGAGCCAGGCGATTTGGCGCAGGCATCCGAGCCCCTCGAGGAGGGCACGCAGGCGGCCGCCGAAGGGCCGCGGGAGACCGTCGAGGTGCTCGACGAGGACTGGGGCGGCGCGAGCGCCGGCTCCGGCGAGTCTGCCTGGAGCGGCGATGAGGAGGACCGCCAGCAGGATTTCGCCGATGCCGCCGGCCAGTCGCTGCAGGAGTACCTGCTCTGGCAGCTCGAGCTCGACAAGCTCGGACCGCGCGAGCTCGCGATCGCGCGCGCCATCGTCGATGCCATCAACGACGACGGCTACCTCACCGAATCCCTGGACGAGATCGCCGAGACCCTCAAACCCGAGGTGCACGCCTCGTCCGAGGAAATCGAATCGGTGCTCGCGGGCGTGCAAGCGCTCGATCCGCCCGGAGTGGCCGCCCGCAGCATCGGCGAGTGCATCGAGCTGCAGCTGCGTCAACTCGATCCGGCGACGCCCGGGATGACCACGGCCGTCGAAATCGCCCGGCATCATCTCGAACAGCTCGCCGGGCGCGACCTGGCGACGCTGAAGCGGGAGCTGCGCACGAGCGAGGAAGACCTCGCCGAAGCGCTCGCGCTGGTGCGCGCCTGTCACCCGCGGCCCGGCGCGACAGTCAGCACGAGCGCGCCGCAGTACGTGGTGCCCGACGTGTTCGTGCGCCGCACCGAGCACGGCTGGGCGGTGGAAATCAACTCCGCCACGCTGCCGCGTGTACGCCTCAATCACAGCTATGCGAACCTGCTCGGCCGTAGCGCGAGCCACGCGAGCCTGCGCGCGCAGCTGCAGGAGGCCCGCTGGCTGCTGAAGAGCCTGGAGATCCGGCATGAGACCCTGATCAAAGTGGCCCGCTCGATCGTCGAGCGGCAGGTCTCGTTCCTCGAGCATGGCGAGGAGCACATGCGCCCGATGATCCTCAAGGACATCGCCGAGGCCGTCGGCATGCACGAGTCGACCATCTCGCGCGTGACCTCCGGCAAGTACATGCACACCCCGCGCGGCGTTTTTGAACTGCGCTACTTCTTCTCGAGTCAGATAGAAGGCGCGGACGGTTCGGGCACCTCCTCGACCGCGATCCGCGCCAAGATCAGAAAGCTGGTCAAGGAAGAGGATCCGCTCGCCCCGCTCAGCGACGGGCGCATCGCCGAACTGCTCTCCGCCGAGGGCATTCCGGTCGCGCGCCGCACGGTCGCGAAGTACCGCGAGGCAATGAGCATCCCCTCTTCCGGCGAGCGCAAGCGCTGCGGATCAGCCGCACCGTAGAACCTCAGATGACCGCCACCCGGCACGTCATGCGATAGGAGATGAGACTATGCAGCTCAATGTCACCGGTCACCACATCGAGATCACCCCTGCCCTGCGTGGATACGTGGAAAAGAAACTCGAGCGCATCGAGCGGCATTTCGAGCAAGTCATCGACGTGCACTGCGTGCTCAGCGTGGAAAAACTACGGCAGAAGGCCGAGGCGACCCTGCATGTGAGCGGCAGCTCCATCCATGCCGATTCGACCGAGGAGGATATGTACGCGGCCATCGATCTGCTCGCCGACAAGCTCGACCGGTGCATCAAGAAGCACAAAGAGAAGCTCACCGATCACCACGCCATCGAGGGCCGCATGCTGCGCGCCTGAGGGCGCCAGCGCGGAGCCCCGGTGCGCATCATCGTCTTGAGCGGGCTGTCGGGCTCGGGCAAGAGCGTCGCGCTGCGCATGCTCGAGGACCTGGACTTCTACTGCATCGACAACATTCCGGCAGCCCTGCTCAAGCCGTTCATCGCGCACGCCGTGCGCAGCCCCGAGCAGACCTACGGCCGCGCCGCGGTCGGTCTCGATGCGCGCAACACCGCCGCCGAGATCGCCACCGTGCCGCAGCTGATCGATGAGCTGCGCCGCAGCGGCATCGAGTGCGAGGTGATCTTCCTCACCGCCGCCGACGAGGTGCTGCTGCGGCGCTTCGCCGAGACCCGCCGCACCCACCCAATGGGCCGTCGCAGCCGCGATCTGCGCACTGCGATCAGCCTGGAGCGGGGCCTGATGGACCCGATCGCCCACGCGGCGGATCTGGTCATCGACACCTCGCACATGGGCATGCATGCGCTGCGCGACCTGATCGCCGAGCGGCTCGGCGAGCCGCGCACCGACCGCCTGTCGATCACCTTCGAGTCCTTCGGCTACAAGCACGGGATACCGGGGGACGCGGACTTCGTGTTCGACGCCCGCTCGCTGCCCAATCCCTACTGGGAGCCGGGGCTGCGCCCGCTCACCGGCCGTGATCCCGAGGTGTGCCGCTTCCTCGAGAGCCACTGCGACGTGGGCCGGCTGATCGGGGACATCGCCGAGTTCGTGCGCGCGCGCATCCCGGAGTTCCAGGCGAGCAATCGCGGCTATCTCACCGTGGCGATCGGCTGCACCGGCGGACAGCACCGCTCGGTGTACATCGTCGAGCGGCTGGCGGAACGGTTCGCGCAGCACCATCCGCACGTGCTGGCACGCCACACGCGGTTGCCCGTCTAAGGGGCCGCCGCGACGCAACGCACTGGCGGGCGCGGGGCCGGCTCAGGTGATCTGGGTGACGGCCGCCGGCGAGGTCACCACCGAGGGCAGCTCCTCGCCACCGACGAACGCCAGCAGCGCCGCGCGCGAGCGCATCGCGTCCCGGTAGCCGAGCTCGATGAGCGCGCGCGTGTAGGGCGCCTCGAACGTGAGGTAGCTGGTCAGCTGATGGCCGGAGACTTCCGGCCGTCCGCCGAACACGCGCAGCAGAGCGCGCAGTCCCCTCGGCATATCAGCGATGTGCCGCCCCGCGATCTCGTTCGGATCGACGCTCGGGGCGATCATGAGCGTGTTGATGTGCCGCACGGCGCGCGTCTGCGGAGCGGCCCGCACCAGCTGGTTGATGCGCTCGATGTGCTCCAGATCGCCGTAGATCTGATCGGTGAACAGCGTATCGAGCATGAAGCCGAAGACGTCCCCCGGAGTCGGCATCGTGACCCCTTTATCCCCGTCGACCCCCGAGCCCTGCTGGGAACTGACACCGATGATCAGCAGCCGGTCCGCTCCGAGGTGGATGGCTGGACTCAGGGGGCTCAGCTGGCGCATCGAGCCGTCGCCGAAGTACTCGCTGGCGAGTTTGATCGGCGTGAACAGCAGCGGGATCGCCACGCTCGCCATGATGTGATCCAGCGTCAGCTCGGCGCGCCGGCCGACATGCTGGACACGCGACCACTCGGGCACCTGCGGCAGGCCGTCGAAAAACGCGACCGACTGGCCGCTGGCGTAACTGGTCGCGCACAACGCGCACGCGCGCAGATGACCGCGCGTGATGCTGCGGCGGATACCGCTGCAGTCCACTTCCACGCCGAGCAGTGCGCGCAGCGGGCTGGTGTCGAGAATCGATTTAGGCGGTGAGAGCACCAGGCCGCCGGAGAGCAGCGAGAGGATCCAGTGCAGCCCCGAGCGCACCATGTGCGGCGCGTCGACGTAGAAGACCTGCTCAGTGCGGAAGTTTGACCAGACTCTCTCCAGTCCCGCCACGGCGTGCCGCCACACGTGCGCCTGGGCGGCGAGGACGCCGGCGGCCACCGCGCCGGCCGACGTGCCGACGATGATCTGAAACGGATTGCGCGCGCGCGGCATCAGCTGCGCGAGCGCGCGCAGCACGCCCACCTGATACGCCGAACGCGCCCCACCGCCGGTCAGCACCAGCGCCACGACCGGCCCCCGCCGCGGGCCGCCGGCCTCACCGGCCGGCCGATCCAGTGCTATCCCCATAGGGATCGACGCCCGCTCAGGCCACCTCGAGGATCTGCAGGGAGTTCGTGCCGCCCTGAACGCCCGACTGTTCACCCTTGGTGAGAATCACCAGATCCTTGCGCTCGACGAGTTTCAGCTCGAGCAGACGGGTGAACAACGTGTCGTACAGCTCGCCGGTGGACTTCGCGCGGGTCACATCGAAGATGACCGGATACACACCGCGAAACAGCGTGACGCGGCGCCGCGTCGATTCGTGTCGGGTGAATGCGTAGATCGGGATGTCCGAGCGGATGCGCGACATCCACAGCGGGGTGGAGCCCGACTCGGTGAGCGCGACGATGGCGCGCACCTTCATGTGGTTGGCCGCGTACATGACCGCCATGGCGATCGCCTCCTCGCTGTCGCCGAACAGCCCCTCGGTGCGATGCCGCTCATAGCCCAGCGTCAACTGGTACTTCTCCGCGCCCTCGATGACCTGCGCCATGGCCTCCACGGCCCGCACCGGATAGCGCCCGGCCGCCGTTTCCGCCGACAGCATCACCGCGTCGGTGCCGTCCATCACCGCGTTGGCAACATCGCTGACTTCGGCGCGCGTCGGAATCGGACTCTGGATCATCGACTCCATCATCTGCGTCGCGGTGATGACGACGCGGTTCTGCAGGCGTGTCTTGTGGATGATGGTCTTTTGCAGACCGGTCAGCTCCGCGTACCCCATCTCCACGCCGAGGTCGCCGCGCGCCACCATCACGACGTCGGAGGCACCGATGATCGCATCGAGGTTGCTGATCGCCTCCTGGCGCTCGACCTTGGCGACGATCCGCGCATCGCGTCCGGCGCGGCGCGCGAGCGTGCGCGCCTGCTCGATATCGTCCGCATCACGCGCGAACGACACGGCGATATAGTCCACGCTCTCCTCGACGCCGAAGCGAATGTCCTCCTTGTCCTTGTCGGACAGGGCCGGCGCCGATATGCCCCCGCCCTGGCGGTTCAGGCCCTTGCGGTCGGACAATTCGCCGCCGACCCGCACGCGCGTGTGAATGCGCGTGCCGTCGACCTTGTCGACATCGAGGACGATCTGCCCGTCGTTGAGCAGCAGCGCATCGCCCGCCTTCACGTCGTTCGGGAGGTTCTTGTAGGCGACGCCGACGCGCTCGACGGTGCCGGCCTTCGGATCGAGCGCCGTGTCGAGCACGAACGGCTTGCCCTCCACCAGCATCACCTTGCCGTCGCGGAAGCCCTCGATGCGGATCTTCGGTCCCGCCAGATCGAGCAGCACGCCCACGCATCGGTTGGCCCGCTGCGCCGCCTCCCGCACCAGCGCGAGGCGGCGCCGGCGGTCCTCCAGGGTGCCGTGGGAGGCATTGAGCCGCACCACATCGAGGCCCGCCCGCATCATGTCCGTCAGGATCTGCACATCGTCGGTGGCCGGACCGACGGTCGCCACGATTTTGGTTCTTCTCAGCATAACGTCAACCCCGCGCGCGCTCCTCGAGAGCCGCCACCGCGGGCAGCTTTTTGCCTTCAACGAATTCCAGGAAAGCCCCCCCGCCGGTCGAGATGTAGGAGATTCCGTCCTCGACCCGGTATTTCTCGATCGCCGCGAGCGTATCGCCTCCCCCGGCGAGGGAGAACGCCTTGCTGCGCGCGATCGCCTGCGCGATGGCACGGGTGCCTTCACCGAACTGCTCGAACTCGAACACTCCGACCGGGCCGTTCCAGAGGATCGTGCCGGCGCCCTGCAACAGCGCGCTCAGGCGGTCCGCCGTATCCGGGCCGATGTCGAGAATCATCTCGTCGGCGCGCACCTCGTGGATCGAGCGCACGTCGGCGTGCGCCGTGGCCGCGAACTCCTTGGCGACCACGACGTCGGTCGGCAGCGGAATCTCCGTGCCGCGCTCGCGCGCCTGATCCATCAGCCGGCGCGCGACGTCGATGAGCTCCGCCTCGTAGAGCGACTTGCCCACCTGCACGCCGGTGGCAGCCAGGAAGGTGTTGGCAATGCCTCCGCCGACGATGAGCTTGTCGACCTTGGCGAGCAGTGCCTCGAGCACGGTCAGCTTGGTCGAGACCTTCGAGCCGGCGACGATGGCCACCATCGGCCGCGCCGGATTCTCGAGCGCCCGCTCGAGTGCCTCGAGTTCCCCGACCAGCAGCGGACCGGCGCAGGCGATCTTGGCGAAACGCACCACGCCGTGCGTGCTGGCCTCGGCGCGGTGGGCGGTACCAAATGCGTCCATCACGAACACGTCGCATAGCGCGGCCATGCGGCGCGCGAGCGCCTCATCGTCTTTCTTCTCGCCCTTGTTGAAGCGCGCGTTCTCGCAGAGCACGGCGGTGCCGGGGGCACATTCGACACCGTCGAGCCAGTCGCGCTTCAGCGGCACGGGCGTGCCGAGCAGCTCAGAGAGCCGCGCAGCCACCGGCTTCAGCGACAGCGTCTCGTCGTACTCGCCCTCCTTCGGCCGGCCGAGATGCGAGAGGATGAAGACCTGGGCGTGCTGATCGAGCGCGTAGCGGATCGTGGGCAGCGCGGCGCGGATGCGCGCGTCGCTCGTCACGAGCCCGTCCTTGATCGGGCAATTGAGATCTTCACGGATCAGGACCCGCTTGCCGCGCAGGTCCGTGTCCGTCATGCGCAGGATCCTCATGACGCTCTGGACCAGGCGAGCGTGGTGTCGATCATGCGGTTGGAGAATCCCCACTCGTTGTCGTACCAGGCGCAGACCTTGACCAGCGAGCCGCCGATCACCTTGGTCAGCGTCGCATCGAACACCGAGGAGTGCGCGTCGTGGTTGAAGTCGATCGACACCAGGGGCGCGGTGTTGTAGGCGAGCACGCCCTTCAGCGCGCCGGCGGCAGCCGCGCGCAGCGCCTCGTTGACCTCCTCGACGGTGGTGGCACGCTTGGCGGTGAAGGTCAGATCGACTATCGAGACGTTGATGGTCGGGACGCGCACGGCGAAGCCGTCGAGCCGGCCCTGCAGCTCCGGCAGCACCAGTCCGACGGCGGCGGCCGCGCCGGTCTTGGTCGGAATCTGCGACTGGGTCGCCGAGCGCGCGCGGCGCAGATCCTTGTGATAGACGTCGGTGAGCACTTGGTCGTTGGTATACGAGTGCACGGTGGTCATGATGCCGGCGGTGATGCCGACCGTATCGTTCAGCACCTTGGCGAGCGGCGCCAGGCAATTGGTGGTGCACGAGGCGTTGGAGATGACCGTGTGCTTGCTCGACAGCACGTTGTGATTGACGCCGTAGACGACGGTAGCGTCGACGTCCTCCCCGCCCGGCGCGGAAATGACCACCTTCTTCGCGCCGCCCGCGAGGTGCGCGGATGCCTTGGCCTTGCTGGTGAACAGGCCGGTGCACTCGAGCACGAAATCCACCCCGAGGCTGCCCCAGGGAAGCTTGGCCGGATCGCGCTCGGCGAGCACGCGGATGCGCTCGCCGTTGACCACCAGGGAGTCCCCCTCGACCTTCACCTCGCCGGGGAAGCGGCCGTGGACGGTGTCGTACTGTGTCAGGTGCGCGTTGGTCTTCGCATCGCCGAGATCGTTGATCGCGACGATCTGCATTTCGCCGGCGCGCTTGCCCTCGAACAGGGCGCGCAGCACGTTGCGACCGATGCGACCGTAGCCGTTGATTCCCACCTTGATTGCCATGAGCCGTATCCTCTTAGCGTGTAATCACTTGGATGTGTCAAGCAGCTCGCCGACCTCGCGCTCGATGCGCTCGGCGGTGAATCCGAAATGAGCGAACAGCTCGGGCCCCTTGCCCGAGGCGCCGAATTGGTCGAGACCGATCACGCGTCCATCGGTGCCGACGTAACGCCACCAAGATAGCGTAGCGCCGGCCTCGACCGCCACTCTGCGGCGCACCGCGCGCGGCAGCACGCTCTCGCGGTAGGCGTTCTCCTGCAATTCGAACACCTCGGTCGAGGGCATGGAGACGAGCCGCACGCGCCGGCCGGCGGCATTGAGAGCACGGACCGCCTCGGCGGCTATGCCGACCTCCGAGCCGCTGGCGATGACGATGGCCTCGGGCTCGCCCTGGCAGTCGATCAGCACGTAGCCGCCGCGCGCCACCGCCTGCTGCTGCTCGGCGCTGCGCTCGTGCTGCGGCAGCCCCTGGCGGGTGAGCACCAGCGCATCGGGCCCCTCGTGCTCGAGCGCCGCCTGCCAGGCGATCGCGGTCTCGAACGCATCGCAGGGCCGCCAGACTCGCAGGTGCGGCATGGCGCGCAGACTGGCCAGATGCTCGACCGGCTGGTGCGTCGGGCCGTCCTCGCCGAGGCCGATCGAGTCGTGCGTGTAGACGAGGGTCACGGCCGTGCCCATCAGAGCCGCGAGCCGCACCGCGTTGCGCGCGTAGTCCGAGAACACAAGGAACGTTCCGCCATAGGGCAGAAAGCCGCCGTGCGCGGCCATACCGTTCAGCATCGCGGTCATGCAGAACTCCCGCACGCCGTAGTGCAGGTAGTTGCCGCCGTCCGCGCCAACCGTGCGTGCGCCCTTGAACTGCGTATTGTTCGAGGGCGTCAGGTCAGCCGAGCCGCCGAACAGCTCCGGCACGGCCGGCCCGAGGATGTCGAGCACCGTCTGGGAGGACTGACGGGTCGCCTGCGGAGTCTTCTGCGCGAGGGCCGCCGCGCGGGTCTGGGCCAGCAGCTCCGCCCAGCGCGGCGGGCGCTCGCCGTTGATACGCCGCTCGAGCTCCGCGGCAAGCTCCGGGTGCGCCTGGCGGTACCGGTCGAACAGCTCGCGCCAGGTCCGCTCGGCCGCCGCGCCGCGCGCGCGGTGATCCCACTCGGCGCGCAGCGCCTCGGGAATCACGAACGGCTCGTACGGCCAGCCGATGGCCTTGCGAGTCGCGGCGACCTCATCCACGCCGAGCGCCTCGCCGTGGGCATGTTGCGTGCCCTGCTTGTGCGGGGCGCCCCAGCCGATGATGGTCTTGCAGCAGATGAGCGTCGGGCGCGCCGTCTCGGCGCGCCCAGCGCGGATGGCTGCCGCGACCGCCTCGCCGTTCATCCCGTCGACATCGCGCAGCACGTGCCAGCCGTAGGCCTCGAAGCGCTTCGGCGTATCGTCGCGGAACCAGCCCTTGACCGGCCCGTCGATGGAGATGCCGTTGTCGTCGTAGAACACGATGAGCTTGCCGAGGCCGAGCGTGCCGGCGAACGAGCAGGCCTCGTGCGAGATCCCCTCCATCAGACAGCCGTCGCCGCAGAACACGTAGGTGTGATGGTCGATGACCGGCAGGCCCGGACGGTTGAACTCATCGGCGAGCAGCCGCTCGGCGAGCGCCATGCCCACCGCAGTGGCCAGGCCCTGCCCGAGCGGCCCGGTGGTGGTTTCAATGCCGAGCGCAGGCTCGCGCTCGGGGTGCCCGGGCGTGCGGCTGCCGAGCTGACGGAAGCGCTTGAGGTCCTCGATGCCGAGCGGGTAACCGGTCAGGTGCAGCACCGAGTAGAGCAGCATCGAGCCGTGGCCGTTCGAGAGCACGAAGCGGTCGCGGTCGAACCAGTGCGGATTGGCGGGGTTGTGCTTCAGAAACTCGCCCCACAGCGCCTGGGCAATGTCCGCCATGCCAAGCGGCATGCCCGGATGGCCGGAATTGGCACGCTGTACGGCGTCCATGGACAGGGCACGAATGGCGTTCGCAAGCTCTCGGCGTGTGCTCATCAGATCCTCTCATGCGGCTTCCGGCCCGCATCGCGCCCGGCAGGGCAGGTGCCGCCGCCGCGCGACATAAGACTAAAGGGGGGTGGCATTCTCCCCCAGCGAGGCACAATGCTCAATGACCGCGCCGCACGGAAACGCCCGCGTGCATATGTCATCCGGTTTTCACATTATTCCGGTCAGGCAGCCGACCCCGGCCGCGCGTCACACCGGCGCGGCTCGCCGGCGCGACCCAGTTCACTGCGGGTTAAGCGGACTTTGCTAACCTGCGCCACGATGAGCACGGTACGCCTCATTCAATTCACCGACTTGCACCTGTACGGCGCCGAGAGCGGCTCGCTGCGCGGGGTGCCCACGCTGCCTGCGCTGCAGGGGGCGCTGGCGCACGCGCGCCGTGGCGCCTGGCCGCCCGATGCGCTGCTGGTCACCGGGGACATCGTGCAGGACGATGCCGGCGGCTATGCGCATTTTCGCCGGCTGTTCGGCGCATTGCGGCTGCCGGTGCTGTGCCTGCCGGGCAATCACGATGATCCGGCGCTGATGCGCCAGGCGCTCGCCGAGCGGCCGTTCGTGACGGGCGGACACCTTGAGCTCGGCCGCTGGCGAGTCATTCTGCTCGACAGCGTCGTGCCGGGACGCGCCGGCGGGGCCTTGAGTGACACCAGCCTCGCGGCGCTCGATGCGGCACTGGGGCAGGCGGGGGAGCGCCCGGCGCTCGTCTGTCTGCATCATCACCCCGTGCCGATGGACAGCCGCTGGCTCGATCAGGTCGGACTCGCCAACGCGCCGGCATTCTTCGCCGTCATAGACCAACACCCCAACGTGCGCGGCATCGTATGGGGCCACGTGCACCAGAGCTTCGATGCGCTGCGCAACGGCGTGCGGCTGCTCGCGACACCTTCGACCTGCGCACAGTTCCGGCCGCACGCCGAGCAGTTCGAACTCGACCCGCACCCGGCCGCGTACCGCACGCTCGAGCTGCATGCCGACGGCACCCTCACGACCGATCTGGTGTGGGTCGAGGCAGCCGCGCGCAGCGGCTCGATGAGCGCCGCCTGATCCGGCGCGCGCTGTGTGTGCGCCGCGCGACACGGCGGCCATTGATCTTTGCCTCGCCGCTGGCTACTTTGCGCTGCCTGAGGAAGCAAAGAAGCCACACGAGAACGGAATGACCCGCCGATCCTGCCCCCGGGGGCTGACGCTCCTGATCCTCCTGGCGCTCTCGCCCACCGTGTTCGCACGCGGCGTCAGTCCCTATCTGCCCCTGAACCTCGATCCGGCCGTACAGAACGCGGTCGAGCGGGTGCTGATCCTCGGTGACGAGCCGGTGCTGGCAAGGCCGATTCCCGCCGCGCTGGTGCAGGAGGCACTGCCCAAGGCCTGCCGCGTCGACCGGCCGCTGTGCGAGCGGGTGCGCCACTACCTGCGCCGCTACATGCATTCCAACGGAGTCGAATTCGCCAGCGTCTCGCTCGGGGTGACCGGAGGGAGCTCGAACATCACGCTGCCCAACCAGCACGGCGAGAAGGCGCAGAGCGCCTTCGAGGTCGCGGGCGCAGGCTACATCCAACCGAACTCGCACATCCTGCTCAATCTCGGCGGCGTGGCGTATCACGGCCGCTTCACGCCCACCGGCAGCATGCTCAGCCTCGGGTTCGACTGGGCGCAGCTCGACATAGGCTACCGCGACCACTGGTGGTCGCCGCTCACTGACAGCTCGATGCTGATCAGCACCGAGGCGCCGACCATGCCCTCGATCACGCTGTCGAACTATCAGCCGCTGACGCCCCTTGGCCTCCAGTACGAGATCTTCCTGGCGCAGATGTCGCAGTCGAGCCGCATCGAGCTGCCGAACGGCACCCTCACCCGCGGCCATCCGAAGATGGGCGGCCTCAGGGTGAGCATCGAGCCGGTGAGCGGCTGGGGGTTGTCGCTGCAGCGGCTGCTCGTCTGGGGCGGCGGCGCGGCCGGCGGGGAGTCGGTCAGCCAAGTCATGCAGGCGTTCCTCAACCCCAGCAAGGCGCAGAGCGCCGGCTTCAAGATCGG
>JAKAYU010000094.1 GCA_021809525.1 Pseudomonadota bacterium | reverse complement strand
ATCTGGACTTGAAGTGAGGGCGTTGCCGCGTTCAATCAGCTCGGCAGTGTAGTGCGCCTGTCGAGTCCGCAGATCTGTCCGGACCGACCGCGCCGCCACTGCGGCCGATTGCGAGAGGCGAGCGAGCGGTTCTGCCGGCCATGAGGGGAGTTCGCCGGTCGCACAACCGCTCGCTCCATGGGCGCCGTGCTGAATGCCCTGTCTGCTTTGCGCGCTCTGCGGAGAAAACAAACACCGTGCAATGCGGCGTTTTGGTGCCGGCTAACCGATCCGTATTCTCACTGAGCGTCCGGCAGTGCCGACACGTGGACTGTAACGGCTCTGTTACATACCTGCGGGATGGGATTACCTATTCACGGTGGCGCGCAGGCGGGATAGCGTGTCGCGTGCGGTTCAATCGAACAGAGGTGAAGTGTCATGAGCACCGTGGCTCGTCATGTGATGATAACCCTGGGCGCATTTACGCTCGCTCTAGTGAGCGCCGCCTGCTTTGCGCAATCGAACGAGGAGTTGCCCGAGATTGCCGTCAAGGCGGAGGCGCCGGTCGTGCGGGACGGGTTCGATGCCAACCACCGTCCGGTGGAAATTGTGCAGCTGTCGCGCCGCGTGGGCTACGCGGACCTGAACGTCGGTACGCACAGCGGCGCCGTCGAGCTGCAGCAGCGGGTCGAGATGGCGGCCAAAGTGGTCTGTGACGAGCTTGAGCGGCGCTATCCGAACTCGACCGAAACCGGCCTGCAGGCCGGAACGTGCATTCAGGAGGCAATCAACAGCGTCAAGGCCGAGGTGGACGCTGCGATCGCCGCGGCGGAAAAGGCGCGTCAGGACGAAGGGCGGCAGTAGCGTCGTCGTACGCTCGTCTGCACCGGCGACGTGGCAGCGAGGGGCGGGGCGCCGAGTGCGGCTGCGCAGGCCCGAGTTTGACACTTGCCGGATACATGGGTGGGATTTCCCGAGGCAAAACAAGGGGATCCGGCGGGGGCCGGAAGGGGCCGTGTATCTAGGGGCTCAGGCGAGCTGCAGGATGGGCGGAGGCTTGGAGATGTTCAGGGATTTCAAGCGGTTGAGCGCGTCCGGGGAGGGCTCGGTAACCTGCCAGACCGTCCCGTTCGGGCTCGACAATTGAGCGAGTTTGATCTGCTTGAGGTCGTCGCGGATGTTGCGCCAGGTGTCCGCACAGGGCTGCTCGGCGAGGCGCTCGAGCAGGAGCGACAGCACGGTGAGGGCGACGTGCGCGTGGATGCGATGCGGTGCCCAGTGATAGACCGGACGGAGCTTCAGGCCGCTCTTGAGCTGCCGCCAGGCGAGCTGCACGCGCTGCAGTTGCTTGTAACCCAAGGCGAGGTCGGCGGCACTCAAGGTGTCGTCGTTGCTGTGGACGACGAACTTGCCGTCGAGCTTGGCGAGGGTATCGATGTTGGCTTGATCGATCCGCGGGTGACCCTTGGGGGTCAGACGCACGTAGCGGCCGTAGCGCCCCGAGGCGCGCAGCTCACACACACGCTTCGCGTGCGAGGAGCCGGTCGACTCGCGCAAGGTCTCGATCTCGGCGGCGAGCTCCTCGAGGACCTCTGTGCGGTGCCGGGCCTGCCGCTCGGCTTCCTGCGGGTTGTAGCAGATCACGTAGCGCCGACGACGCTCGCCCTCTCCGACAACGACTTCTTTGACCTGAAGGTTCTCGGCCACGGTCTGATAGCGACCGGGGCGAGTGAGCACCTCGTTCGCGACCTCGCTGCCGCGATGGATGGGCATGCACACGATGTACTTGCCGCCGGCGCGCGCGAGCGTGCTCAAGTTCTCCGCGCTCACCATGCCGGCATCGCCGACGAACACGCAGCGGCTCAACTGCCAGCCCCGCAGGTCCTCCTTGACCTTGGCGACCGTGGTCACATCCACGGTGTTGCCGGGGAAGATCCAGTGCCGCACGGGGAAGCCATCGCGCGTGACGGCAAGTCCAATTACGATCTGCGGCGCATCGAAGCGGCCGTTCTTCGAGTGCCCGCGCTTTCTCAACGCCCGATAGGTCTTCTTGCCCGCGAGCGCGCTGCCGCGCACCTCATCGTTCGGTCCGAAACCGCGATCGGGCTCGTCGATCTCGAAGTGCAGCGACGTCGTGTCATAGAAGACGATCTCCACATCCAGGTTCAACAGATCCGCCATGCGGAAGTAGATCGCCTTCTCGATCGCCTCCTTGTTCGCCTCGAGGAAATCCATCGCCCGATAGAGGTGTTGGAGCTTCAGAGCCTGCGTGCCTTCGATCCGGATATCCTCCTGAAGCCACTGTTCGTAACAGTAGAGTTTGGAGGATGGGGCGAGCGCTCGGTTGGCGACCATCGCAAACAGCGCCCGCTCGACATCGAAGTCGAATTTGCGCTCAGCCACTACCTCGCGAATCACTTCCCCGATCCCCACTCGGCGCCAGAGCTGCTCGAGGACGTACAGATCCCCGTAGCTGCATGCCTGCACGAGTTGCCAAGCGGGATTCTCGGCGACGATCTCCTCCGGTGCACAGCGGCGCAGAATGCTGCGCGCGAGCCGCCGCAACCGCTCGGTCGTCTCCTGATCATCCGCTCGCCCGCAGTTGTAGATGATCTTGACCTGGGCGCGCTTACGCTGCGGATCCCAGACGTTCTCCGCCAGCTGCAGGTGCGTCAGCGCCGATCCGTCGGCCCGCTTCTGTCGCGACTCGCGCAAGTACATGTATCCAATGATACAAGAGCTCGCCCTACGCAGAAAGCCACTGCTATGCCATCCATGTATCTATGGATTTTCGGCTAAAATCGCCGCGCCTCACGCGCAACCCATTGAATTTCCTCGCCCTGCCTCGCCCACCACCCCCGCCATGTGCCTCGCAAGTGTCAAACTCGGGGCAGGGCGTTTTCGTCATGCGCGCACACGCGTGCTGCTCGCGGTCCGCCGTTTCCGCTCGGGGTGCGGTGCCCGGCTATTGCGGCAGAGTGAGGCCGGATCCGCCCATCTCGGCGGGCAGATCCTTCATCTTGGGCTGTCCGTCATGAATGCGCAGCACCGTCTCCTGGTAGTGCACGTGCACGCCGGGGTGGAATGCGAGCGTTGGCAGTAGCGCCGCATAGACATCGACGAGGCCGAAGCCCGGGTGATCCGTGAATAAGTGCCCGCCGCATGCGGTGCACCACTTGCGGTGACTCTGTTGCGTCTTGTGGTAGCTGCCGATCGATTCAGCGCCCTGGGTGATCTGCAACGCCTCGGGTTTCCAGAGGGTGAACGCGTTGACCGGTCCCGCGGACCAGTGCCGGCACGACTCGCAGTGGCAGTAGCCCATGGCAACCGGCTCACCGGTGACCTGAAAGTGGACCCGACCACAGAAACAGCTGCCTTTGTGTACCGTTGCGCTCATCCGATGTCCCCCGAACGTGTTGTGGCAACGAGCATAGGACCACTGTTGGGATGCGTCAATCCGACGGCGGTTCCACGGTCCGCTCGGTGCGGGGGCCTTGATGCGCCGAGGCCGCGTGCCCAGCGCACAGTGCCCGCCGGCTCGGGGCCCGGGTGTTGCCTGCGGGCAGAGCCGGCGGGAGGGGCGTGGCCTTGGCGGTTTACAACTTCTGGTGGCTCCCGTCACACAGCGGGGCGTGCGCCGTGTGCTTGCAGCCGCAGAAGTACACGGTGCCGCTCTTTTGCGGCTTGTGCTCGATTGGGGTGAATTCGCTGCCTTTGTGGGAGCCGTCGCAGAAGGGCTGGTTCTTGCTGCGGCCGCAGGCGCACCACCAATAGCTCTTGCCCGCTTGCACTTCGACGGCGTAGGGGGCTTTCTGGGCAATGGTTGCTTCGCTCATGTCGGGTTCCTGATTGTGCTGAGGGGCGGACAGGCACCGGGGCGCCGGGGGCAAGGCCAGGAGCGTCTGATGTGGCGCGAGGGCGCGGCCCACCGTCCGAGCTGTGCACACGGATTGCCGCCGCCGGTGGCGGCTCTCGTGCGGCGGTGAGCGTAAGTACTCGAATTCATTGGTATCTTGCGCCTGCTGCACCGAGTTGCGGTTACTGTAGCCCGGCCGATCTGCGCGAAATAGGCGACAATCGGCAACAGTTTGTTGCCACAATGACACCAATGGATCAGCTCGACGCCATGCGTCTGTTCGTGCGGGTGGCCGAGCAGGGTAGTTTCGCCGCGGTTGCACAGCAGATGGGGCTCGCCCGCTCGGTGGTCACCCGTCGCATCAGCGCGCTCGAGGCTCGCCTGGGCGTCAAGCTCCTGGCCCGCAGCACGCGCCGGCTCAGGCTGACCTCCGCTGGCAGCCTGTATCTGGAGAAGTGCCGCGACATCGTCAGCCTCGTCGAGGCGGCCGAGACGGGCCTCGATGGCGAGCGCCAGCGGCCGAAGGGCCCGATCCGCCTCAGCCTGCCGGTGAGCTTCGGGCAGCGTCACCTCGCGCCTGCGTTGCTCGAGTTCACCCGGCAGTATCCGGAGATCTCGCTGAAGCTGGATTTCACGGATCGGCACAGTCACCTCATTGAGGACGGCATCGACCTCGCCATCCGCATCACCGAGCGGCTCGGGCCGCAGACCGTCGCCCGCCGTCTGGGTTCGGCCGAGCGGGTCATCCTCGCCTCTCCGGCCTATCTGCGGCGGTGCGGTGAGCCTCGCCATCCCCGCGAGCTGACGGCGCACGAGTGTCTCGCCTATACCCTGGCATCCAGTGCGTCGTGGACCTTCATCCTCAATGGCGAGCGGCTCGACGTACCGATTCACGGACGCATCGAGGCCAACAGCGGCAGCGTGCTGGTGCAGGCCGCGATCGAGGGTCTGGGCATCACCTGTCAACCGCGGTTTCTCGCCGAGGAGGCGCTCGCCGACGGCTCGCTGCGCGCGATACTCTCCGCTTATGCGCTGCCCGAGATCGGGATCTACGCCCTCCTGCCGGGCAACCGGCACATTCCGCTCAAGGTCAAGGCGCTGATCGATTTTCTAAGCGAGCGTCTGCGCCCCGGCGCGGGCGTGCGCATTGCGCGATGAACATCACGCTGGCGCACATCCCAGCGCGCTCGCACATGCCGGACGGTTGCGGCGCGCAAGGCGGCGTGATACATGAGTGCGGCGCAGGGCGTTGTCTCCAACACTTCGAACACGAACCCAGTCGGATTGAGGGCCCGGCGTGATTGAGTCAACGGAACGAGACCATGAGTGACGCAGCATCCGGAACGTACGAATCGCTATTACACTTTCTTGCGCATCCGACGCTCACCGAGCGCCCGTTGCGGCGGTTGACCGTATGGCCGTGGTTCGGCTGGTTGAGCCTGCTGCTGCTGCTGGGCTTCGCCGGCGGCCAGTTCGACAGCCTGATGGCGCACTGGTTCGGCTGGCGGGTCGCCCCCGACACGTTTCAGGCATATCTGGTGAGCCACCCTTCGCTGCCGGCGGCCGGCATCGTGCTGGTGGCGCCGCTGTTCGAGGAGCTCGGCTACCGGGCGTTTCTCTCCACCGCGCCCGTGCCGGTGTTCGTCGGCCTGGCGTTCTTCCTCTGCTACACGTACCTGGGGCTTCGCCTCAATGTGGAGCACCCCTCTGCCGTCACCACCATCCATCACTACTTCGATGCGTTCTGGGCGCTGCTGCCGGCCGCGGCCCTGAGCGCGCTGCTGTACCATTATGCGCGCGAGCCGGTGCTGGCGTTCTTCCGGCGCCACGGGGCGGCGGTGTTCTGGATTTCCTGCGGGCTGTTCGGCGCGGCACATGCGGCAATCTATTCGAACACGCCGCGGTGGTGGACCGTCGTGCTGGCGCTGCCGCAGTTCCTGGTGGGCGTGGGGCTGGCCTACATCCGCATCGCCTTCGGCCTGCGCTGGAGCGTGATCACGCATCTGGCCTTCGACGGGCTCATCGTCTTCACCGCGTGGCTGTACCTGGCCACCCCGAGCGGCAGCATCCCGCGCGACGCGGTGCAGCTGGCCTCGCTGCTCCTCGCGGTCGTGATCGTGGTGTACGGACTGATCGTCTCGTGGCGGGTGTTGCACAACCGTTAGCCCACGGGCCGCGGCGGCAAGCGCGCCAAGGAGCAGCTGCAATGCGCAGAATCCGCTTCGGTATGGCAGTCGGCGGGCGTTCACCGGCGCGGTGCATCGCATCGCCGCGCGCCTGAACTCTCGTTACGAGCGGCCGGCCGGGGCGTTGTGCCGTGGTCGGGCGATCGGCCGTGTGTGGCTCGTCGAAGTCGAGTACCTGCAGGAGTGGCTCGCGACGGGCCGCGCGGCGCCCGGCAACGCGAGCGAGCTCGCCCCGGGCGCCTACGGCGAGGAGGGCTGCCTGCACTGGCGTCAGAGCGAGCCCGACCGGCCCCTCTACAGCGTCGCTCGGCCGCCCGTCGGCGATCGTCACCCCGGGTTCCTGCGCCGCGGACGCGGCGGCGAGGCGCTCTGGTAGCTGGACGCACGGGACGGGTCGGACGGGGTGATGGTCGTCGATGCGCAGGTGCGATCGAGCGTCGCCGGTAGCGCCGGGGCGCTGCTCGAGACCGTCGCCGACTGAACGCAGTGCATGTGCCCGCGGATTGAAGAGCCGGATGGGGCCCGGATGGGGCGGGTCACCGCACTCGCGCGAGGCGGCGACCCGCCCATTCAGAGCAGGCGCTCTCCGGCGGCGGTGGCGGCCCGCAGACGGGCCTCGCCCTTGCGCGCGGCGCTCTCCAGCGTGTTGAACGCGGCGATCTGCGCCGGATCCGGCGAGCGGTAATCGAGGCCGATGCTCGATTGCAGGTAGGCGAGGAAACTCCGCAGCCGCACGTTGTGCAGGACGTCGCCCTCGCTCGAGCGGATGTGCCGCTGCACGACCGAGTGGAGTGCCTCATGCAGTTCCTGGATCACCGGCGCCGCAGCGCCGGCGTCGATCCGGTGCGCGGCGACGGCCTTGACGAGCCGCCGGCGCAGCAGGATCGCCGCGTTGATGTCCTGATCGAGGATGTTCACGGTACGGTGCAGCGCGAGCTGCAGTGCCAAGTGCTGCTTGAGGATCGCCGCAGTCGTGTGCAGGCGCGGATCGAGCTTCACCTGGAACGTCTGCCGATAGGTGTGACCACCGTAGCGCAGAACGACCGTGTAGCGGCCCGGATTGACCAGCGGCCCGACCGCGGTGCCCACCATGCCGTCGGTGTCCTCGGGCGGCTCCCACCCGATGACGTCCGTCGCGTCGGCGTAGCGGAGATTCCACTGGAAGCGGTTCATGCCCGGTGTCACCGCCGTCATCTTGCGCTCGCCGAGCTTGTTCGCCTGCGAGGGCAGCAGATTGTCACGCACCGTGGCCGGCAGCTTCTTCGCGTGTTCGTTCTTCAGGTGCAGCGTGTAGCGCTGCACCACTTCGCCACTCGCATCGAGGAACTGCAGGCTCACTGGCGTCCTGCCGGCGTAGTTCGCCGGCAGGTGGAAGAACACCGTGGCGCCGAACGGCGGGTTCGTGCCGACCGATTCGCGATGCTCGGCACCGGGATCCTGCCCGTAGGCGTGCGTCAGCCACGCCGTCTGCGGCGCATAAAGATGCGCCGCGTCGGGCGCCGGCTGCGCCGTGTGCGACATTTGCTCGAGCAGCGCGAGGTCATCGAGTATCCAGAACGAGCGGCCGTGCGTGGCCGCCACCATCTCGCCCTCGCGGCTATCGATGGCGAGGTCGCGCACCTGTACGTGCGGCAGATTCAGGCCGAGCGGCATCCAGTCCGAACCGCCGTCGAGACTCGCGTACACCGTCTCGCCAGTGCCGAGGAACAGCAGCGAGGCATCATCGGGGTCCTGCTTGATCACGAACACGTACTGATCGCTCGGCAGGCCGCGCGTCAGGGCCGTCCAGTGCCGCCCGTAGTCCGTGGTCTCGTATACGTACGGATGGTAATCGTCCCACATGTACCGCGAGGCGGTCAGATAGGCCGTGCCCGCAGCAACATGCGAGGGCTCGATCGAGGTGATCGTCGTCCACTCCTTCAGCTGCGGTGGTGTCACGAGGCGCCAGTGCTTGCCGCCGTCGACCGTCACATGCACCAACCCGTCCTGCGAGCCGGCCCAGATCACCTGCGCGTTGACCCGGGAGACCGCAAGCGCCGAGATGTCCGGAAAGACTTCCGCGCCCGTCTGATCGAGGTCGACCGGCCCCCCCGTGGGTCCTTCGGTCGCGGGATCATTGCGCGTCAGGTCCGGGCTGATGACCTTCCAGGTGCGCCCGCCGTTGTAGCTCACCATGACGTACTGGGACGCGAGGAACAGCTCCTTCGGATCATCCGGCGAGAAGAAGATCGGATGGGTCCAGCCGAAGCGGTACTTCATCCGCGCCGCGTCCCCGCCGTCCATGTAGATGGGCGAGGGGCTGACTGAGCGGCGCACGCCGGTGAGCCGGTTGTACCGCTGCATGATCGTGTAGTAGTCGCTGCCGTAGGTCACGTAGCGGCTGTTCGGCTTCGGCGCGACGAACGAGCTCTCCCCGAGCGCGACCGAATGCCACGCGGACACCGGGATCGCTCCGCCCGGCAGCGCGCTCGGACCTTCGAACGAACCTTCGTCCTGCTGAGCGCCGAACACATCGAACGGGAACGCGTCATCGATCGCGACATGGTAGAACTGGCCGGTCGGCTGATTGTGCTCGGTGCTCCAGGTCTTGCCGCCGTCCGTCGACACGGTCGCGCCGCCGTCGTTGCCGACCAGCAGGATGTTCGGGTGGTGCGGGTTGATCCACACGATGTGGTTGTCGCCATGGCGCATGTGCAGCAGCGCGAACGCCTTGCCGCCGTCGTGCGAAACCCAGACGCCATCGACGTTCGGAACGTACAGCGTATTGGGATTGGAGGGATCGACGTAGACGGTCATGTAGTAGAAACCGCGCTGGCGCAGGCTCCAGTTGGCGTTGACGCGCTTCCAGGTCCTGCCACCGTTGGTGGAGCGGAACAGCCCACCGTGCTTGGCCTGAACGATGGCGTAGACGATGTTCGGGTCGCTGGCGGCGACGGACACGCCGATACGCCCGAGCACACCGCGGGGTAGGCCGGGATTGCGCGAGATGTTCCTCCAGTGCGCCCCGCCGTCGGTGCTCTCATAGAGGCCGCTGCCCGGTCCGCCGTCGATCAGTTTCCACGGCAGGCGCTGCGCCTGCCACATCGCCGCATATAGCACCTGCGGGTTGCGCGGGTCGATCGCCAGATCGATCGCGCCCGTCTTGGCGTTGACGTACAGCACCTTGTGCCAGGTCTTGCCGCCGTCGACGGACTTGAAGATGCCGCGGTCGGGATCGGGCTTGAATACGTGGCCCATGGAGGCGACGTACACGATGTCCGGATTGTGTGGATCGACGACGATGGCGCTGGTCGTACGCGTGTTGCGCAGACCGGAGTACTTCCAGGTCTTGCCGCCATCGACGGACTTGAAGATGCCGTCACCGGTGACCATGTCGCCGCGGATGTCGGCCTCGCCGGTGCCGACGTACAGCACGTTGGGATTGGAGGACGCGACCGCAATGGCCCCGACGCTGCCGCTCGCCGACGTCCACTTGCCGTCGGTGATGTTATGCCAGCGCACGCCGTAGTCGGAGCTCTTCCAGACGCCGCCGTCGACCGCGCCCATGTAGAACAGGTTGCGGTTGTCCGGCACGCCGGTGACGGCCACCACGCGCCCGCCGATGTCCGGTCCGATGTTCCGCCAGGTCAGCTTGCCATTGAGAAACTGCTGCAGCGGCGCGGCATGTGCGCTGAGCGGTGCGCACAGCGCGGCAAGTGCCACGATCAACAAACTGCCGCGGATCCGCCGCGCATCGGTATCGATGTCGATCATTCAGACTCCCCTCTCGCCACTGGTGCACGGAACGGCGGGCGATGCGAATCCGACGAGCTTAACGAAGCGGATCAGGGGTCGCAATGAAGGCCCGAGGGGCCGCGTGCGCCGTGCCCTCGGCGCGCCGCAAGCAGGTCCACGGCCACGGCAGGGCCGGGGGCGTAAACACCGTTGATCGATGACCGGAGGGAATCGAGCGATGAGACGAGCGCATCCGCCGGACCGGTTCCGCCGGCGGCCGGTCGAGCGCTCTCTTGAGCGCACGGGCCGCGCTCATATGCCGGCGCGCAGTGCGGCGGGTTGCCGCCAGCGGCCATCCTGCGGCGCACGGGCCGACGGCCGCGCGGCGGGGGAATCGCCACGCGTGGGGGACGGGAAGGGTGGCAATTGTCCGAGCGGCCGGGCGTGCCGCGAACTGCGGGGCACGGCGCACGGCGGCGCTCGCCCGCACATGCGCGCTGTTCTGAATCCGGCACAACTGCCGCGGCATGCGGCGCCGGCCGCGCCTGCGGCGCAAAGCGGTTGAGGCCCTGCGTCGAGTGCCGCACTATGCGGCGGCAAGCCGTTCCGGCCGACTGCCGTAGGAGAATTCCGTGATCAAAGTTAGCGTGATGTATCCGAACACGCCCGGTGCCCGATTCGATCATGCCTACTACCGCGACCGTCACATGCCGCTGGTGAAGAACCGGATGGGCGAGAAATGCCTGTACTACACGGTCGACAAGGGGCTCGCCGGCGGCGCACCCGGTGCGCCGGCCACCTATCTCGCCATGTGCCACATTTTCTGTGATTCGGTCGAGGCGTTCGAGGCCGGATTCGGGCCGCATGCGGCGGAAATCATGGCCGATATCCCGCGTTACACCGATCTGCAGCCGATCATTCAAATCAGCGAAGTGGTCGTCGGCAGGAGCTGAGCCGTCGCGCCGCCGGGAGCGCGCTGCGGCTCAGACGCGCGTGGGCGGCGAGGATCCCGCTGCGGGCGGAGAGCGCCCCAGGAACACCGAGAGGGCAAGCCCCACGAGCGCCGTGGCGGGAATGGTAACGTAGCCCCAACGTTGCACCAGCGGTCCGCTCGCCACGATGCCGACGGCGGTGGCGAGCGCGAGTGCTGCGTTGAGCAGCCCCACCGCCGCGCCTTCACTGAAAGGTGTCAGGCTCGCGCCGAGATCCGTGCCGGCGACGCTGAGCAGCGGCCATGCGATGACGATGATTGCAAAGCCGACGGCTCCGCACTCGCCCGGATTGATCCGCACGGTGAGGAAGGGCGCGAGCAGCAGAGCGAAACCCAGGATGCGCAGCAGCAGCGCGGCGCGGTAAATGCTCCCGGCACCGTACCGTGCGGTGAGGCGGCTGGTCAGGACATACAGCGCGATGCCTACGGCCGCGGTCACCGCGTAGATCATCGCACTCGAGCGCGCGCTGATGCCGTAGCCGGCCGCAAGCATTAGCGGGAAGTAGGAGAAGAACGCGGCCACCGCGAACGCCAGGACGAACCACGACAGCAGGAATCGTCCAAAGGGCGTGCCGATCGCTTTCGGCAGCCCGCGCAGCCCTTGCAGGTTCAGATGATAAAAATGCAGTCCGACGCCGGACGGCAGACTCAGCTTCGGAAATACCGCCAGCGCCCGAATGTCGAGGTGCGTGTGCACGTGCAGATGCGGCGCCCGGGCGCCGCGCGGTTGTGCGGGCAGCGGCTGCGGCAGTCCGATCCCGCCCACCGCCATGGCCGCACCCAGAATAGCCACCGAGACCCACAGTGCCGCGGTGAACTCGCCATGCGAGACGGCGGCGGCGGCCATCAGGCCCAGGACCTGGCCGGCGGCGTTGAAGCTCTGCAGCCAGCCGATCCGCGGCTCCCACTCGGTCCGGGGGGCGAACTCGACGATGAACAGCGTGGCCAGCGTAGCGGCGCCTCCGGAGCCCGCGCCGATGCCGAATGCCGCGATCAGCCAGGCGGGAGCGGACCTAAGGAGCAGCAGCGCTGCAATGCCCGCGCCGGCGAGCAGGAACGCGCCGAGAAAGAGCGGCCGATCGGCCTTGCTGCGCTCGGCGGCGAGGCCCCACAGCGGGGAGGTCAGAAGCCCGAAATTGTAGGCACCCAGCACGTAGGCAACGGTGGCAAGACTGTGCGAGTACGCCTCGATGGTGAGCGGCAGCAGCACCGGCAGCAGACCGGCGGTCACCATCCCGAGGAGCAGGTAAGCCACGTACCAGGGACGGATATAGCGGCGCGGCGCGGCCAGGGTGCGCAATGCGAGCGCGATGGGCTCGCCGCGGCGGGACTTGTCAGGTTTGAGCTTCTCCAATAGTCAGCAGGTCCTCTGCGCATCCACGGATATCTTCACATTCTAAAGAGCCGGACGGGGACGAACCAGCCGCTGCGCTCCATATTGCGCGATCTGCCGCGCCGCTCGCCACTGGGCAACCTCGGGATGCATCTGGTGCGCGGCGGCGCGGGGAGCTCTCCAACCGGGTGCGCGCGGGAGCTTCGCGCTACTGCGCGGCGAATTCCTCTGCATCGACGAGAACACCCGCGGCATTCTCTCTCTGCAGCTTACCGACGATGCCCTTGCGCGCAGCGTGCACCTCGGGGTGTCGAGTCCGGGCGGGGAGATGATGTTCTCGGCCAAGGGGGCGCTCTAGGACGTGCTCCTCTTCAATGCGCGGCTCATG
>JAKAYU010000093.1 GCA_021809525.1 Pseudomonadota bacterium | reverse complement strand
CGGCGGGGCCAGTGCCAACGGCATCATCGCCGGCGGGGCCAGTGCCAACGGCATCATCGCCGGCGGGGCCAGTGCCAACGGCATCATCGCCGGCGGGGCCAGTGCCAACGGCATCATCGCCGGCGGGACAAAGTAACGTCAAACCACGAGAATCAGGGCGCCGCAAAAATTAACGCCGGCATTTCCAAAGGAAATGCCGGCGTTTTGCTTTTCAGCTGAAATCAGCCTGCAAGCTCAGCTCGCAACTCCTTCCGAAGGATCTTGCCCACGTTGCTCTTCGGCAGCTCATTGCGGAAGTAAACGTGCTTGGGCACCTTGTAACCGGCGAGCGATTTGCGGCAGTGCTCAATGATGTCCTGGGCGCTCACACTGGGGTCTTTCAGCACCACGAACAGCGCGACCACCTCGCCGGAGTGCTCATCGGGTTGAGCGATGGCAGCGGCCTCCAACACTCCGGGATGCGTGACCGCGATTTCCTCCACTTCGTTGGGATAAACATTGAAGCCTGACACCAGGATCATGTCTTTCTTGCGGTCCTGAAGGTATACAAAACCCCGCTGGTCGATGTAGCCGACATCGCCGGTGCGCAGCCATCCGTCCGGTGAGAGCACCTTGGCAGTTTCGTCCGGCCGGTTCCAATAGCCGCGCATCACCTGCGGGCCACGCACGCAGACCTCGCCGGATTCGCCGATCGGCAGTTCGTTGCCCGCCTCGTCCTTGACGGCAACATCGGTCGAGGGGATCGGCAGACCGACCGAGCCGTTGAAATCATCACCGATGGGATTGATGGCCACCGCGGGGGAGGTCTCGGTAAGACCCCATGCCTGGCTCAGGATCTTACCGGTCACTTCCTTCCAGCGCTGGGCGACGGCGGCCTGTACCGCCATGCCGCCGCCGAGAGTGATCTTCAGGTGGCTGAAGTCGACCTCGGCAAACCCAGGGGTGTGCAGCAACGCATTGAACAGCGTGTTAACGCCGCTGAAGAATCCGAACGGATGGCGCTTCATCTCCGCGACCAGCGAGGGGAAATCGCGCGCGTTGATGATCAGGACGTTCTTCCAGCCGAGATAAGCGAACAGCAGGCAATTCGCCGTCAGCGCGAACACGTGATACAGCGGAATCGCCGTAATCAGCGTATCGGGTTCTCCCGAGAAGCTGCCGTCGATCCATGCGAGCGCCTGGAGGATGTTCGCGCAGAGATTACCGTGGGTCAGCATCGCACCCTTGGAGACGCCGGTCGTGCCGCCGGTGTACTGGAGGAAAGCCAGGTCATCGCCGCCGAGCGGCTCAGGGCGCCAGCGCATCCCACGGCCGGCGCGCACCGCCGCGCGCAGCGAGATCGCCTGCGGAATGTGCCAGGGAGGAACCTGCTTGCGCCGGTGCCGCACGACGTAATTGACGATCCAGGACTTCGGCGGCGGCAGAAAGTCCCCGACTGCGGTCACCAGGATGTGCTTCAGCTGGCTGTGCGCCGCTGCCTCCTGCACGACGTGGGCGAAGTTCTCCAGCACCACGATGGCCAGAGCGCCGGAGTCCTCCAGCTGATGCGTGAGCTCCCGCGCCGTGTAAAGGGGATTGGTGTTGACCACCACGAGGCCGGCGCGCAGAGCGCCGAACAGCGCGACCGGATATTGCATGCAGTTCGGCAGCATGATGGCGATGCGATCGCCCTTGGTCAGACCCACGGACTGCAGCCAGGCGGCGAACGCGCGGGTAAGCTCATCGAGCTCGCCGTAGGTCATCGTGGTACGGAACTGCTCGTATGCGGGCAGATCGCGGTAGGCGGTGCAGGCATGGTCCACGAGCTCCCCCAGCGAACTCAGCCGTTTCAGATCGATCTCGGCAGGAACGCCCGGAGGATAGGACTGCAGCCAAATTCGATTCATCGCGACGCCCCTTCACAATCGGTCTTCGCCGGTGCAACCGCCTACGCCGGGCGGTTGCGTGCCCGCGAGCGGGGCAGTGTAGCGTGCGCCACGGGACTGCGGAATCCACCTCGAAGCCCTCTCCTTCCCCGCAATCCCCTGTGCGGCAACTCACGGAATGCCGGCCCCGTGATCCGTATGCTGCGCACGACGCTCGGTGCGCGCCCGAGCGCGGAGCGAACCGGAGCTGCGCTGGGGCGGGCCACCACCAGTGCGCGCCGCCGTGGAGAAACTCTTTTGGCAAAGCCGCCACAACCCGCCTCATCCGCTGCGCCGGGCACGACGCCGGGCGAGCTCGATCTGCTCGAGCAAACCGTCTCGCTCGAGGGTCCAATTGCGGAACCCCGGGAGACGCACGGTCTAGAACCGGCGCCCATCCCGTCCGCATGGATCCTCGACGGCGATCCGCTTGCCCGCGAGAAAGTGCTGGCGCACAGCACCGATGGCACCGCCACGGCATACATGTGGGACTGCACCGGCGGGCGCTTCCAGTGGGAATACCCGGCTGAAGAGATCGTTCACGTGCTGCAGGGTTGCGCGATCGTCGAGATCGCCGGGGTGAGCCGGCGCCTGCACAGCGGTGACACGCACGTCTTCCCGGCCGGCTCACGGTTCCGCTGGACGGTGCCCGATTACGTGCGCACGGTGACGTTGCGGCTGCGCTCGCCCCGCAGCGGCCCGCTCGGCCGCCGTCTCCAGGCGGCGCTCGCGCGGAACTTGAGCGCGGCGCGGCGGGGCTAGTCGGCCGCGCTGCGCTGCAGTGGGCTGTTGCCGAGGAAAATCTCGATCTTGTCGCGATAGGTTCGCGAGAGCTTCAGTTCCTGCCCGCCCTCGAGGGTGAGGAAATACTCCCCGTTCATGTGCGCGCGCAGACTCTTCACGTAGCGCAGATTGACGATCGTGGAGCGGTGCACGCGCTGGAACATCCGCGGGTCTAGGACCCCCTCGAGCTCCTTCATCGTGCCGCGCAGGATGTGCGTATCGCCTTCCGCGTGCACGCACATGTAATCACCCGCCGCATCGATCCACTGAATCGAGGCAACCGGCACGCGCGCGGTATGCCGGCCCTGGCGGATCGGCAGGATGTGCGGGTGGCTGGATTCGATCGCGTTGCTGCCATGCTCGAGGATCGTCTCAAGCTCGAGCTCGCCGGAGCCGGTGATCTCGGCCACGACCTCCATCAGCTTGTCGCGCTGATCGACGGCGTGGCGCGCCTGGAGATTCTGCCGAACCCGCTCCAGGGTCATCTCGACGCGGCGCTCATCGAGCGGCTTCAGCAGATAGTCCACCGCGCGCGCCTCGAATGCGCGCAGCGCGTACTGATCGAAGGCGGTGACGAACACCACCAGGGGCACGCTCTCTTGCGGCAGCCGCGCGAGCACTTCGAATCCGGACAGCATGGGCATCTGGATGTCCAGAAACACCACATCCGGGCGCTCCTGCTGAATCAAGCCGATCGCATCGCGGCCGTTGCCGCATTCGGCGATGACCTCGAAGTCGGGCGTCTTGCGCAGCAACCGTTCGATGCCGCGTCTCGAGAGCGCCTCGTCGTCGACGATGACGGTCCTGATCTTCATGTTTTCTCGCCGCGCACCGCGTCACGGGCTGCGGCAGGTGCGCAAGCTTACCCTATCTCGGCGCCTCGATGCGCAGCGCCTCACGCCACGGCCGGCGCCTGCAGCCGCGCGATCGGCAGCGGCCGCGCCAGAATCGATCCTTGCCCGAAATCACAGCCGACGGCCGTGAGCCAGCGCAGCGCCTGCTGCGATTCGATCTGCTGCGCGGCGCAGTGAATGCCGAGCACTTTGACCGCCTGGACAATCGCCACGACCAGCGCCTGGGCGAGCTTGTCCTTCAGTGCGGCCGTGCTCAGGCGCGCATCGATCTTCACCAGGCGCACCGCCTTGGAGCGCAGCAGCGGGACCACCGCGGACTCGAACGAGAATCCGTCGATCACCACGAAGCAGCCCAGGCGCTCGCAGCCGCCGATGAAGCGCTCCACCTGGGCGCGCCGCTGGGTGCACAGCGGCTCGGCGATCTCGAAGCCCACGCTCTCGGGGGAAATGCCGCTGCGGCTGAAGCTGCCCGCCACCTGCCGCAGAAAGCGCTCGTCCTCGAGCGTGGCGATCGACAGATTGAGCGTGAAGCAGGTGGGCTCGAGGGTCCAGTCCGGCCGGTGAGCGGCCATCCACGCCAGCAGCGCCTCTACGGCGAGGCCATCGAGCGCCGCCGGATCGCGATTCTGCCGGGGGGTGCCGCGCGGCAGCACCTCGAAGCGGCGCATCCGCCCGCCGGTACGCAGCTTGACGAAGGGCAGCACTTCGAGCGCGACGTTTTCGGCGGGTCCGGCCGGGGCCACCGGGGCGGACGGCGCGGTGACAGCGGGCGGGGGCTGCAGCACCGGTGGCCGCGGTGCCGGCGGGGCCGGCGGCGGCGTGATCGCGGCCGGGGCCGCCACCGGGGCCTCTGCGGGCGCCTCCGGCTCGAGCTCGAGCGACAACTCCCCGCGCTCGAGAATCTGCTCGACCGCCGCCGGCGCGAGCTCGCTGTCCGCCCCGCGGCGCGGCGGCACACTCACCGCCTCGGGTGGCGGCGCATCGTCGGCGAGGGACAGCAGCAGTCCCGTGGGATCGTGATCGGCGCGGCGCGGCGCGGCGGGCGGGATCAGCGTCACGAGCTCGCGTATCAACGTATACACGGACGCGGTCGCGATCCGCCCCAGCAGACCCTCGCCCGTGGCCTTGGTGTCCGCCAGCACCATGACCATGCCGGTGACGGCGGCCCGGGGCGCACGCACCGGCAGGAAGACCGCGACTCGCCCGTCCTCCACACGCTGCTCGAAGCCTTCGCCGCCGTCACCGGCGGCGAGCTGCTGCAGAGCATCGCTCACCAGAGCGTGCTCATCCGGGCCGAGCGCGCCCTCGCTCAACCACAACACATTGGACTGGTTGTCGTAGATCGAGACCGAGTGCAGGCGCAGCGGCGGCAGCGCCGCGCACAGCTGCCTGCCGATCGACTCGACGCTCTGCGGATCGGTCGCATCGGCGCAGCTGTGGTTCCCGGAGCGGGCGGTGTGCAGCGCCGCCGAATGCACGAGTTTTCCCATGGCAGAGCGAGAGCGAGGCTTGGTGTGTGAGGGCTTGGTGTAGGCAAAGAGTGACAGCATGCGCCGCGCGCCGCCGTGAACTCCCTCGCGTTCCGCCGGTGTGTTTCGGTTTGACGAAGGCCCGACGGCTGATGTTTGTCATAACAGCTTGTCATATTGACGGCCGGTCCGGCGGTGCGCGCCCGGGTTTGACATATGCGACGCTGCGCGCCGTCCCCGCCTTGCACCCAGGGCTCGCCCCTGCTAGGCGAGCCCATCGGCCAGTCCCGTGGTCGCAGGCACCGCCTTTGGTCTCCCCGGACGACCGCAACCTACCGGCGGGAAGGTACGTTACTCGGGAGTAGGATGCGACCGAAAAACGGTTAAACTAGGCGCAGTAATCCCCGTCCGCGGAGATCGACCATGTATCGCGCGCCGCTGAGAGAGCTGCGTTTCGTCCTCGAGGAGCTGCTGGGCACCGGCGCCCTGGCCGGCTGTCCGGCCTATGCCGAGTATTCGGACGAGCTCGGCGCCTCGATCCTCGAGGAAGCCGCCCGTTTTGCCGAATCGGTGCTCGATCCGCTGAACCGCCCGGGGGACCGCGAAGGGGCGCGCTGGAGCCCCGAGGGGGTGCGCACCCCCGAAGGGTTCCGGGATGCGTACCGGCAGTTCGTGGCGGGCGGCTGGCCGCAGCTCGGCGCCGATCCGCGCTTCGGCGGACAGCATGTGCCTCAGGCGCTCAGCAATGCGGTCCAGGAAATCCTGGCGTCGGCAAACCTCGCGTTCAAGCTCTGTCCCATGCTCACCCACGGCGCGGTGCACGCGCTGGCCCAGTGCGCCTCCGAGGCGCAGCAGCAGCTGTACCTGCCCAAGATGGTCAGCGGCGAGTGGACCGGCACGATGGTGCTTTCGGAGCCGCAGGCGGGCTCGGACCTGGCGCAGATCCGCACCCGCGCGGCGCCCGAGGGCGATCATTACCGCCTGTTCGGGCAGAAGATCTTCATCACCTGGGGAGAGCACGACTTTACCGAGAACACCATCCACATGGTGCTCGCGCGCATCGATGGGGCGCCGCCGGGCGTCAAGGGCATCTCGCTGTTCATCGTGCCGAAGGTGTTGGTCGGCCCCGACGGGTCGCCCGGGGAACGCAACGAGGTGCGCTGCCTGTCGATCGAGCACAAGCTCGGCATTCATGCGAGCCCGACCTGCGTCATGGAATTCGGGCGCGACAAGGGAGCGATCGGCTACCTGGTCGGCGAGCCGAATCATGGCCTGGAGTACATGTTCGTCATGATGAACACCGCGCGGCTGGCGGTGGGCGTCGAAGGCTACGCCGTGGGCGAGCGCGCGTTCCAACAGGCAGCCGAATACGCGCGCACTCGGCTGCAGGGTAAATCCCCGGGCGCCACGGGCCATGCGCCCTCGCCGATCATCGAGCATCCCGACGTCAGGCGCATGCTGCTCACCATGAAGTCCTGCACCGAGGCCTCGCGCGCACTGGCGTTCTATGCCGGCTCCCAGCTCGATCTCGGCGCGCATCATTCCGACGAGGCGGTCCGCCGCGCCGCGCTCGAGCGCGGCGAGCTGCTGATTCCCATCGTCAAGGGCTGGTGCACCGAAACAGGCAACGAAACGGCGGCGATCGGCGTGCAGGTGCACGGCGGCATGGGCTTCGTCGAGGAGACCGGCGCGGCGCAGTACGTGCGCGACGTACGCATCACGACGATCTACGAAGGCACGACAGGCATTCAGTCGAACGACCTCTTCGGCCGAAAGCTCGCCCGCGACCGCGGAGCCGCGATGACCGCGCTGCTGGGGGACATGCGCCGGGAGCTGCAGGCGATCAGCGCGACGGAGGCCGTCGTGGTTCAGACACGCGATGCAGCGGCCCGGGCGGTGACACTGCTCGAGCAGGCGACCGGTTCATTGCTCCAGAGCATGGCGGTCAACCCCGCGCGCGCGTTCGCCGTGTCCGTCCCGTACTTGAAGCTCTGCGGCGTGGTGATCGGCGGGTGGCTGCTCGCGAAGTCCGCCGCGCTGGCGGCTGCCGGACTCGGCGGAGCGGAGCGCGCCTTCTACCAGGCGAAGATCCGAACCGCGCATTTCTACGCCAAGCAGGTTCTGCCCCGTGCGCTGGGGCTCGCGCAGGTGGTCGAGGAAGGCGCGGACAGCGTGCTGCAGAGCAGCGCGGAGTTGATCTGACGGGCGCGGCGGGCAGAGCCGGCACGCCCGTCAGTCCGCGCGGCGCACACGCAGCCGCAGTGCAGGCGGCTCGTTGAGTTTGTCGAGGAATCTCTGACGCTGCCGCGGCGTCAAACGCCCCCAATCGAGCTTGCCCGCAGGCAGAGCATCGAGCTCACGATCACTGATCGTCGCGGATGCGCGCGCGCGGCTCACCCAGCGCGCCGGGAGACGCGCGGTGGATCCTGACTTCAGCACATCTATGATCGCTGCAGCTACCTGCGCGTCGCACGTCAGGTCGCTGTGCGCCGCGCGTGTGTAGTACGCCTGCATGCCGGGCGGCGCGGCGCTCGAGGCGGGAACGGTGCCATCGCCGCCGCGTGTCACGCTATAGACAAATCCGTCGGACCCGCCGGCCGCGGCCGTGACGGTCTTGCGGCCCACGCCGGCGATCGCCGTGAAGCGCGCATCGGGCGCGGGCAGGGCCACACGAAAGCGCCGCGCCCGCTGCAGCAGCGCCGGCCGCGGCGCCGGACCGCATGCCGGCCAGTGCTGCCGCTCGGTCAGGTCCCGACCGTCGCACAGCGCCGCCGGCAGCATCTGATAGAGACTGGGGAAGCCACCGAACACCTGTTCGGCCAACTCTCCGGCCGAGCGGCCGAGATCCAGCCGTGCAATGTTCCGTACCACCGCGTAGGTGCCGCGCAGCGCCTGCAGCGGCGCGAAGGCGCCGCGATTGGGTGTGCCGAGCAGCACGACGTGCCGGACATGTGATGTGTCGGGCAGGCCGAGCGCAATGCGGCTCACCAGGCCGCCCATGCTGTGCGCGACCACGGCCAGCGGCCCGGGCACGTGCGCGCGCAACCGCGCTGCCAGCGCCTCGCCGAGCGAGCCGATGTCGAGCCGCCAGTCGTAATCGTGCAGCGTGACGCGAAAGCCTGCCGCGCGCAGCCGGAGTTTGAGCTTCAGGTGCGAGTAGAGGACCACGCCGAGCGACACGATGGGCGCGCCCGCCTCGGGATCGAGCATCGCGAGCCGCCCGCCCTGGATGTCGAGCGGATCGAGCCACAGCACGTCATCCGGCAGCGGCGCGCGCCGGCGCAGCCCGAGCTGCGAACCGAGAATGCCCGGCACGATGAACACGTGCGGCAGGGGCTCCTCGATGGGGCGGCGCGCCGCGGCGCCGGCCAAGTGCGCGAGCTCGCGGTACTCGCTCGCGCCGAAATACGCCTCGAGCGCCTGACGCTGCTCGCCCGAGAGCAGCAGCTGCTCGACCTCGGCGTCGCTGCGGCAGAAGCGGTCATACGGCGTGACGTGGTCGGTGACTGCGGAATGGCGGCTCACGGCAGAAGTGATTATGCCACCTCGGGCCGGCGCTCAGGGCGCCGCCGGCCGCCCGGTGCGCGCCATGCGCTCGGCGATGACATCGCAGACCGCGTCGATCGCGGGTCGGCGCGCGCTGGTCTTGCGCCACACTGCGCCAACACGGCGGCTCGGCACCGGCTTGGTAAACGGCAGCACGGTCACGCCGCGTGCGTTGCCGTAAGCGCCCTCGGTGGCGAGCTCGGGCAACAGCGTGATGCCCGCGCCGGTGGCCACCATCTGACGCAGCGTCTCGAGGCTGGTGGCGCTGAAGTCCTGGCGCTCGCCGAGGCCGGCGCGGCTGCACACCGCGAGCGCCTGATCGCGCAGGCAGTGGCCCTCCTCGAGCAGCAGCAGCGACTCGCCTTCCAGATCGCTCAGCTGCACCCGCTCGTGCCGGGCGAGCGCGTGACGCTCGGGCACCAGCACCTTGAACGGCTCGGTGTACAGCTCGCGCGCCTCGAGCCCATCGAGGTCCACCGGCAGAGCGAGGATCCCGAGCTCCAACTCGCCCGCCTTGATCTTCGCCAGCATCGGCGCGGTCTGGTATTCGTGCAGATGCAGTTCCAGCCGGCGCAGCGCCCGCTGGATCGGCCGCGCGATGTGCGGCAGCAGATACGGGCCGATGGTGGGCAGCAGCGCCACACGCAGCGTCCCGGCGAGCGGATCACGGTGCGAGCGCGCGAGGGTCGTGACTTCCTCGCACGCCTCCAGAATGCGCCGCGCCCGCCCGACGATCTGCTCGCCGGCCGGGGTGAGCGCAACGTTGTTCGGCTGACGCTCGATGAGCTGTACGCCGAGGGACTGCTCGAGCTTCTTCAGCTGCGCCGAGAGGGTCGGCTGACTGACGAAGCAGCGCTCGGCGGCCCGCCCGAAATGGCGGGTGTCGGCCACCGCCACCAGGTAACGCAGGTCTTTCAGTTTGATCTCCGGCACGGGCTCGCTCCTCGCTGGGGCAGGCTGATATACAAGGTCTATCAAGATTATACAATCAATCGATTGGATCAATGATGCAGCGGATCGCATCATGCCGCCATCCCCGCCGGGGAATCCACCCAGATCCACTCTTCGAGGAGCCCGCGACATGTTAGCGATCGGTCAGCGTTTTCCGGAATTCGCCCTCACGGGCGTCGTGACCCACGAGGTCACGAGCGCCTTTCAGCCCTTCACCGAGAAGAGCTTCCCGGGCAAATGGCTCGTGGTGTTCTTCTGGCCGAAGGACTTCACCTTCGTCTGCCCGACCGAGATCGCCGCCTTCGGCCGTCTCGAGCGGCAGTTCAAGGAGCGCGACGCGCAGGTGCTCGGCGTCAGCATCGACAGCGAGTTCGTACACCTGGCTTGGCGCAACGCGAAGCAGGAGCTGCGCGACCTGCCGTTCCCAATGCTCTCGGACATCAAGCGCCAGCTGTCGATGCGGCTCGGCATCCTCGACGCCGAGGCCGGCGTCGCGCAGCGCGCGACGTTCATCGTCGATCCGCAGGGCGTCATCCGCTTCGTCTACGTCACCGACCTGAACGTCGGGCGCAGCCCCGAGGAAGTGCTGCGCGTGCTCGATGCGCTGCAGACCGATGAGCTCTGCCCGTGCAACTGGAAGCAGGGCGACGCGACGATCCAGGTGGCCTGAGCGGCGCGGAGGAAACTGCGATGAATACACTCGATGCGATCGGCGATGCGCTGCCCCAGTATGCCCGCGACCTGAAGCTCAATCTCGCCAGCGTGCTGAGCGCGCCCGGAGCGCCGGGGCTCACCGACAGGCAGATCTGGGCGGTGGCGCTCGCCGCGGCCGCCGCCTCGCGCAATCCGGCATTCACCGCCGGGATCGAGGCGCTCGCCGCGGCGCACCTCGACGCCCCTCACCGCCAGGCGGCGCACGCGGCGGCTGCGATCATGGGCATGAACAACGTCTACTACCGGTTCGTGCACCTGGTCGGGGACGCCGACTACGCCGCCCTGCCGGCCCGGCTGCGCATGAACGTGATCGGCAACCCGGGCATTGCCAAGGCGGACTTCGAGCTGCTATCGCTGGCGGTGTCGGCCATCAACGGTTGCGGCGCGTGCCTCGCCGCTCACGAGCGGCAGGTGCGCGGGCAAGGAATGGGCCGTGAAGCGGTGCAGAGCACCGTGCGCATCGCCGCGACGGTACACGCGGTGGCGCGCGTGCTCGAGACCGCGCAGTTCGCCAACACCGAGCCGGCAGCCGAGGCCGCATGAGATCCACCCCCTCCCGCAGTGCGCTGCGGGAGGGGGGCGGGCGATGCGCTCAGAAGATGAACGGGATCAGCATCCGCGAGCGCGCCTTGTAGGCAGCGTACGCTTCGGGAAACTGCTCGCTCATCATGCGCTCCTCAGCGAATGCGCTGTAGAGGAAGTACACGAAGAACAGCGCGAGCGCCCACAGCCACGCGAGCGCCACCGCCAGCGCCGATCCGAGCATCGCCAGCAGGATGCCGGTGTAGATCGGATGCCTGACATAGGCGTAGGGGCCCGTCGTGACCAGCTCGTGCCCCTCGCGCAGCGACATCGGCATGCCCCAGTTGCGTCCCAGGTGAATGCGCGCCCACACGGCAAATCCCAGGCCGAGCGCACATATCGCCGCGCCGGCCCACTGCCAGGCTGGTGGCAACTCGGCCAGCGCGCGGCCGCCGGGGCCGAAGCGCAGGTTCGCCGCAACGATCACCGCGATGACCACGAGGCGCACGACCCAGCCCTTCCACAGCGTATGTCTGCGGCTGCGCTTGGTGAACAGCGCCGAGACGAGCCACGTCACGAGGAACGCCAGCCACAGGCAGGCGATCACCGAATAGGCGCTCAGCATACCTGCGGCCTCAGTCGCGGAAGTTGTTGAACTGCAGCGGCACGGCCACCTTGGCGGTGCGCAGCAGCTGGATGGCCGCCTGCAGATCGTCGCGCTGCTTGCCGGTGACGCGCACCTTCTCGCCCTGGATGCTCGCCTGCACCTTGAGCTTGGAGTCCTTCAGCAGCCGCGTGATCTGCTTGCCGGTGTCCGCATCGATGCCGTGCTTCAGCCGCACCTCCTGACGCGCAGAGGACAGGGTGGTCTGCGGCTCCTGGACATCGAGGCAGGCCAGATCGATGCCGCGCTTGCCGAGGCGCAGCTTGAGGATCTCCAGCATCTGCTTGAGCTGGAAATCCACCTGCGCGCTGAGCGTCACGGTCAGCTCCTCGAGCTCGTAGTGCGCGCCGGTGTCCTTGAAGTCGAAGCGCTGCGAGAGCTCGCGGTTGGCCTGGTCGACGGCATTGGCGAGCTCGTGGGCATTGAGTTCGGAGACCACATCGAACGACGGCATGGAGCGGCACCCGCACGAGGAAACGGGCGGGTATTGTATCGCGTGCGGCGGTGGTGATAGGCTCCTGCCCATGCTTCAGCCTCGTCCGACCAACCGGCATTGGTGGTGGCGCGCTCCCCTTCCGGAGTGGGCCTCGGGCTGCTGAGTTTTCCGCGCAAGACAGCCGCAGAACAGACAAAACCCATTCCGGAGGCACGCCGGGATGGGTTTTTTAATGCCCGAATGTTTTGGAGGACGCGTTGAAGCAGCCATTCGACATACCAGGGGATCTCGACACGCCGGTCTCGGCGTTCATGAAGCTCGGCGCCTTCGCGCCGCACTTTCTGCTCGAGAGCGTGGAGGGGGGCGAGCGCGTCGGCCGCTACTCCTTCATCGGCTTCGGCGAAGGGCTCACCGTGCGCCTCGACCGCGACGGCTTGGCGATCGGCGCGGAGCGCCGGCCCGTTCCGCGCACCGCCGCGCAACTGCTCGACGGGCTGCGCGCGGCGCTCTCGCGCACCCCCTCGCCCGGGCCACGGATCCCCGGCGTGCCGCTCGCTGGCGGGCTGGTCGGCTACGCCGCGTACGACATCGTACGCTTCTTCGAGCGTCTGCCGGCGCCGGCCGGCAAGGAGCTCCAGGTGCCCGCGCTGCACTATGTCGAGATCGGAA
>JAKAYU010000092.1 GCA_021809525.1 Pseudomonadota bacterium | reverse complement strand
GAGGACAGCCCGCTCAACGCCGTGGGCAGACGGTGTGCGGGACGTCGTTTTCCCAAACGGACCGGTATCCATGAGCATGCAATCGAGGAATCCCATCCGGGGGATGCGCCGCGCGGCGGCGCTCGGCGCCGTACTGGTTCTGGCGGGCGCCGCCACGGTCGGCGCGACACAGGCTTTCTATGCAACCCCCGCGAAACTGTTCGGCCCGCTGTTCGTACGCGTGCAGATGGACGCCGTCTTTCCCGACGGCAAGACCTTCGTCGACGCCGTGCCGAAGGCCCCACCGCCGGTCATTCTGCGTCGCTTCCGCCGGAGCAATCCGCGCACCCGCGCGGCGCTACTGCGCTTCGTGGAGCGCAACTTCACCCTGCCGCCGCCCGACCGCACGCGCGTTCCCAAGTCCCCCACGCTGCGGGCGCACATCGCGGCTCTGTGGCCGCTGCTGACCCGTCCGGCGACGGTGCCGCCGCTGTACTCCTCGCTGCTGTACGTGCCCAAGCCCTACATCATCCCCGGTGGGCGGTTCCGGGAGTTCTACTACTGGGACTCCTACTTCACGATGCTGGGGCTCATTCCCGACGGGCGCATGGCCAACGCACGGGACATGGTCGATGACTTCTCCTACCTGATCCGCACGTACGGGCACATCCCCAACGGCACGCGCACGTATTACCTGTCGCGCTCGCAACCGCCGGTCTATTACCTGATGGTCGGGCTGCTCGACCCGCGAGATCCGGTCCACGCCTGGGCCGATCACCTCGCGACGCTGCGCCGCGAGTACGCGTACTGGATGCGCGGCTCGGTGGGGCTGCGCCCCGGGCAGGCCCGGCGCAACGTCGTGGCGATGCCCGACGGAGCGCTGCTCAACCGCTACTGGTCGGAGGTCGACACGCCGCGGGACGAGTCGTACCGCGACGACGTGCTGCTCGCTCGCGCCTCGGGCAGGCCCCCGGCACGCGTCTACCGCGATCTGCGCGCGGCAGCCGAAAGCGGTTGGGACTTCAGTTCACGCTGGCTCGGCGACGAGCGGCACCTCAGCACCATCCGCACCACCGACATCGTGCCCATCGACCTCAATAGTCTGTTGTACGGGATGGAACGGGCAATCGCACTCGGCTGCGCCGCACGGCACGATCTGGCGTGTGCGCGCAGGTTCACCGCGCGCGCCGCACGGCGCCGAGCGGCCATCGACCGGTATCTGTGGAGCGCGCACCGCGGCTACTTCTGCGATTACGACTGGCGCACCCGGCGGCAGACCGGCGAGCTCAGCGCCGCGACGCTCTATCCGCTGTTTGTCGGGCTGGCCAATGCGCGCCAGGGCAACGCCGTCGCCGCCGTGACGCGGGCGCAGCTGCTGCAGCGCGGCGGCATCGTGACCACCACCATCGTGACCGGTCAGCAATGGGATGCGCCAAACGGCTGGGCGCCGCTGCAATGGATTGCCGTTCAGGGGCTGCGCCGCTACGGCCATCCGCGCCTCGCCTTTCGCATTGCGCGCCGTTGGGTCGCCACCGTGCGGCGCGTCTACCAGCACACCGGCAAGCTCGTCGAAAAATACAACGTCGAACGAGATGTGCCGGGTGGTGGCGGCGAATATCCGCTGCAGGATGGCTTCGGCTGGACGAATGGCGTGACGGAGGCTCTGCTCACGCTCTACCCGCGCCTGAAACACTCCCCGAGCGGCGGCGCACCGTAACCCCCTCTGTGCGCCTCCGCCGGGCTCTCGGACAAGGATGTCCGCAGAGTCTGCAAGCGGACTCAATGGCTTGCGACCCCGCCTCACTCTGCGCAGCGGGATTGATCCTCCGATTCTGTCGTTCTGCCGATTATCGACTAGCTTGCCCAGGCAGCCATCGCTAAGATCGATCGTCCAGCGCCCGATTGGCCGCAATGGAATCCGCGCCACCGACGTGGCGGGCATCCAGGAGTCTTACTTTTGCCCCCCGAGACGCATTTGTCAAGAAGTGCAAAGAAATGCACCCCGACCCTGCCGGGCCCAGGGAAGCGCTTTGCGCCTCTGCTCATCGCCACGGCCGCCGTGTTACTGGCGAGCTGCGGTGCCTCGAATTCCAACAAGGCGCCGCCCGCCACGCCGGTCGTGACCGTCGTCACCGCACAGCCGCAGCAGGTGCCCCTGAGCGCGCAGTTCGTCGGGAGGCTCTCGGCCTACCGCGAGGCAAACGTGTTGGCTCGGGTGGCCGGCGTGCTGCTGAAGCGCCGCTACAAGGAGGGCGCCGAGGTCACGGCGGGTCAGCCGCTGTTCGAGATCGATCCGGCGCCGTACCGCGCCGCCCTGGATGCGGCGCTCGCCGCCCTCGCCCAGGCCAAGGCCAACGCCGCCAACGCGGCCGTCACGGCGCAGCGCGACCGGGCGTTGATTCACGCGCATCTGGTTTCCGAGCAGCAGCTCGACACCGACGAAGCCGCCGCCCGCTCCACCGCGGCGCTGGTCAAACAGGCCGCTGCGAACGTCGAGGCCGCGCGCATCAATCTCGGCTACACCGACGTCACCTCGCCGATCAACGGCATCGCCGGTGAACAGCAGGTCACCGAGGGAGCGTTGGTCGGCCAGGGAACCCCGACGCTGCTCACCACCGTCGATCAGATCGACCCGATCTACGTCAACTTCAACGAGCCGGCGCCGCAGCAGGAGGAGCTCGTGGCCGAGGCCCAGGCCGGCCGCATCACCCCGGCGGGCCCGCAGGCGCAAGTGCAGCTCACGCTGCCCGACGGCACGCCCTACGGCGAGCCCGGCCGTCTCGACTTCCGCGCCGCGAGCGTCGATCCAGCCACGGGCACCATCGCGCTGCGCGGGGTGATTCCCAACGCCGACCACCATCTCCTGCCCGGAATGTTCGTGAACGTGCGCCTGAGTCTCGGCACTGCGGTTCACGCCTTCCTCGTGCCACAGGCCGCGGTACAGCGCGATGCATCCGGCACGGCCTATGTCCTCACGGTGAATGCCGAGGACACGGTGGTGAAGAAGGCCGTGAAGACCGAGGGGACCTGGGGAACGGATTGGATCGTCTGGCACGGGCTCGCCCCGGGCGAGCGCATCATCGTGTCGGGCATCCAGAACGCCCAGCCCGGCAAAAAGGTCACTCTCCGGGCCGAGACCGGCGCCGGGGGCGCAAACCGCTAGGAGCCGCGCGTGCCGCAGTTTTTCATCGACCGCCCGGTGTTTGCCTGGGTCGTTGCGATTCTCATCTGCCTCGGCGGGGCCATTGCGCTCAGCCGCCTGCCGATCGACTCCTATCCCGACGTCGCCCCGCCGCAGGTGGTCATCAGCGCCAGTTACCCGGGCGCAAACGCCAAGACCGTCGAATCGACGGTCACCCAGGTCATCGAGCAGCAGCTCACCGGCATCGACAACCTGCTCTACTTCACCTCCCAGTCGAGCTACGGCCAGTCGCAGATCACCCTCACCTTCGCCACCGGCACCAATCCGGACATCGCCGAGGTGCAGACCCAGAACCGTGTAGCGCTGGCCGCGCCCCTGTTGCCCGCAGAGGTCAACCAGCAGGGCATCAACATCAACAAGTCGAGCGCCGGCTTCCTGGCGGTGCTCGCGCTGCGCTCGGGGCCGGGCGGACCGGACCGGGCCGCGCTCAATCACCTGGTGGCCGCGCACATCATCGACCAGATCGCGCGCATCCCCGGTGTCGGCTCGGCCAACCTGTTCGGCTCGGACTACGCCATGCGGATCTGGCTCAACCCGAACACCCTGCACGCCTACCACATGTCCGCCTCGACGGTACTGCAGGCCATTCAGGGGCAGAACCTGCAGGTCGCCACCGGCTCGATCGGCGCGGCGCCCGCGGTGCCCGGCCAGCAGACGACGGCTACCGTCACGACCCAGGGCTGGTTCAACACGCCGCAGCAGTTTCGCAACATCCTGCTGCGCACCAACCCCAACGGCACCTCGGTCTATCTCAAGAATGTCGCCCAGGTGCAGCTCGGGCTGCAGAACTACTCCTTCGCCGGCACGGTGAACACCACGACGGTTGCGCCCTTTGGCATCCAGCTGCTGCCCGGCGCGAATGCGCTGACGGTGATGAAGCTCGTCGAAGCGAAGATGCGTCAGCTGCAGAAGTCGTTTCCACCCGGGGTCACGTGGTTCGCGCCGGTCGACTCGACGATCTTCATCAAGGCGGCGATCAAAGACGTGGGCCTGACGCTGCTCGAGGCGTTCGTGCTGGTCTTCGTGGTAATGCTGGTGTTCCTGCAAAGCTGGCGCGCCACGCTGGTGCCGATGCTGGTGGTGCCGACCGCGCTGCTCGGGGCGATGATCGGGGTGTACGCGCTCGGCTACTCGATCAACCAGCTGACGCTGTTCGCGCTGGTGCTGGCGATCGGCATCGTGGTAGATGATGCCATCGTGGTGGTGGAAGCCGTCGATCGCATCATGCGCGAGGAGCACCTGCCGCCCAAGGAAGCGACGCGCAAGGCCATGCGCCAGATCACCGGTGCGATCGTCGCAATCACGCTGGTGCTCGCCGCCGTGTTCATTCCAAGCGCGCTGCAGACCGGCAGCACCGGCGTCATCTACCGCCAATTCGCGCTCACCATCGCCCTGTCGATCACCTTCTCGGCGCTGCTCGCGCTGTCGTTCTCCCCGGCGTTGTGCGCCTCGCTGATGCGCCCCGAGCATCTGCGGGCGAATCTCGTGTTCCGCGGTTTCAATCGGCTGTTCGAGGGCACGCGCGCAGCGTACGTGCGCCGCGTCTTCCAGTCCGTTACGCACCTGCCGCGCTGGATGGCGGGATTCGCGGTGATGCTTGCGCTCGGGGTGTTCCTGTTCGTCAAGCTCCCGGGCAGCTTCGTGCCCGACGAGGACCAGGGCGACATCATGGCGAGCGTGGAGCTGCCGGCGGGCGCCACGCTGCAGCGCACCGAGGCGGTGCTGCATCATTTCTACCAGATCATGATCAAGAACCCGGCGGTGCACGACGTGTTCCAGCTCGCCGGCAGCGGCTTCGCGGGCAACTCGGAGAACGCCGGCCGCGCGTTCATGCACCTGGTGCCCTGGAGCGATCGCTCCGAGACCGCCAACCAGGTCATCCGCTGGGCGAACGCGCAGGCCGAGAAGCACATCCACGATGCGCAGATCTCCGTCGTGAACAAACCGACCATCCAGGGGCTTGGCCAGTTCGGCGGCTTTGATTTCTACCTCGAGGACCGCGCGGGGCTCGGACGCAGGGCGCTCGATGCGGCGGCCGACACCCTCATCGCCAAGGCCAACGCCGATCCGCGGCTCTACAACGTACGCATCAACGGGCTCGCGCCCGAGCCGGAGCTGTACCTGCACGTCGACCGGGTGCAGGCCCAGTCGATGGGTGTGTCGGTCCAGCAGACCTATCAGGCCCTGCAGCTGATGCTGGCGCCGGTGTTCGCCAACGACTTCATCTACGACGGGCGCGTCGAGCAGGTGCTGGTGCAGGCGGCCGCGCCCTACCGCATGGGCACACGCGACCTGCAGCAGTTCTACCTCGACAGCTCCTCAGGCTCGATGGTGCCCCTGTCGGACTTCGTGCGCACGCGCTGGACGGTGGCAGCGCCCGCGCTGACCCGCTACGACGGATATCCCGCGGTCGAGATACTCGGCTCGGCAGGCCAGGGCTACAGCTCCGGACAGGCGATGAGCGAGATGGAGCGGCTGGTCACGCGCAACCTGCCGAGCGGCTTCGGGTATGACTGGGCCGGCCAGTCGCTGCAGGAGATTTTCTCCAGCGCCCAGGCGCCCATGCTGTTCGCGCTGTCGATTCTCGTGGTGTACCTGGCGCTCGCGGCCCTCTATGAGAGCTGGAGCATCCCCGCCTCGGTGCTGCTCGCCGTGCCGATCGGACTCATCGGCAGCGCCGCCGCGGCGACGCTGCATGGCCTCTCGAACGACGTTTTCTTCAAGATCGGTCTGATCACCATTATCGGGCTGACGGCGAAGAACGCCATCCTGATCGTGGAATTCGCCGTCGAGCAGCAGCGCCAGGGCCGCAACCTGCACCACGCCGTGCTCGAGGCGGCGCGCCTGCGTTTCCGTCCCATCATCATGACCTCGTTCGCGTTCATTCTCGGGGTGTTTCCGATGGTGGTCTCGACGGGAGCAGGGGCCAACGCGCGGCACGATATCGGCACCTGTGTGGTCGGCGGCATGCTGAGCGCCGCGGTGATCGGCGTGCTGATCATCCCGCTGTGCTACGTGGCGGTGCGGCGCCTGCTCGGCGACCAGCTCGACGCACCTGAGCCGGTCGAGGCTACGCCGCCGAGCGAGCCGTAAAGCGCCGCCACAGATAGTAGATCGGGATCCCGGCCACGATGACCAGCAGCGTCATACCCGTGTCGCGCGGGTCGGTCACGAGCGCGTTCGCCAGCATGCCGAGCGAGGCGAGCAGAAACACCGCGGGCACGAGCGGATAGCCCCAGGTCCGGTACGGCCGGGGCAGATCGGGCCGCGTGCGCCGCAGCACGTATACGCCCGCGACGGTGAGCACGTAGAAGGGCCACAGGCCGAGGACAAAGCGGTCGGCGAGCTGCGCGAAGTCGTTCTGCATCACGTAGACGCAGCCGAGCACGGTGGCCACCCAGATCGCCACCGAGGGGCTGTGGAACCGGGGCGAGACCCGCCCGACGCTGCGGAACAGCAGGCCGCGATCGCCCATGGCGAAGATCACCCGCGAGCCGGTCATGAGCGAGGCGTGCAGTCCGCTGAATGTCGCGAGCAGGACGATTGCGGCGATCACCGCCGCGCCGGCGCCGCCGATCACCGGAATGTGCTGCGCCACCGTGGTCGCCACCAGCGGCGCGCGCGCGATCGCATCGGCGGGCAGCGCGTACCAGAGGCCGAGGTTCACCACCAGGTAGACCAGCATCACGCAGCAGGTCCCGATGATGAGGGCGAGCGGCAGCGTGCGCTGCGGCTCGGCGACCTCCCCGCCCATGAACGACAGATCGGCCCAGCCGTCGTAGGTCCACATGACCGGCACCAGCGCGGTCGCGATCAGCGATAGCTGCGGTCCGCCCTGCCAGATCACCCGGTGATGCGCCGCACCGGCGCCCGAGACCGCGGTGAACGCCAGCAGACCGAGTATGAGCAGCGCGCCGTATTTCGCCGCAGTGGCCGGCGTCAGCACCGCGACGGCGCGCTTGACGCCGACGTAGTTGATGGTGCCGACCACGAGGATGGTGGCGGCGGCCACCAGATGCACTTGCTCAGGGCTGAGCGGAATGAAGTAGCCGAGGTACTCGGCGAATATGGTCGAAGTGGCCCCGAGCGCCGAGGCGCGGATAACCGCGAGTTCCGTCCAGCCGAACAGGAACGCCGGCAACGGCCCGTAGCCCTCGAGCAGGTAGGCGAAGATGCCGCCCGAGCGCGGCATGGCGGCGGCGAGCTCGGCCACCGAAAGCGCCCCGGCAAGCGCCACGATGCCGCCGAGCGTCCAGCAGAGCATCGCCGGCCCCGGCGAATGCAGCATGCCGGCCACGGTGGCCGGCACGCGGAAGATGCCGCTGCCGACGGTGACCCCGACGAGCACCGCCACGGCGCTCCACAGCCCGACGGTGCGCGGCATGCGCTCACCCCAGGGATCAGCGGCAGTCGCAGTCGATGATGGTTCGCCGGCGGGTGGGGCCACGAGGAACCTCCGGTAAATTCCCGCAGGATAGCAAACACTCCGGCGGCGCGGGCGCGCCTCAGTACCGGCTGGCGAGTGCCTCGATGTCGGAGCGCTCGGCGCCGATCGCCTGATAGAGCGGCACGTGCCGCCAGCGCGGTCCGCCGTTGACGATGGCGGCGAAGGCGATCCAGCCGCCGTCGCGCGTGCGCAGGTAGCCGGCAATGCCGCACACCGAGCGCGGGTTGTCGAGCGTGCCGGTCTTCAGCGCCACCCGGTTCAGCCACGCCGAGTTGCCCTGGCGCAGGAACACAAACGGCGCATCGTGCGGCGCGACGAGACCCGCATAGAACGCCGGGAAGCGGCGAGTGTCGTGGTACTCGTACATCAGCAGCCGGACCAGATCGTTCGCCGAGAGCCTGTTGTCCGTGGTGAGACCGCTGCCGCTGTAAAGCGGCGGCGGCCCGAGGTCCGGCGGATCGCCATACTCGGTTCGCGCGACGAAATCCGCCAGCAAACCGCTGGCCGAGGCAAGCGTCTCGTGCGGCTGCGTCACCGCGCCCATGTCGAGCGTCAGCACGTCGGCGATGTAGTTGTTGGAATACTGCAGCATCCGCCACAGCTGCTCGCGCACCAGCAGTCCGTCGACCCGCGCCAGCATGTGCGCATGGGCGGGTGGCTGCTCGAAGCGCACCACGACTGGGCCCTCGACCCGCACCCCGATCTCGCGCAGCGCCTCCTTCAGCAGCAGTCCTGTGCCGCGCGCCGGATCGGACATGGCGCGATAGACGCGCTGGCCGTCCCCCACCGGCACATCTCCGCCCACCGCGAGCATGTCCTCCCCGTTCTGAGTGCGCCGCTCCACCCAGAACGTCTGGCGGTAGCCGCGCGGCACGGTGCGGATATGACCGATCACCGCGATCGGCAGATGCGTCACGCCGCAGCCGCCGACGCGGGCGTTCGTCCACGGCGCGGTGGGCACGACCCGCACGCACCAGGTTCCGAAATCCACGCCGATCGCCGAGAGCGGCGCGTTGTAGGCATTGTCGCTGCGCACCAGCGCGGCGCAGCGGTCGTGATTGGCGCAGGCCACCGTCCCGAAGGGCAGCGGATCGACGAGGAGCGCCCCGGTGACCGTGTGTAATCCGGCGCCGCGGGCCTCGGCTGCGAGCTCCCACAAGGATCGGTCATCGAGCGACGGATCCCCAGCGCCGGCGAGCACCAGATCCCCCCGCAGGACGCCGCCCTGAAGCGGCTGCGCCGACAGCAGACGGGTCTGGAATTGCTCGTTGGGCGGCCACTCCTGCAGCACTTCGGCCGCCGTGGCGAGCTTGGTGAGCGAGGCGGGCGTGAGGCGCCGGTCCGGATCGAGCTGCTCGATCACCTTCCCGGTGTCCAGATCCACTGCCATTGCCGAAACCAGCGCGCCCTGGCGCTGCAGGCGCGCCAGCGCGGCCCACTCGGCCCGGGCGGGCAGCGTGGCCAGCAGCGACACCGCCGCGAATAGAAATGAGATGTGTCTCAGGCGCATGCGTGCCTATTATGGTAATTCAAAGTCGCCGAGGAAAGGTGCCGTCCAACGCACAGATTGCACGCCGGAACTCTCATTGCTCTGTTCCGGCCGGCGCCGGCGAATAAGCCTCGTCGGATCGTCGTACTGCGTCGCCTGGGAGACGATCTCCGACCAGAAGGCAAAGAGCCGCTGCGCCCGCGGCGGCAAAGGCGCCACCTTGCCGTCCGGCAGCAGGAAGTGGCGCAGATCGACCACCCAGGACTTGATCATGCCCGCCTCAGCGCTTGGACTCCAGACACAGTCCAATGCGGTGACCCTGCGCTGAGATCTTCACCGTCGCGGCCGGAATGGGCACCGGTGCGCCGGTGATGTGCTGATGCACGACACCGGCGAAGCTGATCTGACTGCCGTCGTTGCCGGGGACGATCCTGAAATCCTCATCCAGATGCGTGACCATGCCATTGGGCTCACTCGCCGTGCAGGCCATGGTCACGTGGTAGCCCTTGGCGAGGATCTGCAGCGCCGGGGCCGTGCAGTGGATATTGGGGGGCAGCTTCGCCATCAACGGCACCTTCGCCGGATTGGTGCTCTTGATGCACTCCCGGGCGCTCTGGTGGATCGTCTGGACCGCACCGGCGAACATCTGCACCGTCGACGTGTAATGAAACATCCACAGCCCCGGCTGCAGCCGGGTCGAAGGCGGGCCGGCCTGGGCGAGCGCCGGCAGCAGCGCCACTGAAAGCGCGGCCGAAGCGAGACCGGAGTGACGGGACTTCATGCGGACACTCCTCTGATCAGTAATCGCTGAAGCATCAAGCGTAATGGTCGTTCTGCGATGCGCACGCGGCGTCGGGATGCGGCTCAATGAACTGTTTGAAGTGGCCCCAACGCGACGGACCTCTTGGACGGGGTTTGATCAATGTGTTGCATTTTGCGCGCATACTCGTTGGGAGACAAGTATCCGAGTGATGAGCGCGAGGACACGTCAATCCAATACCCCTCGCACCTGCTCGCGAGTGCGGCGCTGGTGCCGAAGGACGTTCGGACCAAAAAACCAAGCCATTGTCGGGTTGCTGCCTGCCGAAATTCAATGGAGCCTGAGGGCTCTGCAAGAGTTCGGTTTGTGGCTGCTTGATCCAATGGGTTACGGATTGCTTAGGAAAAGTTGCTGCAACTCCCTGCCCCCGTTCTGGGCGCATCCTGATTGATCGGGGTCGACCAACTGAAAATTCGCAGTGTTCCCGGGGTAGTCGTAGCTGTTGACCAGATAACCGGAGCCCCAGTACGGCCCGTCCCATGCGTAGCCGATGATCCCTATCGAGTGCTGGGGGAGGTAAGTCTGGATGAATTCGTCCGTGATGGTCTGGTTTGGGTCATTGGGGCATTCAAAGTCCTCGTCCCAGGCTGTGACTACCACGGCGTGGCCACTTTGCTCGAAATTTCCAAACCAGGTATCCCAGCTACTGATGCTTGCGCTCTCACCGCCGTTTGCGACGTAGTCGAAGGGATGGACCGTATAGGCAGAATTGGTCGGCATGCTGGCTGGGACGACGAATCCATCGAAGCCGTAATCGACGCCCTGACCATTGAAGAAAAGAACGTTGTTGGGCGCGAGTGCGCGAAGGTACTGCCCGACAGTGAGCATCCCCTGATCCGGTTCCGAGCCGCAACCCGTTTCCCATGCGGTCCAGTCTGGTTGGGTGTAGGTGCCGAGGCTGCAGGCCACTGTAGCGTCCGGCTCGTTGAAGACTTCGAGGATCACGCCTTTGTCGTTGGTCAGTGTCGAATTTAGGATCTGCTTCCAGGCCTGTTCGGTGTTGATGTCGGGAAGCTTTTGTATGTTCCCGTATTCGTCCGGGGTGCACCCATATTTCTCGGCCTGCATGTCGACGATCACGATAAGGCCAGCGGCGCGGGCTTGCGCGATGACGCTGCGGGCCAGGTCCGTGTAGCTTGACAGACCATGGGTGTATTCGTATTGCAGGGCGCCTTGGCTGACGTGGATGCGGACCGTGTTGGCATGCCAGTCCTGGACCATGGCCTGGAACGATGCGTTATAAGCCAGACCCGGCAGTGGTGGAGCCGTCAATGCGGCCTGGGTGTCCTCAAGATATTGAACCACTGTTGCACTCAGAGGGGTCGCCTGGGGGCACAGCGTGGCCGCGTAGGACACGGGATAGAGGACGCCGTTCGTGTTGAAGCCTTTGGGGATGAAGGGCGTACTGGTGCCGGCGACGACGAGTCGTCCGCCGACGACGGCGACACCCTCTGGTTGCGCTGTTCCCCCTGCGGGGGCGTTAACAACAAGTGTCACGGTATCTTGCACGGATACATAATCTTCAGAATCGGTCGGCGTGAACGCTACAGAAAGCGTCTGATTTCCGGGCGTGCTCATTGTCGTGCCGACTGAAGGTGTATAGGCAAAGGTCCCCGCAACGTTGGCAGACGCGTCCAGCTGCGTGCTACTCAACGAAGTCCCTTCGGGCACTGCAGCAGGAGTAGCCCAGGTAATCGTCGGGGTGGCTCTGTTCACGGTGATCGTAGTCGTTACGGTCGTCTGTGAACCGCTCCCGCCACTCGCCGGGGTGAATATCGCCGTTAGCGTATGCGTGCCGGCGCTCAGCACCGTGCCACTGCTCGGAGAATACGAGAATGTCCCCTGCAGGCTCGCAGTGGCGTCGAGCTGAGTGGCGCCGAGTGGCGTCCCGTAAGTGATGGCCGGTGGCGCAATCCAATTTATGACCACCTGGGGCGGCGCGGAAGACCCGCTTGCACTTCCGCCTCCTCCGCATCCGTTCAGCGCAAGGAGGAGGCCGAGAATGACGGCGAGCTTTGGCGGCTTATTGGACATTTTGCGCCCACCTTTTGCTTGATATACCAAGTGCCTGACGTGAACAACTCATGAGCTGCCAAGTCGAAAAAGCTTCGATCCTGCTTGATTCGCGTCATCGGAAATGTTTCACGTACACCAGGGGTTTTGCAGGCGTGTTGATGGCACACGAGAGAATGACTTTTTTCTTCCGGCGGGGACGGATGCCATCACTAAAATTGACCAGGATCATGACGGTTCAGATGGCGCAGCGACGCTGCTGCAAGCCTGCAATCGGCAATCGGCTCTGACCGATGCACGGATCGATGGCAACGATGCGCAGCGCTTGTCGGATAGAACTTGCCACGGGATTGAAGACTTTGTATGCCAGCGACGGTATGTGATGGCGTACGGCTATCCGGACGGCCCGAAACGCGCCGACCGAGCGCCGACCCGATCCAGAAGACGCTGTGCAGTAGCGGTTCGTGTCCGGGTGAGGATGGGGCCTCGTACTTGAGGCGCTCTCAGTCCAAACACGCCGGCGATCGGACGGCATCAAATGTCGTATGCCTGGGTCAGGCCGAAGGCCGGA
>JAKAYU010000091.1 GCA_021809525.1 Pseudomonadota bacterium | reverse complement strand
CCGATCTTGAACCTCTCACCCGCGATGGTGAGTAAGCACGTGATGCATCTGGAGAGCCATGTCGGGAGCCGGTTGCTCAATCGAACGAGCCGGCACGTCAGCCTCACCGAAGCGGGAGCGCTCTATTTCGCCCAGGCTCGCCAGATGCTCGAGGGGCTCGACGAAGTCGAGGCAGCCATCAGCAATGTGGCAATCTCCCCGCGTGGCACGCTCAAATTGAGCGCGCCGGTCTGGATCGCCACCGCATGCTTCGCCGGCATTCTGGCGGATTACAAGCAACGCTATCCCGATGTCTGTCTCGACTTGAATTTGAGCGGACGGATTGTGAATCTGGTGGATGAGGGCTTCGACGTCGCGCTCCGCGCGACGACCCCCGAGCGCCTCGATCCCGGTCTCGTTTCCCGCGCGCTCATGCCCGTCGAGTTCCGGCTCATGGCGTCACCCGAATACCTGGATCGTGCGGGGCGCCCTGGAAATCTCACCGAGCTCAGCGGGCATGCGCTGCTGCGCTACAGCGGCGTCAATCTCGGCGACAGCCTGATTCTCAATGGCCCCGCAGGGCAGCAGAAAGTGACCTTCCGGACCATGATGTTGAGCGAGAACGAAACGGTTCTCCACCTGAGTGCGCTCGAAGGGATGGGGATTGTGTTGCTGCCGACCTGGATGGCCAACGCGGACCTTGTGGCCGGGCGACTCGAAGCCGTGCTTCCCGATGTGGTGGGGTTCGGCAATACGCTGCATGCAGTCTACCCGAGCCGCAAATACCTCTCGGCCAAGGTCCGCACGTTTATCGACTTTCTGGCATCCCGGATTCCCTCGAATGAGAGTCACAAGTCTGCGTCACGCTGAGATTGGTGAGAAATGGTTGGGGCAGTCCATTTGCTTGGGCGCGTGCAGCGTCACGTCTTCATGTTGAGGAGAAGTACAAGTGAAGAGTGTTCGCGCCAAAACGTCATCTACCGGTTTTTTTACGGGTACCGAAGACTGCGATTGACACGATTCAAGCCTTGTTGACGCCGAGGAGTGTGTCCGGTCCGCCGCGTTCCTATTGATTTGTCCCAGTCGATTCGACTTCTCTGTATGCCTGCCGGGCGGGAACTTGCCCGCCCGGCAGATTTTCACGCGGCCTCGAGCGCCGGGTAGTCCGTATAGCCTTCCGCTCCGCCAGCATAAAACAGCGCCGGCTTGACCTCGTTGAATGGCGCGTCCGTTCGCAACCGCATGACGAGGTCGGGGTTCGCAAGGGCCATTACCCCGAGCGATTCGATGTCGGCCAGGCCTGCGGTAACGTCGGAGCCTATCTGTTCGCGCTTTCGCCCTGGGCGGTTGACAATCAGTACCCCGCGAAACGTTTTCCTGATCTCTTGCAGAAATGCGTCGTTTCGCACGTAGAGAACGTGCACGTAAGCGAGTCCCAACCCGTTCAACTCAGTCAGGAGGTGGCGGTAAAGATCATCGTTCTGCTGAGCCTCGGTGATGCCATGGACCGAGAATCCGGGCGAGAGTCGGATGGCGGTCCTTTCCGGACCGATCGCGGCAGCGATCGCGCGGACCACCTCAAGCGCGAATCGCGAACGATTTTCTATGGAGCCACCATATTCGTCGGTTCGATGGTTTGAGTTAGGGGCGAGGAATTGCTGAACGAGGTAGCCATTTGCGCCATGCACTTCGACCCCATCTGCACCGGCCTCGATGGCTCGGGTCGCCGCGAAAGCGAAGTCGGCGACGGTCTTTTCGATCTGCGCGGCTGTCAGCTCCCGCGGCACCGGGATCGGCTGCATGCCGCTTGCAGTGAACATTTCGACGCCAGGGGCGATCGGCGAGGGAGCGACCGGCTGGCGGTGATGCGGTGTGTTTGCCGGATGAGACATTCGACCCGCATGCATGAGTTGAATGAAGAGATGGCCGCCAGCCTCATGTACGGCAGCAGTGACCTTACGCCATCCGGCCACATGTGCGTCGGTATAGATGCCAGGCGTTGCAAGGTAACCCTGGCCGTCATCGGAGGGCTGCGTGCCCTCAGTGATCAGCAGCCCCATCGTGGCGCGTTGCCGATAGTATTCGGGTGCCAGATCACTGGGAGTGCCGTCCGGTTTCGCTCGACTGCGGGTCATCGGTGCCATGGCGAGGCGGTGCGGCAACGTGATGCCGCCTATGGAAATGGGGGACCAGATTTGATTCATGTCAATTCTCCCGTTGGATAAAAGCAGGCGGAGGTCAGAGCCGGCCGAGCGCGAGCGGACTGGATAGCTGGGATATCGGAGTGCGGCAGCGAGCTGGCTGGCGTAGGAACGGTAGGTGCGAGATACTCCATCGCAGCCTCGGCGGCGAAGAAGGACGCACGGCGCGGGTTAGTATTGTGTTTTCGTGTGCGCGCATGGCGTGCTCCGTTGTTTTCTGACTGTACGACCGACATTGCGGGTCTCGCTCCATGACGAGGCGATGAAGGCGCTAGCGCGCTCCACGGCTACACGGGCTGTGTCAAGTACGCCGATGTCGCGCTGGAAGACGTGATGCAAGCCGTCATAGATATCCAACCGGACATCAGTACCCTTGGCGGCGGCCAACTCGGCATAGCGTGTCGAGTCATCACGCAGGAGTTCTTCGCTACCAACCTGGATGTACACGGGCGGTAGCCCCTTGGGAATGCCGAATAGCGGGGATGCATCCGGATCGCGAGCGTTGCGGCCATCGAGGTAAGAGGCGGCCAGACCGTCGAGGACGGCGGGCGTGAAGATCGGGTCGTGCGTGTCGGGATCGCGGAAGGACTGACCGCTGTTGCTAAGATCAGTCCAGGGCGAAAAGACAACGACCGAGGAGAGTCTGGCCGCTGATTCGGTCGGATGTGCGGCCATGGCAAGGACCAGCCCGCCGCCGGCGGAATCGCCGATCGCCGAGTATTCGTTGATGTCCTGCGATACAAACCACCCCTGAGCCTTGCGTACGTCGTCGATGGCGGCGGGGAAGCGCCGTTCGGGCGCCCGCGCATAATCCACGCTAAAAACGGCGCATTGGGTGAGAGCGGCGATCTGGCTGACGAAGCCTAGGTAAGATTTGGCGTCGCCTAGGTGAAAGCCGCCACCGTGCACGAAGAAAATGCCTTTGCCGGGGGCCGCATGCGGCGGTCGTGCCCACCATCCCCGCACGGTATCGGCCGCGACGGGTTCGATGGTGATCTCATCGGCCAACGGAGTCTGGGCCGCCATCGCGGCGTAGGCCGCGCGGCGATCGTCGCGGTACAGTTCGTTCAGCAGCGTGTTCCGCCGGAACAGCCATTTCTGGCGCTCGCCATCTCCGGGCTGCATGGACCAGTGCTGCGTATCTGGCTTACGTCGATGTGGCGAGTAGTGACCTCGCATGATGTGTCTCCTGATCGGAAGGTTCGGGTGGCATCGATCCCCAGAATTAGCGGTTGAGCAGGCTGTCGAGGCCCATTCGCCGGTAGACGTCTGCGCGTATGCGATCTCGCGTAGCGGCCACGAGCTCGTAGCCCATGTCGGCCGGGTCCACGGTCACGTGCAATGGGCGCTTCCCGGCGGGTAGTCCGACCACCTCGACAATGGCCCGCGCGACCTCAAGTGAATCGGATACCGCGGACTGAACGGCGTCATGTCCCTGGGCGACATTGACTTCCAGAGTGTGAGTAGGACCTTCGGCATAGTCACGCATCACCACCCGGTCCGCCGGTTTTCCGGCGTTGGCGAAGTGACTGGTGCCATGGGTAAACACGCCCGGCACGACGATCGAGGTCTCGATACCCCAGCGGATAAGCTCACCGGCATAGGATATTGCCAGGGATTCCATGGCAGCCTTTGCCGCGAAGTAGGGTGCCAGCCAAGGTGGCGTGCCGCCGAGTACGCTGGTCGAGGACAGCCACACCAGCAACCCTGAGCGCGCCTTGCGCATGTGTGGCAGTGCGGCGCGGTTGACGCGTTGCGTGCCGAGGACATTGACGTCGTACTGTTCGGCATACTGAGCGGGCGTGAACGCCTCCGCCGAGCCCAGGGTCATGTGGCCCGCGTTGTGCACGATGACGTCGATTTTGCCTGCTGCTTCCAAGAGGCTTTGGATGGCCCGCTCGACGGAATCGTCGTCGAAGACGTCAAGCTCAAGGGGTCGGATATCGCGGCCTTTCTCATGGGCGAATGCGCGAGTCCTTTCGGCTTTGTGTTGATTGCGCCCTTGGATGTCACGCATCGAGGCGAATACCTGATGACCGGCATTGGCGAGCGCATAGGCCGTCATTTCGCCAAATCCGCTGGACGAGCCGGTGACAAGGATGCTCTTGGTCATGCTGTTTCTCTTCAGCGTGGGGTGAAATGGTGCGACGGGCCTGGCGGTATGCAGGCGCATCGACAGTCATCCTCAGTGGGAAGTGACAAAACGCTCGTTGAACTCCCGGAAGAATGCCGGGTAATCACCTTTTTCTGCGTGGCGTAGTGGCAGTACCTTCTCGACCAAAACCTCCTCGACGTAGGGCTTCGTGTCCAGAATCGGCATGGTTTCTTCGATGAAGTCAGCGAGCGGCATGGCCCGCGGGTCGACAGCCTGTTGCGCCCCCATCAGTTCGGTCTGCACATAGGGCGGCACGAGCTCGTGCACGCGGACGCTCGTATTGCGCAGCTGGAAACGCAACGATTGGGAGTAAGAATGGACGGCCGCCTTGGTCGCGTTGTAGGTCGGCGTATCGGCGCGCGGAATGAATGCCAGTCCCGAAGAGATGTTGAGGATGGCGGCCTCCGGCTGGGATCGCAGATGGGGCAACAGGCCGGCATTGAGTCGGATGGGGCCTAGCAGGTTGGTGGCCACGGTGGCCTCGGCATCGGCAACATCCACCGGATTCGCCAACAGGTTCTCTGCGCGCATGATACCGGCATTGTTAATCACCACATTCAGCCGCGGAAATGCCTTGACGATCTGGCGCGCAAAGGTGGCGATGGCCTCACCATCGGTTACGTCCAACGTGACGGCGTGCATGGCTGTCCGGCCTGCAATCGCGGCATCGAGTTGACTCTTTCGGCGACCGGTTACGATGACAGTATTGCCGCGGGTGTGGAAGGCTTCGGCAAGCGCGCGGCCGATGCCGCTGCCGCCTCCCGTGATCAGGATGGTGTTGTCGTGGGTTCGCATGGTGGGCTCCGTCGGTGCTGTTGGGGAGGGAGCGGTTTGGTTCTCGCGCTTTGACGTAGGAGAGTTGGCTGGCGGCCGATCTCAGACGCGCTGCCAGATCGGTGCGGCCACGGTTCCCCGGCCGAGGAAAAATCCAAATTGGATGTTCATCTCGCCCATGGGTTCGAGGAACCGGCTGTTGCGAAGTGGGCCGGCATCCACTGGCTCGAAGCCCATGGCTCTAACCAGGGATTCGACGGCCCTCTTGGCATCGGCATCGTCGCTGGCGAGAAAAACCTGCAGGGAGGTGCCATTGCGGGCCTCACGCGGCAGCAGGTCCGAGAAGATGGTATTGAAGGCCTTGACCACGCGCGCCCCGGGGGCGCGTGCCTGCAGTTCTTCCGCCGCCGAGGTGGTGTGGCCGACGAGGAGATCCTTGAAGTCCGCAGTAATGGGGTTGCTGACGTCGACCAGGATCTTGCCGCTGGCATCGACGTCCTTCAAAGCGGCGAGGTTGGCTTCGTAGGGCAGCGCCATGACGACCAGGTCGGCCGCCTTGATGGAGGCTGATATGCCGCCAGCCTCCACCTGGGCCCCTATCTGCTTTGCCAGTGCGGTCGCCTTGTTCGCGTTGCGCGCACCGATGATGAGCTCGCGATGTGCGCCGGCGATCCCGCGTGCCAGGGCGGTCCCCATGCGGCCGGTACCGATGACTGCGATTTTCATGGTGCAAGCCTCCTTGGTCAGTGAGGCCGCAAATTAGGCTTGTGACCGTGAGGCGATAAATGGACAATACGTAGACTTATCTGAAACGGAACGTTTCTAATGGATCGATTGTCCAGCATGGCGCTGTTCGTTCGAGCCGTGGATGCGGGGTCCTTCAGTGCCGCCAGCGAAGAGCTGGACATCTCGCCACAGTTGGTGGGCAAGCAGATCCGCCAATTGGAGCAGCATCTTGGAGTCAAGCTGCTCAATCGCACCACGCGTCGCCAGAGCCTCACCGACTTCGGGCAGCGGTTCTACGAGCGCGCGAAGATCATCCTTGCGGAGGTGGAGATTGCCGAGAACATGGCCGCCGAAACACGGGTTGTGCCGAGCGGCAGGCTGCGGATCAATGCCCCCATAAGCTTTGGCGCGTATGCCTTGGCACCCCGGCTGCCGGCCTATTTCGCAGCTTGTCCGCGTGTGTCCGTCGAGCTGACCCTGATCAACCGCCAAGTCGACCTCGTGGAGGAGGGGTATGACTTGGTGTTCCGCGTGGGCGAGCTGCGCGATAGCGGGCTGATCGCTCGCCGGCTGGCGCCCCAGCGGTTCGTGTTGTGCGCCGCACCGTCGTACCTACGGACAGCCCCGCCACTGCGCACACCGTCCGATCTCGCCCACCATGAGTGCCTGCTGTTCCTGAGGGGAAGCTATCGCGACACGTGGACCTTCGACGGACCGGACGGACGCACCACCGTGCCAGTGTCCGGACGGCTGTCGGCCGATCACGGAGGATCGCTGTTGCAGGCGGCTGTCGCCGGCCTCGGCATTCTTCTGCAACCCAGCCTACTGGTGGCCGGTGCGATCGCGCAGGGCCGCCTCGTGCCGCTGCTGGAGGCCTACTCCGCCCCGACCCTTGCGCTGCACGTGCTCTATGCGCCGGACCGTCGCGTGACGCCGAAGCTGCGGAGCTTTCTGGATTTCACGTTGCAGGCATTCGGCGACCATTGAGTGTCGCTGGGCACTCGGACGTCGTTAGTACCCGACTGGTCTACCTTGACGGACTCTGCCTCGGTACGGCCGACGTCCGGTGCGTCGACTGGACGGACTACCACCTCGGACCGTTCGCAGCAGCCATCGACGGTGAATACTCGGAGGACCGTGGTGTTTAGGCGCTGAAGCCGGGTTTCGGCACGCGCAAAGGGGTGGGCTCGGCTTGAACCTCAAAGACGGCATCCTTCCACGCGAGCATGCCGCCGGTCAGCGGACGCAACTTTAAAAGTCCCGACCGCTTCAGCTGCTTGGCGGCGCGTGCGGCGGATGCTCCGTTCGGACATGCGCAGTACACGATGACCTCCCGATCGCGCGCTTCGTCGGCCGGCAAGGCGGTGAACGGCATGTGATGGCCGACACCCGCGTTATTTGTGAGCAAGGCCCAGTCCTCGCTCGCACATAAGCCGGCGACCGTCTCTTAAACGGGGTCAGAGCCGAGATCCCGGACCTACGGCTGACCGGTCGGGGCCAATAGACTTCCTTGATGATGCCATGACCGATCGTCGCCCAGAGCCGTGAGCCATCGAGCGCCGCGGTCACGAAGTCCTTGTCGCTCGATGACCAGGCGGGTGCGATTCCGGGGGTGCCGAAGGCCTCGATTGCTGAATCCTTCACGCCGCAATCCGCGCCGGGCTGATCCAGGGTGATTGCTGTAGCGGAACACTTCGGACGCTCCGCGCACCCCGAGGAGAGCGTCGCGTGCCGCGCCAGGTTTCCAGCGCGAAGAGGATGAGATACGACAGGCAGAAGATCGTCGCGGTGGGCAGGGCGATCGCGATCCCGAATATTATGCGCATGGAGAGTCTCCCTCGAGTTGGAAGCAAGTCAGTGTTGGTGAAATCCGTGGAACTGACAGTAAGGTCTGGAGATGTTGGAAACAACGACTGCCGGATGCATGGAGCATTTCGAGCCAGGAAAGGATGGCGGTGGAAAAAAATAATAAAAACAATTGCTTGCAGTAGTGGCACTTCTGCTCCTGCAATCGCGTGTCCACCCTGCAGTACCTCACGTGAGCACTCGAGCGTTTGAAATGGCAGTGCTCGTGGTCATGCCGGTATCCGGGTGCTGTGCCGGCGTGACGTTGAGTTCGCAGCGGCCAAGCTGCCGGACGGGTCATCGCAGTGTGCCCGGTGATGCTGCGGGCTGAGCGCGCGGGTGAGAGCTTCCGGCCCCTCGGGCCCCAGATTGCGGAGCACGGCCGAGAGAACATCCTTACGCTGCCTCGCCTCATCGGTTAGAGTCCTCCGTCGGGGATCCGCAAACTCCCCGCCTTCAGGCGGCCGAAAGGTCCGCGAAATGGGTCGATGGCGGTCGGATGTACGCACGAAGATGGCCAGGTTCCGGATGGCTCTGGGAGCTGAGCAACGAGAGGCGAAGGGGTATGGTTCGAGCGGTTGGCCGTCCACGCGGAATGTCAGCCGAATGGCCGACGATCACCGGCTTGAGCCGTATCCCGGAAACCCTCGCCTTCAGGCGCGGGTATGTTCATATGGTGAAGCAAAGGGCACCAACGGCGCACTGGCGCGCAGTTCCGCTTCGCAGCGATGTGCGCTCGCTGGGAAATGGGCTTGCTCCCAGGTCATCGAGGCGGCGTGCACACATCGTCTGAGCGACTCATAATTCAACGCATGCACCGCAACAGCAACGCTGTGGAGATTTCAGCCGGGGTCAGAATCCCGCTGGAGGAGATCGAGTTGACGGCCATGCGCGCCCAAAGCGCCGGCGGGCAGGCCGTCAACAAGGTCTCCAGCGCGATCCACCTGCGGTTCGACATTTCCGCCTCTTCGCTGCCTGCCGTCTACAAGGAACGGCTGTTGCGTCTGTCCGATCAACGGATCAACAAAGAAGGCGTGCTGATCATCAAGGCGCAGCAACACCGCACCCAGGAGCGAAACCGCGCCGCTGCGCTGGAGCGGCTGCGGGAACTCGTGCGCAGTGTGGCCGTCGTGCGCAAGAAACGCATCGCCACCAGGCCGACTGCGGGCTCGCGGCAGCGGCGCCTCGACGCCAAGGGCAGGCGCGGTAAGACCAAGGCATTGCGCCGCAGCATCGATGAATAAGGGAGGCGCCTGCGCCTTGCGGCCTCTTTGCTGCGCCGCTGCAAAATGCATCGGACGTTGGCGAAGCGAGTCGGTCTATGAGGATGCTGATGTTATCGCTTCAACATACCAACGGCCGGTTCGTGCACCGACGAGCGGGTTGCCGTAAGACACTCGATGTCGGTACACGGAAAGTCGTTTCCTTTGAAAAGCAGCGGTTGATCGAGGGCGCTGGACAGCGCGTAGGAGAAACAATCACCGAAATTCAAGCCGGCGCGATGGCGACCCTTGCCGTATTTGCGAAAGGCGTCGCGTGCGATCCGGGCTTGCTCGGCATCAACCGGAACGATGGCGATCTGCGCGCGGGCGATGAAGTGATCGAGATCCCTGACCGCTTCTGCGCCATACCGTGATTCCAGGATCATCGAGCATTCGACGTAGGTCGCTGCCGAAACGGCTCGTCGGTCGGCCGCCTCGATTTCCTCGTTGAACGATCGGCGTTCCGCTTCGTTCTGCAGAATCGCAAGCAGTGCCGAAGTATCGATGACCATCAGCCCGGCAGTCCGTGCTCGTCATAGCCCAGGATCTGCTCCGCGCTGCGCCGGTCGCGCACCGGGAGCGCCGCGCAGTGCAGGGCGATTTCATCCAGATCATCGGCCAGCCCACGTTTGGGTCGCGCGCGGCGTAAGCGCTCGAGACGCTCCTTGAGCGCCTGCGTTACGGCCTCAGTCTTGGTCTCTCCGGTGAGCTTCGCCAGCATCGAGGCCAGCTCTTCGGCCTGGCGATTTCGAATATTAAGCGGCATGGATCACCACATGTAGATGGCGAGCTACACGCTACCACGGCCGTTCAATCCGCGCCACCCGGCCGCGGCGGGCAGGCGGCCGGGCCATCCTCAGCTGCGGCGCGTTTGCGCTCCAGATCACTGTTCCGACGTGTCCACCTGCGGGAAAATACGCGTTAAAGCAATCAGTTAGCCAGCGTTTCTTCTCTGACTCGCAGAAAGTCATCGCCAGCCAGAATGGCATGCGCATGCTGAGGGTAGCCGTCCGACCATGCCGCGCACCGGGGGATGAGGGCGCTACCGGGGGACCGGTCGAGGTCCCCCTCGAGGTTCTTTGCGCCCGCGCCCGGAGCAGCTCGATGGGGGCTTTCCTGCGCCGCAGGATTGAGCACGCCGCGAAGAGCGATTGGGGGAAGCTTGGCCACCGCGGTCCGCTCTCGTCGCATCGAGCACCGGCTCGGCCCCGCTTGCGCGCGCGCTCCAGGGGGCCTCGGGATAATTGCGCCAGCCGCTCAACGCAAGTCTTTCTCACCACCGCGGAGGAATCGATGCGCGTGATGCGGCCGTCCGTGGGATCGGCGCGCCGCCCCGGCAGAGCCATCTCGTCGAGCCGATCGAGGCTGCCGCCGAGCATCGAGTGCGTCAGCCCTGCGGCGCGACCAAGCTCCTCGAGGCGGACGTCTCCGTGAATAACGCCCCCCCGCACGATCGCCGCCCGTGATGGCCTCAATTTGCCGCGCGCGATGCGCGTGGACCCGGCATCGGCCGAAGGCTCGAAGAGCCCGCATATCGCCCGGATGCGCATTCAAGCGGAAGAGGCCGACTTCGGTGATCATATGCGTGAGGACCGTGCCGTAAAGGCGATCATGCCCGCGCTCAAGCAAGACTCCCTGGGATTTCTGCGGCTCAACTTGCGCTGGCTGTCCGCCGGCTTCCTGATGATGCTCTTCTCCTGCTTCGGGCAGACATTCTTCATCGGTCTGTCCGCCAATGACCTGCGCGCGGCATTTCATCTGACGAACGGCGGCTTCGGCGGGCTGTACATGTTGGCGACGCTGGCAAGCGCGTTGACGTTGCCATGGTTCGGCCGCCCGCTCGACCGCCTGCCAGGCTGGAAGGTGGTTCGATTCACGCTGCCGGCGCTCGCGTTGGCTTGCGTCTTTCTGGTCGCCGCCCGCAGCGTCTTCGTTCTCTGGCTCGCCCTTTTCATGCTGCGCCTGTTCGGGCAGGGCATGATGAGCGAAATTGCGTTCACCGTGACGGGCCGTTGGTTTGTGGCGAACCGCGGCCGGGCGATGGCGCTGATCATGCAGGGCCAGCAGTTGGGAATGGCGGTGCTGCCGCTGCTGGTCGTGCTGGCCGAACGGGCGAGCGGCAGCTGGCGCGCGGCATGGTTCGCCTCGGCGGCGCTCATTATCCTGCTCGGACTGCCGGCGCTGCTCGCGCTGATGCGCACGCCGCGCGTGCCGCAGTCGCAGGAGAGGAAAATCGGAATTCGGCATACGGACCGTGACTGGACGCGCAGCGAGGTAGTGCGCGATCGGGTCTTCTATCTGCTGCTCGCCGGTACCATCATCGCTCCATTCGCTGGCTCGATGGTCTTCTTCGACCAGGACTACCTGATCGCCCTGCGAGGCTATGATCCGGTCGTGTTCGCGGGGGCCTTCCCCGTGATGTCCGTCGCGACCGTGCTGTTCGGCTTTCTGTGCGGACGCCTCATCGATCGGTTCGGCGCGCTGAAGCTGCTGCCGTATTTTTGCCTGCCACTCGCGCTCGCCACGGCGGCGCTCGCCCTGATCAGGTCGGTCTCGGGCGTCTATCTTTTCATGTTCATCTTCGGTGTCAGCAATGCGCTCACGACGACGGTGTTTGGCGTGCTGTGGCCCGAAGTGTACGGTCTGGCGCATCTCGGCCGCATCCGCTCGCTCGTCCTGTCGGTCATGGTGGTGGCGACGGCAGTCGGCCCGGGGCTCTCGGGCTTCTTGATCGACGTGGGCGTTTCGCTGCCGGATCAGCTGCTGAGCTTGTCCGGGTGGTGTGTCATTGCGACGATCCTGCTCACGCTGGCGGCTCGGCACGTCCGGCTACGGGCGGCGGCAACAATGCCGCCGCAGCATCTGGAGGGATGAGCCTCGGCGTCAGGCATGGAGCGAGGGGCTCTTGGCCGGCCGTGTAGGCGGTGGAGCTGCGCTCCTTCGCTGCGCTCTCGCGCGCAAGCAGGGTGGTGCTAGACTGAGCCTGTATCATGCCCACGATGCGTGCGCGATGGACGGTCATTGACTGCTGCGCACGGATGCAGTGCGCGTGATTGGGGCGGACAGGCGTCGCGGCGCTGCTGCAGCGGGCGAGCAGGATGTGTCATCATGCAACATCGAGTCGTGAAGGGGTTTTTCTTTGCCGCCTGCCTCGGCACGGCTGCGGGGCACGCGTGGGCAGACTCGATGCGCTGTGGACACCGCCTCGTTGTGGATGGGCAGTCCATGGCGGCCGTCAGGGCATTCTGCGGCCGGCCGGCCGACGTGCAGCGCAGTGTCATGGTGAGGGCGACCACCACGCGGGTGGGCGACCGCGCGGTCAGCCAGTCACACACCGTCGGCAGCGAGGTTCCCGTTGAGACGTGGACTTACAACCGGGGGCCGAACAAACTGATGATGAGCATCCGATTCGTCAACGGCAAGGTGGTGGCGATCCGGACGCTTCAGGAGTACGGGTACTAGCTTAACGGCAATGGCACTTACTTAACGGCAAGCGCGGGGAGCACCTGACGGTAAGGCATTGAAAGATATGGGGAAGGCTGGCCGGGATTGGTAAGATGTTTGTTACCAGACATCCAGCCCAC
>JAKAYU010000003.1:6995-49767 GCA_021809525.1 Pseudomonadota bacterium | reverse complement strand
TCCGATCTCTCGAACGTCGTCAGGGTGGCGAGCGCGCCGCTGCCCTGCGCGCGGGTGATCTGCTGGCAGTAGAAGTTGCTATTCGAATAGCTCGGATTGGAGCCATTCGCATTGAAGCAGTTCTGCAGCACCAGATCGCCCGTCACGGCGCCGACCGCACCGTTGATCTTGATGTGATAGTAATCGACCGATGCGCCAAGGTCGCGCGCAAGCTCACCGTGGAAGTGCGGCGTCAACACGAAGCCGATGGTGTACGTGTCCGCCACCTCGGGCTTCAGGTGAATATTGCCCGCGTACACACCGTTCGCGGACGCCTCGCCGTACGAGTAGGTAGACAGCAGCCCGGCCGGTACACCCTGCGCCTCGCAGAGCGCCGCAACCTGCGCCGCATTCGGTCCCGTGCGGTACGTGCTGTTGTAATCGCACGGATCACCCGAGATCGGCACCTGCGCCTGCACCGATGGATTGTAGAGGTCCTGCAGGCTGGGAGCACGGAACGCGCGCTGAAAGCCTCCACGGAAGGCCACGGCATTATTGACCTGCCAGTGCAGATCGGCCATCCAGGTATTGGCGCCCCCGAACAGGTTGTACTGTGAATGCCGGCCGGCCACATCCAGCGAAACGTTCTTGGCGAACGGCTTGTTGCGCAGCACCGGCACGCGCAGCTCGGCGTACACCTCGCGGACGGTCTGCGTGCCACTCGTCGAGGAGACCAGATCATAGGACGGAGAGATGATCTGCTGCGGCAGGTTGGGCGCGTAGGCCGGCAGGGTGTTGACCGCCGGATTGATGAGCGGAGAAGCCTGATAGTCGAAGTTGTCGCCGCGGTAATCGGCGCCCAGCGCGAACTTCAGATTTCCCTCGGGCAGCTTCCACAGGTTGCCGGTGAGGTCGCCCTCGAAGTATTTCTGCGTCAGCACGTTGACGTTCGTCGCCGTACCGTCGACGTATTCCAGGCAGCCCTTGCTCATCGGATGGTTGCCAAGCGGATCCCACGCATAGCCGATGCAGCTGTTGCCACCGCCCCCGAGGTAGTTCGCCGTGCCATACATGATGGTCTCGAGCGCCGGGAGATTGACGGTGTTCTGCTCGTAGTTGGTGAAATTCGTCTGCCCATACGACCCGAACACATTCCACATGAGGCTGGTCGAGCCGATTGCCCCCTTCAGGCCGGCGGTGAGCTGATAGTCGTTGTAGTCGAAGCGCTCAATACGCGGCCCGAGCGCCGTCGCCCACTGCTCGACCACGAGCGGTCCGGCGCTCGGCGATGTCTGTGCCCCGATCAGCGTCTGCAACGTGGCATTGTTCTGGACGAACGGATTGTTCAACGGGACCAAGAGAGGTTTGGGATTGCCGTTGAAGAACGCGCCGCCCTGCAGGTCCTGCGCGGTCGAGTGCATGAAATTGATCTGCCCGTACGCCTCCAGCTCGTGGTTGAACTTGTAGGTCACGTGCGAGAAGAGATTGTAGCGACGCATCGGCACCTGCGCCGCAAAATAAGGCCCGAGCTGCGCCACGATCTGCTGGCAGTTCGGGCTTATCGCCAGCCCGAGAGTTTTGCCCGTCGGCCGGTAATTCTGCACGCAGTTCGGCGCATCGCCGGTGGTAAAGATCGTGCCATCGTTGTTGACGCCGAAGAAGCCCGGGTACGTCCCCGTACCGCTCAGAGGCGTCGTGCCCGGATATTGCGCGAGCACGGCATTGACCGCCGCGACCGGCACGCCACCCAGCGCGAATCGTCCTTCAGGCGGGAACGGGACGGTGCGCGCGAACTGCGGGCTGTTGAAAAACGACAGCTGGTTACCCGTGACTGATCCGCGTTCGTTGTATTCCAGGTCGACGACGGCATTTCCCTTGTGATGCGCGAAGTTTCCGCCCATCAGCACACTGAAGCTGTCCTCAGTTCCATAGCCCGCGGTGGCCCCGCCGTGCTGGTAAGACAGCTGCACGCCGCTGAAATGCCGGCGCAGGCGGAAGTTGACCACGCCCGCGATGGCATCGGAGCCGTACACCGCGGAGGCGCCGCCGGTAATCACATCCACGCTCTTGATCAGCGCCATCGGGATGACGTTCAAGTCCACCGAGCCGGCGGGACTCGTGGGCACCAGGCGCTGGCCGTCGAGCAATACCAGGGTGCGCTCGGCGCCAAGCCCGCGCAGGTCGGCATAGGATTGACCGCCCTGGAAGCCGGTGGCGCCCTGCACGTCGCCGACTTCCGTCTGCCCCTGGCCGGCGGCGAACTGCGGCATCTCCCCGAGAGCGGTATCGAGGGAGACCTGTCCGACGGCGGCGATCTGCTGCGCCCCGACCGTCACCAAGGGGCTCGATGAGGTGTCGCTGCGGCTTGCGATCAGGCTGCCAGTCACGATCACTTCGGCGAGTGAGCCGCCTGGGGCTGCAGAGGCGGCGCCGGAAGCGCCCGGCTGCGGCAGGGTCTGCGGGGCCGGATCGGCGGCGGGCGGATCGCCCGCCGGCGGGTCGCCCGCGGCCAGCGTGCCGTTCGGCGGCGGATCAGTGCTGAGCGCGGCGGTGCGCGCACCGCGCTTGAGTATCATCAGCGCCCCGGAGGGGGAGCGCTTCACGATGAGCTGCGTCCCGGAGAGCAACCGGCTCAAGGCGTCCTGGGCCGTGAAATCCCCGACCAGCGACGCCGCGTGGGATCCGGCGACGACGGACTGGGTGAAAATGACGTCCTTGCCGCAGATCTGCGCGTAGGTCTGCAGTGCCTCGGACAGCGGCTGGTGATTGATTTCGAAGTGAAACAGCCGGCCGTGGGCTGCGGCCGCCGTGGCCATGAGGCCCGCCACCGTGGCGAACACGGCGCGGGCAAACGGCCGCTGTACGGTGGAACGATGGGCACCCTCGAGCGCCGCTCGCCGCGTGCCGCGCGCAGCGGCAGAGGAAGAATCCGATTTGAACATGTGCTCCCCCCAGATGGATTGCGAATCGCAAACCGGCCCGTTGGTTTTCGGGCCTTCCTGCAGGTAGACGTCGCAGCGCGGAGAATCCTCCTGGCGGCCGGCGCATTGGCGTAAAAACAACAGTGAGCCGTGCGGCTCGGGCGCTATTGGGGCGCGGCGCCCGGTCCTTGCGAGTGCGGCGGCCGATAGGTCAGCACCACCGAGCCGTTCGGCAGGTCACGCGCCTGCACGGGCAGGTAGCTCACGACCGTGCTGACGAAACCGTCGACGTCGCCCTCCTGATAGACGCCGCTGATGCGCGTGTTGGCGGTGCGGGCATCCCCGGCGACGATCGGCTCGGGAATATATCGATCGATACGCGTGAGAACCTGCGCCAGGCGCTCATTCTTGAACACCAGCTGCCCGCGCTGCCAGGCCGTCACGCGCCGCACGTTAACGCGCGCCACGTGCGGCGGGGCGTGCTCCTCGAGCACCAGCTGCTCGCCTGGATCGAGCGCGATGCGCCGCCAATTCGGCGGAATGCCGGTCACTGCCACATCGACCAGGTGGGGATTGACGCCGGGAGCGCCTACCGGGACGAACGGCCTGACCGAGGCATTGGCCGGCAGGATCACCACATGCCCCTTCAACAGCGTCACCCGCATCTGCGAGCCGATGAGATTGACGTCGAAGGCCGTTCCGGTCGCCACGACCTTGTGGCCGTCCGCGGTGACCGTGAAGGGCCTCTGGGGGTTGTGCGCCACGTCGAAACGCGCCTGACCGCGCACGAGAACCAAGCTGCGTGCATCGGCCGTATAGCGCACGGTGACTTCGCTGCTCGCATCGAGCGTCACCCGGGATCCGTCGGCCAGACGCACCGAGCGCTGCTCACCCGGCCCGGTGGTGTAGACCGCCGGCCGGTAATGCCACCACAGCACCCCGGCCAGCAGGCCGACCAGCACTGTGGCGGCGGCGGCGAGGCGCACCGGCGGGCGGCGCAGCTTGGCGCGCAGCCAATTGGCGCGCAGCGCGTTGTACGCATGCACCAGCGCGGCGCGGCGCAGCCGGATCACGCTCGGGGAAGTCGCCTGCTCACCGAGGAACATCCAGGGGTTCTGGACCGCCCGCCAGGCCTGCTCATTGATCGGATCCTCAGCGAGCCAGGCCGAGAAGCCCCCGCGGAACAGATCCGGCGACTCGCTCAGGCGGATGCGCCAGGCGACCGCCTGCTTGAGATTGGCCTGAGCAATGGGTTCGGGACGGGCGCTCACTGTCCAGCACACCGCGTCGCCAGATGGAGCATCGCGCGCATCACGTGCTTCTCGACCGTGCTTTGCGCGATGCCATAGAGCGCAGCGATGTCCTTCTGCTTCATGTTTTCCAGGCGAAACAAAATGAACACGTTCCGAGTCAGCTCATTGAGTTCGCCAAGAGCTTGCAAAACCTGGGCCAGGCTCGCCTCGCCAAGCATGACCCGCTCGGGCGAGCGCTCGTCGATCAACCCCTCCGGCGCGCCGTCCTCGCTGTCCTCCACGGGCCCGCCCATCACGCTGGCGCGGCGTGCGGCGCGCCGCCGCAGATCCTTCAGCAGATTGGCCGCCACCTTGAACACGTAGCTCTCGGGTCGCTGGATGGCCTCGGTCTCGCCCGCACGGATGACGCGCAGGAGCACTTCCTGAGTGAGATCCTCGGCGTTGTCCCGATCCCTCACCCGGCGCAGAAAGTAGCTGCGCAGCGGCGCGGAGAACCGCGCGGCCAGTTCGTTGCCGGCGATGAGCTCGGCTTTCTCGGGCGGTAGGCTCATGTGTCGCAGATCCGCGGCCGTTTCGTCCCGTTACGCTAGCACAGCAGGCCCGATCAGCGCAGCCAGGTGAACGACAGCAGCGCCAGGGTGACGACGATCGCCCCGCCGATGCGGATGGCGATCTGCGCAAAGGGCATCAGCTCCATGCGCTCGGCGGCGGTGAGGATCGCCACCCCCCCGGTGCCGCCCTGCCCGGCATGCGTGGCATTGACGATCGCCGCCTCGATCGGATACAGCCTCACCTTGCGCCCGACCCAGAACCCCACCCCCACCAGCGTCACCACTGTGGCCGCGATCGTCACGAGATTCGCCGGCGCGAGCGCCGAGAGCAGACTCTGCCACGGCGTCCACGCCACCCCCACCATGAACAGCAGCGGATAGGTGCCCACCCGGGCGAACATCTGAAACACCGCGTCCGCACCGAGCTCGAGCCGCCTGGTGACCGCCCAGCCGAGCTTCATGGCCACCGCCAGCACCAGCATCACCACCGGCGCCGGCAGCCTCCAGGCCTCGAAGGCCATCTTGCCGAGCAGGTACAAGGTCACCGCCGTGATCGCCCCGGCCGCGATGCTCATCACATCCAGGTGCGGCGGGGTCTCCTCCTTGCGCAGGAACTCATCATCCAGTGCCCCCGGCTGCAGCCGCCCCCCGCCGGTGAGACCCGGGCGGCGCTTGCCGAGCCAGTTCAGCCCGCCGGCGATCAGGATCGCAAACAGGCTGCCGATCATCACCGTGGGCAGGATCAGCGCGAACTGGCTGCCGAAGCTCTGGTGGATCACGTGCGCATAACCGATCGACAGCGGCGCCGCTCCGTCGCCCACCCCGCCGGCCATCACGGGCAGCACCACGTAGAACAATGCGTGCGAGGCCCCCAGCCCGAGCGCGGCGCCGACTGCGGTGCCAACCGCCACCGCCGCGACCGTGCCGGCGGCGAGCGGCGCGAAGATCCGCACGAACCCGCGGATCAGAACATTCCGGTCCATCGCAAAGACGCTGCCGACGATCACCGCGGCGATGTAGAGAAACAGATAGTTCGACGCCTTGGTGAAGTGCGAGACCGCGCTCACCATGCTGTCCGGCAGGATGTGGTAGTACACCAGCACCGAGGGCAGGAACGTCGCGACGATCACCCCCCCGCCGACCATGCGCAGCCCCGGGATGCTGTTGCCGATCTGCCCGCACACGAACGACAGCAGCACCGTCACGCCGATCATCATCGGCAACTCGGTGTCGACTTTGCCTACCGCCACGAAGTACCACAGCGCCAGCGCCAGCAGCACGCCCACGGGCAGCGGCACCACGCCGAGCCGCCGGTCCATCGTGCGCTGCAGGATCTGGGCCCAGCGCGGCGGAGTGTCGTTCATGTCGTATCCTCGTCGATCAATGAGCCGGCCCCGCCCCCCGGGGCGGCCCTGGGACAATTTGCATGCCCCTTACTGGAGCACAGACGTCCGGCGGGCGGAAATCCTCCAGGCCGGCACGCGATTCGCCTCAGGCGTTGGTGTTCTGGGCGGCGAACAGCCGGTCTGCCACGAAGGGATTGGTGCGCCGTTCGGCGCCGAAGCTCGACATCGGCCCATGCCCCGGCACGAACCGCACGTCATCCCCGAGCGGAAAGAGCCGCTCGCGGATCGAGCGGATGAGCGTGGCGTGGTCCCCGCGCGGCAAGTCGGTGCGGCCGATCGACCCGGCGAACAGCACATCGCCCACCCAGGCGCAGCGCGAGGCGCGGTGGAAGAACACCACATGACCGGGGGTGTGGCCGGGGCAGTGCAGCACCTCGAGGCTCTCATCGCCCACGCTCACCGTATCGCCGTCCTCGAGCCAACGGTCCGGCTCGAACGGCTCGGCGGGCGGAAAGCCGAACTGCGCCGCCGCCGCCGGCAGCGCCTCGATCCAGAAGCGGTCGGCACGCTGGGGACCCTCGACGGGCAGATGACGCTCGCGCGCGAGAATCGCCGTGGCCGCGCAGTGATCGACGTGTGCGTGGGTCAGCAGAATCTTCGTCAGCGTCAGGCCCCGCCGCTCGACCTGCGCCAGCACCCGGGGCAGATCTCCGCCCGGATCGACGATCGCCGCGCGCCCGTGCGCATCCCACAGCAGCGAACAGTTCTGCTGAAAGGCGGTGACGGGGATGACCACGAACTGCATCGCCGCGCTCACTCGATGAGCTCAGCCAGACGTGCCCCCACCGCCTCCGGCGCCGCATCACTCGCGCTGAGCGCGCAGCTGCGCCCGCGGCGCGGCGCGTACAGCTCCGGCAGCGTGACCTTGAACAGTCCCACCGTGAGCGCATCGGTCGCAGCCCCGAGGTGCATCAGCCCCGAATCGGCGCATACGAAGCACGCCGCGGACTCGATCAGCGCGGCCACCTGACGGGTGCGCCGCGAGGCAAACCCCGGCAACTCCGCAAGCGAGGCATGCCCCGACGGGGGCCGGATCTCGATGAAGCGCGCAGCGGGCAGCCGTGTGCGCACCTCGGCGATCATCCGCCGCCACCACTCGACAGAGAAGCGCTTGGCGCCCGTGGCATGCGTGGCGAGCGCGATCACCGGCCCGCCGGCCGGCTCGCCGAGCAGCCGCCGCAGCGTCTCGCGCCCCTGAGCGCGCTCGGCGTCCGTCAGGCGCACGCTGAGGGTGACCTCATCGGCGCGCGAGGACCTCGGATCGAGATTGAACAGCGCGCGGCGCGCGAGGTAGACCGGATAGGCGCCCATGTGGCGCGGGGCGCCCTCGAACGGAATGCTCACGTCGAGCCCTTGCTGCCTGCGCGGTGCCGCGAAGCCGATCTTCAACCGACCGGCGAGCCGGCGCGTCAGGAAGCGGGCCGTCCAGGAGTTTGGACACGGATCGATGATGATGTCGTAGCGGGTGCGGCGCACCCGCAGCAGCGTGCGCAGGTAGTGCAGCGGATGACGCACGCCCCGCAACGGCAGTGCGTGCACGCGGTACACGCCGGGAAACTCCTGAAAGACCTCCTGCGCGGCCGGACACGCCGTGAGGATCTCGATCCGCGCATTCGGCAGCGCGCTCTGCAGCTCCTCGACCAGCGGCGTCAGCAGCAGCGTGTTGCCGAGGCGAGTATTGGGGCGGCAGATGAGAATCGACGGACTGCTGAGCGCCTCGGAGCGCACAGCGCTCGCCGCGGCGGCAGGAGAGGTTTCGGCCGGAAGCATCGGCGCATTGTCGCCGATGTGCCGAACCTAGAACAGAGCTCCCCGCACCGCCTCCCGGCGCTATTGCACGCTGTAGCCACGCGCCTGCAGACAGGCCGTGAACGCACGGCGGTAGCCGTCGCGCATCTGCGGTGAGGCCTGCGCATCCTGCTGCGCGCTGAGAGGATTGAACCCGCTTTGCGCGACCGCCCAGGTATTGCACTCGTAGCGGTCGTTGGCGGCCTGTTGCGGACTCTGCCCCTTCAGCGGCGTCACGCGCAGACTGAGCACGCCGCGACCGCTCGAGACGGGCGGCATCGGTGCGGCCTGCGGCGGTGGCGGCGCAACGCTGGCCGCATCGGCGACCGGCGGCGGATCGGTGACGACGTAGCCGTCGTAGTAGGGATTCCAGGAGTAATACACGTGATTGATGTAGTAGTACGGCACACCGCCGAAACTCAGGGTCATGGCACCGAAGGGAATACTCGCCATGAACCAGGGATAGTTCCAGCCGTAATCGACCGGCGGCCAGTACAGCCCGCCCCAGTCTCCGCCGAGCCAGATAGCTCCGCGCCAGTCGGGGCGATCCCAGTCCCGCCCGCCCCAGCCGGCATGCCAGTGCTCACCCGCCCATCCATCGCCGTCCCAGTGTCCGCGCCAATCGCCGCGGTGATCGCCCTGCCAGCCCCCACCGTGCCAGCCGCCACGCCAATTGCCGCGGTCCGCCGAGCCTGCGTGCCAATCGGCCTGCGGCCCCCGCCCGCCCCAGTGAGCGCCGCCGGCCGGCCCGCCGCCATGCCAATGCGCGCCGCCGAAATGCCCCCCGCGCGGGCCATGGCCCGCGGCGAAATGGCCGCTGAAGGCATGTCCGTGCGGCGGGTCAGCATAGGCGGGGCCCGGCGCGAACAGCAGCGCCATCAGGGCCGCGAGACTCGTACAGACGCACAGCGCCGCGCGGCCGATGGCCGTGCGCCGTTGTCCGTGGAATGCAAGATGGCGGGTGATACCCGTTGCGTGACGCATCCCGGCCGGGCTCTGAGTGAACATGGTCTCCTCCTGCGTGCTGCCCCGGCCCGCAGGCCGGGACGCTGCGATGGCTTTCATTAGACCACCGCAACCCTGCCCCGTTCAAACCGGCGCAGCGCGCAGCATGTGCTTGCCCGCCCGGCAGGCCGGCCTGCAGCGCGCTAGGCCTGCGAGGCGCTCGGGACGGGTGAATCCACGGGCCCGAGCGACTCCGAGGCAGCCGCCGCATCGGATCGAGAGTCCGCCTCCGTCTCCTCCCCGGCTTCGGCCAAGGCCTCGGAATCGGCCTCCTGCGCCTCCGGTGGCGCTTCGCCCGCCCGTGGCGAGAGCACCCTCACGGGTGGTGCCTCGGCGTGCCGCCGCTGCAGCATGAGGGTGTTCTCCAGCTGCAGCACGATGCCATCCGGGAGGATCTGGATGGTCTTGGTCGAGCTGCGCGGCATGGGCACGCGCATGGTCAGGCAGTAATTGACTATGGCCGCAGCGATGATCGGCAGCGTGTAGGTGCGCTGCACGAGCGCCTCCTGGCGCGGCGGACGGACCGACAGCACGATGCTGCGCGCGCTGTCATCGTCGCCGTCGTGCATCGTCACCTCGACCAACGCTGCCTCGGTGGGCCAGCGGCCGTGCTTGATTTCGAGCTCGATCAGCGCATCGACAACGGTGTCGAAGGGCAACAGGAGGCGGCGGGACTCATGTATGAGGGTGTTGGCCATGGTGCTCCTGAATCCGCGCGACCGGCAGCATATCTTCTGCGCCGGCTCCGAGTCAGGCTGCAGTATATTGAAAACGCTGATCCGCCACCACACGCACCCGTGGCCGGGCGTGACCAGCGGCGCGGGGCGCCTGCCAAGCGGACCGGGTCTAGATGAGATGCACGCCGCCCTTCGCTGAGCGAGGAGGCGCTGCCTGAGTGTCGCTCGTCGGCGCCTCGCACCGCAGCGTGGCGGCCGCATAGCCTGGCGGCAATCCGCCACGCTACACGGCCGCCACCGTTGCAATCCACAATCAGTGCAGCCGCCCAATCGGTTTCGAACTGAAGAAGAGGAAATAGTTTGTCGGCGTCTGGATCGCGACACCGTCGCTCTCTGCTTGCTTGAGCTTAGCGAAGCTGGTGATCCCGCTCGCGCCGTTGGCGGTCGGCCAGTACGACGGCTCGGTCACCAGGACCGTGATAATCTGCCACCATTCAGGTGGCGTGTTGATGGCGTTGCGCTTGACCAGATGGTCATGATCCGGGAGCGGCACGAAGATATTTTGCTTCGGAGTCGCCGGCACCTTACCGAGCGCGGCAAGCAGCGGAAACAGATCGATCTTATCTCCGTGCATCGTGCACGAGCCAGGAGGCGAGCCCGGATTCGGACACTGCACCGGCACGAGCGGGTTGGTCTTAAATGCTTCCGGAACAGCACCGAACAGCGAGATGAGCGTGCGGCCCAAAGCTGGGGTAAATGCGTCGTCCGGATTCTGGTCATCATTCAGCGAAAACATTGGAACCAGCACGTATAGCTTGTCCGTCTGCGCAACTGGAGCACCTGTGGGATCGATCGTCGAGGGGATGCCATCTTGGCAAATGTCCTGCTCGAGTTCGGTCGGGTCGGATTCCGCCGGGGTGCCATTGTAGTTACGATCGTCCGTTGGCTGATCGACGCAGTCGAAATTCTCGGTGTACGTAAAGCGCAGCAGCTCATTTGCACCGAAACCGAGCGTCTGGTTTGGAGCCAGATGAACGTCGCCGGCATCCAGGGCCACAGACGCATTGTCCGCGGAACTGATCGCGCACTGCGCCAGCAGCAAGGCGCTGGCTGCGCAGGCTAATACCACATTCGAAGCCTTCATGATCGTTTTCCTCATGGTGGATGAAAGGCCGAGCGATGCGTGCTGCCAGAGGGGGCCGCTGCGCGCAGCGAGCGCCGAGCGGTTTCGGGCGATCCGCGGTCGCAAAGACCGGGTTCGCATCTGCAGCGACGGCAATGCGCGACCAAAGGGACACGCCGCCCGCAGGAAACGGTTGACTGCGCCTTGCACGAGCCGCTCTCCCAGACAGATCCGAGGGATGTACGTTGAACGGATCCGCGTGGATGCAGGCTCGTCAAAATTTTTTTTTTGCCGGCTCTGTCCGAGATGGCCGATCCGCTCTCTGGCTCCAAGTACATGATTTTCCGGACCGTCAAGTTCCACAGCGGCCTGATCGAAGGGGTTCGCGCTGCGGTTCTCCCCTCAGTCCACGGACCGAGACTGACGACGCCCTGCACTGCACTGCATGCCGAGGCGCCAAGCGGTCGGGTAAGCGCCCGTGCACGCACGGGGGAAGGCTGCTTCGGGCGGGATCTGCGCACCCGGCGGGGCGCACGTGGGTTGATAGTCCCGAAGATTCATGCGATTAGCTCTGCGGGAAATCCGTACATCGCAGGGTTTTCCTGAATCGACGCCCTGTCGAGCTTGCGTTCAGACAATGCGGGACACCGAGGATGCCGTTCTGAACAGCCGACCCGCCCCCTCTGCCGAGTCCGATCTGCACTGCTCGCATGAATCGTGCTGGACAACCCAGGAGGCAGACGTCCCTTCGCTGCCGCCAGGCTCGTATGAAGCAGATCCTGCAATCGACGTGATGCCGCGACCGACTCTTCGCCCCCATATTGGTGTAGTTTAGTTTCCCGGTCGGCCGACCGTCGTCCCACCGGAGTGAGATCTCCGTGGCTTGATACAGGATCGATGTCAGATCTTTGGGTTGCAGCAAATCGTTCTCGAGTCGATTGGCAATGTCCCGAGAGAATGGCCCTTTTGTTGATCCGTTCGTTGGTGAAGATTCGACACACTGCCTTGGCGTTCGCCCAGTCTTGACAGACCATGGGGAGGCTTGCCCAGGTCGTGTGGCGACGGTAGTGGCGCTCGCACAGGGCGAAGTCTCCAACACCGGATCCGAGACCACTCAAGGCGTTAGGAGCGCCGAGGAGACTACGCCCTGCGAAACGGCACCGTGGGACCAGCGGATTTGCTCGAGAGGAAGCGCGAGACTCGATCGGCTTGCGCGACAAGTGCGCGGCGGGGTGCGCCAGATTCTGCCGGAGCTGATCGAGCAGGAAGTCACCGAGGCGCTCGGGCGGCTGAGGCACGGAGATGCGCAGGGTGCCAAGGGCTACCGGGCAGGGGCACCGGAACCGGACCTTGAGGGACGCGTTCGAACGGGTAGCGCTGTCGGTACCGCGGGCACGGGAGAGACTGGCGCGGACGGCTGCAGCCGTGAGTTTCTCAGCGCGCTGCTGACGCGACAAGCGCCCGGCAGCTTCCGTGAGCGCATTGATTGCATGGGCGTAGCTGGCCGGGGTGGATACCCGCCGCGTGCGCCTCGCGCCGGGTGCACGTGGACTTCGAGAGCTGGAAGCGCCGCCGCCTCGAGGGCGAGCCGATCGTGCGGCTCGCCTTCGACGGCGCCTTGGTGCACCGTGCGTATCGAGGGGCACAGCACGGCGCCGCCGATCCTGGTGGCCGTGAGGGGGGGGGGCGGCAACGCGCTGAAGGTGCCGCCGGGGCTCAGGACGCGGGCCGCAGAGCGCGAGCCGGCCGGCGGGCAGCGCCTGCAGGACCTGGAGTCTCAGTGCCTCAAGTGGCTGGAACTCGCGATCATCGATCGCGCCAAGGCGCCCGCAGGCCGCCTCGGCGCGGCGTACCGGCCGGTCGCCCGCGGGCGGCTCAGGCCGCCGGCCACACCGTGCCGGCGGCCTCGCCGAAACCGATGCGCGCGAACCCCGCGCGCTGGCACCACGCCGTGAGTACCACCCGGTCCCCATCAGCGAGAAATCGGCGCTGCTCGCCGCTCTTCAGCGTCAGCGGCCGGGTGCCCCCTGCGGTCAGCTCGAGCAGCGAGCCGGCCTGCTCGGGCGCCGGACCGGATTGCGTGCCCGTGCCGAGCAGATCGCCCGGCGCGAGGTTGCAGCCGTTGACCGTGTGGTGCGCCACCATCTGCGCGATCGACCAGTAGCTGTCGCGAAAATCGGCCTGCGCGAGCCGCTCGGGCGGGAGCGCTCGCTCGCGCATGAGCGGCGTCTCGAGCGCCACCTCGAGCGCGATCTCGATGGCCCCGGCGGCCCGCAGCGCGGCGCAATCCAGGTACGGCAGCGGCGCCGGATCGTGCTCCGCTCGGCGCCACGGCGCGCGGTACGGCGCGAGGGCCTCGAGCGTGACGACCCAGGGGGAGACGGTAGTGGCGAAATTCTTGGCGAGAAACGGGCCGAGCGGCTGGTACTCCCATGCCTGGACATCACGCGCCGACCAGTCGTTGAGCAGACACAGACCGAACACGTGCTCCTCGGCGCGCTCGATGGGTATGGGCTCCCCGAGCGCATTGCCCGGGCCGATCAGCACGCCGAGCTCGAGCTCGTAGTCCAACCGCTCGCTGGGCGCGAGCCGCGGCGCGTCCGCGCCGCGGGGCATCAGCTGTCCGCGTGGCCGGCGCACGCGCTGCCCGCTCACGCCGATCGAGGAGGCCCGTCCGTGATAGGCGATGGGCACCCACTTGTAGTTCGGCAGCAGCGGCTGATCGGGGCGGAACAATCGCCCGACCGCCGTGGCGTGATGGATCGAGGTGTAAAAGTCGGTGTAATCCCCGATGCGCGCCGGCAGGGCAAACTCGGCCTGCGCCTGCGGCACGAGGGCCGCGGTGAGCGTACCAGCGTGCGGCGAATCGGCGCGCAGCAGCCGCGAGAGCCACTGACGCAACGCCTGCCAGGCCTGCGGGCCGAGCGCCATCAGCGCATTGAGCGCCGGTGCGGCGCAGGCGGCGATCGCCTCGGCCGCGGCGCCCTCGGGCGGTGCGGCCGGCCCGAGGGCGGTCAGATCGAGGATCGCCTCCCCGATCCCCACGCCGCAGCGCAGCGGCTCGCGGCTGCCGGCGCTGCGAAACACCGCGAACGGCAGATTCTGCAGCGGAAAATCACACCCCGGCCGGTTGGCCGACTCGACCCAGCTCGTCAGCTGCGGATCATGCGTCTCATCGATCTGGCGCATGGCGGTCAGCGCGGCTCGCGCGCCTGAGCGTTGAAAGCCCTGCCGAGGCCTTGCCAGCAGCGCGCGTAGTCGCGCTGGCGCTGCGGCAGCGCGAGCGCGCGCGGCGTGGGGCGAATCAGCGTGCGCGTCTCGAACATGAAGGCCATGGTATCCCCGATGTGCTGCGGAGTCTGTGTGTCCGCGCGGCTCGCGCGCTCGAAGGTCTGCACATCCGGACCGTGGCCGCTCATGCAGTTGTGCAGCGAGGCCCCGCCCGGCTCGAAGCCGTGCGCCTTGGCGTCGTAGACCCCGTGAATCAGCCCCATGAATTCGCTCGCGATGTTGCGATGAAACCAGGGCGGACGGAACGTGTCCTGCATCACCAGCCAGCGCGGCGGGAAGATCACGAAATCGATCGCATCGACTCCGGGGGTATCGCTGGGCGAATGCAGCACCAGGAAGATCGAGGGGTCGGGGTGATCGTAGCTGATCGACCCGATGGTGTTGAAGCGGCGCAGATCGTACTTGTACGGCGCGTGATTACCGTGCCAGGCCACCACATCGAGCGGCGAATGATCGAGTTCGGCGCTCCAGAGCGCCCCGCCGAACTTCGCCACCAGCTCCATCGCACCGTCGCGGTCCTCGTACCAGGCGACCGGGGTGAGGAAGTCCCGCGGATTGGCGAGCCCGTTCGAGCCGATCGGCCCGAGGTCGGGCAGCTTCAACGGCGCACCGAAGTTCTCGCAGAGGTAGCCGCGGGCCTCGGCATCGAGCAGCTCGACCCGAAAACGCACCCCGCGCGGCACCACCACGATCTCCTGCGGCTCGACATCGAGCCGCCCGAGCTCGCTCGCCACGCGCAGCCGCCCGAGCTGCGGCACGATCAGCAGCTCGCCGTCGGCATCGTAGAAGAACCGCTCGCGCATCGAGCGGTTGGCCCGATACCAGTGAATCGCGCAACCGCTGTGCGCATCGCTCGATCCGGCCCCTCCGGCGGTAAGCAGCCCGTCGATGAAGTCGGTCGGCTCCTGCGGCACGGGCAGCGCGCTCCAGCGCAGCGGGTCCGGCGGCGCAGGCAGCCCGGCGAACTGTCCGAGCAGCCCCGGGTGCTCGAGGGCGCGGAACTCCCCCTGCACGGCCGCCGGGCGGATGCGGTACAGCCAGGTGCGCCGGTTCGCATGCCGGGGCGCGGTGAAGGCGGTGCCGGAGAGCTGCTCGGCGTACAGGCCGTATGGGCAGCGCTGGGGCGAGTTGCGGCCCTGCGGCAGGGCGCCGGGCAGCGCCTCGGTGGCCAAGTGGTTGCCGAAGCCGGTGAGGTACTCGAGCGCTTGAGCGGCCTCGGCCCCGAGCGCGGATGCAGATCGCATGGCGGACTCCCGGTATGCTTTAGGCTATGATGACACAATTGGTTGCGCTCGCAACCTTATGGGAGAGTCCTTGGTGACCGCCCGTTCAATGGCCGAGCAGACGCTCGAGCTTGGGGCGTTCGTGCCCTTCCGCCTGAACCGTCTCGCCGCCGGGGTCAGCCGGCACCTCGCCGCGGTCTATCAATCGCGCTTCGGCCTGGACATTCCGCAGTGGCGCGTCATGGCTACGGTCGGCTCCAAGCACGGCTGCACCGCGCAGTACATCGCCGCAAGCACGCGCATGCACAAGACCCGCGTCAGCCGGGCCATCGCCGAACTCGAGGGCCGCCAGCTCATCGAGCGCGCCTCGAGCGAGCAGGACCGGCGCGAGCGCGAGGTCCGCCTCACCAAGGCAGGCCGGCGCATGTACACGGAGCTGGTGCCGCTCGCGCTCGAGCGGGAGGCGCGCTTGCTCGCGTGCCTTTCCGGCGAGCAGCTCGCCGGCTTTCTCGCCGGCATGGAAACGCTCGAGCGCTATCTGCAGCTGGAGGACTGATGACGATGCCGCGCCTGATCCGCGCCGCAGCACTGCTTGCGGCCCTGCTCTGCCTCCTGCCCCTGGCCGTCGCGCATCCCGCCGCCCCCCGTGTGCAGATCGCCAGCTCCTCGATGCTGGTCCTCGACGCGACCGTCCATGCGCACGACATCGTGCTGCGCGTTACGCGCACGGCCGATCACACGCCCATCGAGGGCGCCGGCAACGTCACTGCGCAGATCGGCGGCCGGGCGGTGCCGCTCGTGGCCCACGGCGACACCTACGTGCTCTCGACCCACGGCTTGAAAAGCGGCGCGCAGTCCCTGCAGGTCGTGGTCGCGCACGACGGCATCCACGAGCTGCTGAGCGGCACCGTCACGTTGCCGAAGCACCCAGACCGCCTAGCGGTGCTCGAGCGCCACGGTTACGGGGCTTGGTGGGTGCTCAACATCGTCGTGCTGCTTCTGGCGGCGCGCCTGATCATGCGCCGCAAGAAGCCCGCGGCCAAAGCCTCCTGAGCGGCCGCAGCGGCCTGCCCGCCCGTGCGCTCAGCGGATGACCCGCGCGCACAGATCGAGCAGCGGCGCCGGCAGGATACCGAGCACGAGCACTGCGGCTGCGTTGACGCCGAGGGCAAAGCGCACGCCGAAGGAACGTACCGTGTCCGGCAGCGACTCGGGCGCCTCGTCGAAGTACATCAGCTTTACCACGCGCAGGTAGTAGAAGGCGCCCACCACCGACATCACCACGGCGGTCACCACCAGCCACAGGTGCTGGGTCTCCCACAGCGCCTGGATGATGCGCAGCTTGGCCCAGAACCCGATGAAGGGCGGAACGCCCGCGGCGGAGAACATCAGCATCGCCATGGCGAGCGCGAGCAGCGGATCGCGCCGGTACAGCCCCTTGTAGTGCTCGAGCTTGTCCGCCTCGAAGCCCTTGCGGCTCGCCAGGATGACCACTCCGAAGAACCCGAGCGCCATCAGCACGTACACCAGGGTGTAGTACAGCGCCGCCCCGTAGCCGTTTACCGTCCCGGCGACGAATCCGAGCAGAATGAACCCGACGTGGGAGATCGTCGAGTACGCCAGCATGCGCTTGATGTTGGTCTGCGCGATGGCGACCACGTTGCCCACCACGAGGCTCAACACCGCCAGCGGAGCGAGCATCGCCGTCCAGTCGACCGTGACGCCCGCCAAGCCGTGCGCCAGCAGGCGCAGGGCGAGCGCGAAGTACCCGAGCTTCGGCGCCGTTCCGATGAACAGCGTCACGCTGGTCGGCGCTCCATCGTACACATCGGGCAGCCACATGTGAAACGGCACCGCCCCGAGCTTGAAGGCGACGGCCACGACGATGAACGTCAGGCCGAGAATCACCCCGAGATTGTGCGGCGCGCTGAGCGCCACGGCGATGCCGTCGAGGTTGAGCGTGCCGGTGAGCCCGTAGACGATGGACATGCCGTAAAGCAGCATCCCCGAGGCGATGGCGCCGAGCACGAAATACTTCATGGCCGCCTCGGCGGCGACGCCCGACTCACGATCGAAGGCGACCATCGCGTATACCGAGAGGGCGAGCAGCTCAACACCCAGGTACACCGTCAGCAGGCTGTCGGCCGAGATCAGCACGAAGATCCCGAGCAGCGCCGAGAGCGAGAGCACGTAGTACTCGCCCTTGAGGATGTCGCGGTTCTGAAGGTAGGCGCGCGAGTAAAGCAGCGTCACCGCCACCGCCAGGAAGCCGGCGAGCTTCAGCACGTACGCGAGCGGGTCGGCCACATAGGTGCCGTCGAACAGCACCACGCGCTGCGCGACATCGGCGTAGGCGACGGTGAGCGCCGCGCCGACCACGAGCACCAGCAGCGTCAGCGTTCCGGTCGCCCCGGGGCGCTTCGCGCCGACGAACGCCTCGAACAGCAGCACGATGCAGATCGCCGCGGTCAGGTAGATCTCCGGAACAGCGGCGGCAATGGAATGCAGGTTCATCATCGTGTCGGGCATCGGGGCTACACCGGAATCTTGGTGGCAGCGGCCTGGCTGACCAGGTGCTGGATCGAGGGTTCCATGATCTTCAGCAGCGGCGCGGGCCACACGCCGAGCGCCAGCACCGCAAGCGCCAGGACGCCGAGGATCAGGAATTCCCGCCCATTGACATCGCTCAGCTTGGCCACGTGATCATTGGCCACCGGACCGAACACCACGCGCTTGACCAGCCACAGCGTGTACCCGGCCCCGAGGATGAGCGTCACGGCCGCGAGCGCCGAGTACCAGAAGCTCGCCTTGAAGCTCGCCAGGATCACCAGGAATTCCCCCACGAACCCGGAGGTGCCGGGCAGCCCCGTATTGGCCAGCGCGAACAGCACCATGAACCCGGCGAACACCGGCATGGTGTTGATGACGCCGCCGTAATCGGCGATCTGCCGCGTGTGCATGCGGTCATAGAGCACCCCGACGCACAGGAACAGCGCCCCGGAGATCAGTCCGTGGGAGATCATCTGCACCATCGCGCCATCCATGCCCAGCGCGGCGTCCTGTGTGGCGCCGGTGCTCCTGACGATGGCATACACCAGGAACGCCCCGAGGGTGACGAAGCCCATGTGCGCGATCGAGGAATAGGCGATCAGCTTCTTCATGTCCTGCTGTACGAGCGCGACGAAGCCGATGTAGATCACCGCGATCAGCGAGAGCGTGATCACCAGCGTGTCGAGCTCGCGGCAGGCATCCGGGACGATCGGCAGACTGAAGCGCAGAAAGCCGTACCCGCCCATCTTCAGCATGATGGCCGCGAGGATCACCGAACCGCCGGTCGGCGCCTCGACGTGCGCATCCGGCAACCAGGTGTGCACCGGCCACATCGGCACCTTCACCGCGAAGGCGAGCAGGAACGCCGCGAAGATCCAGCGCTGCTCGGTGAGCGTCAGCGGCAGCGCCTGGAAGGCGGCGATCGAATAGCTGCCGGCCTTGACGTACATGTAGATCAGCGCCGCGAGCATGAACACCGAGCCGAGGAAGGTGTACAGGAAGAACTTGATGGTCGCGTACACACGCCGCGGGCCGCCCCAGATGCCGATGATGAGGAACATCGGGATCAGCATCGCTTCCCAGAAGAAATAAAAGAGCAGCGCATCGGTGGCCGAGAACACCCCGATCATCAGCCCTTCCATGATCAGGAAGGCCGCGTAGTACTGGGCCGGCCGCTTGGTGATCACCTGCCAGCCCGCGATCAGCACCGGAATGGTCATCAGCGCCGTCAGCACCACGAGCGGCATCGAGATGCCATCGACGCCGAGCGCGTAATAGGCGTGGAAGCGCGGGATCCACGCGGCCTTCTGCACAAACTGGAACGCCGCGGTGTGCGTGTTGAAGTCCCGCACCAGCGGTACGCACAGCGCCAGTGCCACGAGCGAGGCGAGCAGCGACAGCCAGCGGCCGACGACGATATTGCGCTCCCCGAGCAGCAGCACCACGATGCCGGCCGCAATGGGCAGCCAGATCAGCAGGGACAGCAGGTGGTCGTGCATTCTTGTGCTTTCTCCGAAATGCGCTGCGTGGGCTTACGCGTGGACCAGGAACCAGCCGAGCAGCGCCGCCAGGCCGATCACGATCCAAAAGGCGTACGAGTAGAGATAACCGCTCTGCACGCGCCGCACCACGCCGCCGAGCCAGCCCACCGACGCCGCGGTGCCGTTGACCACGGCCCCGTCGATCAGCCCCTGGTCGCCGGCCTTCCACAGCCCGATACCGATCCCGCGGCTGACTCGCGCGATGACTTGCTCGTTGAACCAGTCGAAGTAGAACTTCTGATCGAGGATGCGCTTCAGCCACGCGAACTTCACGGCCGCCGCGTCGGCCAGATCCGGCCGCTTCAGCACGAACAGCCAGGCCGTGAACAGCCCCGCCACCGCCAGCCAGAACGGCGCGGTCACGAACGCATGCAGCGCGAGGGCGAGCGGGCCATGGTAGTGCGCGGCCATGCGGCCGAGGACGTTATGCGCCGGCAGAACCACGATCGCGCTGCCGAAGTAGTTGCCGTAGAGAATCTTGCCCACGGTGAAATAGCCGATGAGCAGCGCGGGGATGGCGAGGGCGATCAGCGGACCTGTCACGACCCACGGGCTCTCGTGCGGCTCGTGCACGCCGTGTCCGCCATGCTCGCCGTGCCCATCGTGTCCGTGCTCGGCGTGCACCTTGCGGAAGCGCTCCTCGCCGTGAAAGGTCATGAACAGCAGCCGGAACGTGTACAGCGAGGTGATGTACGCGCCGAGCAGCACGCACCAGTACGCGTAGGTCGAGCCCCAGCGCTGGCTCATCCCCACCGCCTCGATGATGGCGTCTTTCGAGTAAAAGCCAGAGAAGAACGGGGTCGCCACGAGCGCGAGCCCGCCGACCCAGCACGTGATCGCCGTGATGGGCATGTATTTGCCAAGCCCGCCCATCTTGCGCATGTCCTGCTCGTGATGCATGCCGATGATGACAGAGCCCGCCGCGAGGAACAGCAGCGCTTTGAAGAACGCGTGGGTCATCAGATGGAAGATCGCCGCGCTGTAGGCTGATGCTCCGAGCGCGGCGGTCATGTAGCCGAGCTGCGAGAGCGTCGAATAGGCGATCACCCGCTTGATGTCGTTGTTCACCACGCCGAGGATGCCCATGAAGAACGCGGTCGTCGCCCCGATCACCAGCACGAACGACAGCGCCGCGCTCGAGTGCTCGAACAGTGGCGACATGCGCGCCACCATGAAGATGCCGGCAGTGACCATGGTGGCCGCGTGGATCAGCGCCGAGATCGGCGTCGGGCCTTCCATCGAGTCGGGCAACCACACGTGCAGCGGCACCTGCGCGCTCTTGCCCATCGCGCCGATGAACAGCGCCACGCAGATCAGGGTGAGCGCGTTGACCCCGCCGAACACCGGCAGAGTCTGCTGCGCCAGGTGGGGCGCGGCGGCGAATGCCGTGGTGTAGGACAGCGAGTGGGTATAGGAGAACAGCGCCGCGATACCGATGATGAAGCCGAAATCGCCCACGCGGTTGACGATGAAGGCCTTGAAGTTCGCGAAGATCGCGCTCGGGCGCGTGTACCAGAAGCCGATCAGCAGGTAGGACACCATGCCGACCGCCTCCCAGCCGAAGAACAGCTGCATGAAGTTGTTCGACATCACGAGCATGAGCATCGCGAAGGTGAACAGCGAGATGTAGCTGAAGAAGCGAGTATAGCCCGGATCGTCGCTCATGTAGCCGATGGTGTACACGTGCACGCACAGCGACACGAACGTCACCACCGACATCATCAGCACGCTCAGCCGGTCAATGAGGAAGCCGACCTGAATGCGCACGCCGTCGCTCACCAGCCAGGTGTAGACCGGCCCGTTGAACGTCCCGACGCCGTCCCAGTACATCTGCTTCAGCACGTACAGCGACAGGCCGCAGGCGATCGCAACGCCCGCGATGGTGATGGTATGCGATGCGGCGCGGCCGATGCGGTGCCCGGCAAGACCCGCGATCACGGCCGCGATGAGCGGCGCGAGGGGAATGGCGATCAGCAGATGCGGATTCATGCGGCCTCAGCCCTTGAGAGTGTTCAGATCTTCGACGTTGATGCTGCGCCGCTCACGGAACAGCACCACGAGGATCGCCAGTCCGATGGCCGACTCGGCCGCAGCCACGGTGAGCACGAAAAACACGAACACCTGACCGGTCAGGTCACCGAGCATGCGCGAGAAGGCGATGAAGTTGAAGTTGGCAGCGAGCAGCAGCAACTCCACGCACATCAGCAGCAGGATGACGTTCTTGCGGTTGAGGAAGATACCGGCAACCGCGAGCGCGAACAGAATCCCCGAGACCGTAAGCATATCTGCGAGCGTGATCATGAGCGCTTCTCCGCTGCGACCTTCACCACCCGCAGGCGATCCTCGGCGCGCACCGCCACCTGGTGCGAGATGTCCTGCACCTTCAGCCCCGGGCGGCGGCGCAGGGTGAGCGCGATGGCGGCCACGATCGCCACCACCAGCAGCACGGCGGCAAGCTCGAACGGATAGGCATAGTGCGTGTACAGCACCCGGCCGAGTTCGAGCGTGTTGCTGTAGTTCGCCGGCTCGCTCACGAAGCCGCGGCCGACGTCGAGGCCGCCGAGCCCGTTCCGCCAGATCACCGCGGTGATCTCGGCGATCAGCGCGAGCGCCGTAATCCAGCCGAGCCAGGCGAAGCGCGTGAAGCCCTGCCTGATCTCCGCGAGGTTGATGTCGAGCATCATCACCACGAACAGGAACAGCACCATCACCGCCCCGACGTACACCAGCACCAGCACGATGGCGAGGAACTCCGCCTCGACCAGCAGCCAGATGGCCGCGGAGTTGACGAAGGAGAACACCAAAAACAGCACCGAGTAGACCGGATTGCGCGCGGTGATCACCCCGAGCGCGCCGGCCACCAGCAGCGTGGCGAAGATGTAGAAGAGAATTTCGACTAGCACGGCCTCGACCTCACCGGTAGGGCGCATCGGCCGCTTTGTCGGCGGCGATCAGGGTCTCGTAGCGCTCGCCCACGGCGAGCAGCTTGTCCTTGCTCATGATGTTCTCGCCACGGTTCTCCATGTGGTACTCGTGGATGCGCGTCAGCACGATCGCATCGACCGGGCAGGCCTCCTCGCAGAAGCCGCAGTAGATGCACTTGAACAGATCGATGTCGTAGCGGGTAGTGCGCCGGGTGCCGTCCGCCGCCACGTCCGAGTCGATCGTGATGCACGTCGCCGGACAGGTCGTCTCGCACAGCTTGCAGGCGATGCAGCGCTCCTCGCCGTTCGCGTAGCGTCGCAGCGCATGCAGGCCCCGGAACCGCGGGGACTGGGGCGCCTTCTCCTCGGGATAGTTCAGCGTGTACTTGCGCGTAAAGAAGGTGCGCGCGGTGACGGACATCCCCTTCAGGAGTTCCGGCAGCAGAAAAGTCTTCAGCGGATTGGCCATTGCCTCCTCCTTCAGTGGAACCAGGGCCTGGCCCACGGTCCGATGTGGATTGCCGCCATGATCATCTCGACTCCGATCCACACCAGCGTCACGGGAATCAGCGCCTTCCAACCGAGCCGCATGATCTGGTCGTAGCGGTAGCGCGGGAAAGTCGCGCGGAACCACAGGAACAGGAACAGGAACACGAACACCTTCAGGCCCAGCCAGAAGAAGCTCGGGTCACCGAGGAAGGTGTGACCGATCCCGGGATAGCCGGCAAACGGCGAGAGCCACCCGCCGAAGAAGAACACCGCGGTCAGCGTCGAGATGAGGATCATGTTGGCGTATTCGGCGAGGAAGAACAGCGCAAACGCGATGCCCGAATACTCCACATGAAAGCCCGCCACGATCTCCGATTCCCCCTCGGCGACGTCGAACGGCGCGCGGTTGGTCTCGGCGACGCCGGCGATCAGGTAAACCACGAACAGCGGGAACAGCCAGAACCAGTTCCACGCGAGGAACCCGCCCTCCTGGTGCTGCACGATCTGGCCGAGGTTCATGCTGCCGGCGGCCATCAGCACCCCGACCAGCGCAAAGCCCATGGCGATCTCGTAGGCCACCATCTGCGCCGCCGAGCGCATCGCTCCGAGCAGTGCGTACTTGGAGTTGGCCGACCAGCCCGCGAGGATGATGCCGTACACGCCCATCGAGGACAGCGCGAGCAGGTACAGCAGCCCCGCGTTCGCCTGCGAGACCACCAGCTGTGGGGACAGCGGGATCACCGCCCAGGCCGCGATCGCCGGGATCAGCGCAAGCGCCGGGGCGATGCGGAAGAGGAACTTGTTCGCGGCGCTCGGCACCACCACTTCCTTGGTGAGCAGCTTGAACACGTCGGCGAACGGCTGGCCGAGCCCGGGCAGCATCCCGAAGATGCGCACGCGGTTCGGCCCGCGCCGCAGCTGCATCCAGCCGATGACCTTGCGCTCCCAGAGCGTGAGGAAGGCCACGCACAGGATCACCCCGATGGTGATGACCAGGATCCACACCACGGTGCGGACGAGCTGCGGGAGCGAGCCCCACAGGGCGAGCAGGTGAGTGATTTGGGTGTGCATCGTCAGTAGGTCACCGCAGAAGTGCGGCCCTCGAGCGTGTTTTGCAGCGAGGTGGCGCGGCGCACCAGCGCATCGATCCGATACATCGGCACATCCACCACGCGCGCCGCCTCGCTGCCCGGAGCGACCGCGTGCTGCGCGGTGTAGGCGGGGGCGGCGTAGGCGGTGCCCGCGCCGCACAGGCCCGCGAGCTCCTCACGGATCTGCTCGCTTGAGAGATAGTCGAACTTCTCCAGGTCGAGCAGATTGCCGAGCACACGCAGGATCTTCCAACCCGGACGGGCCTCGCCGAGCGGCTGCGCGGCGCCCGTCTGGCTCTGCCAGAGCCCCTCGAGGTTCACGTAGGTGCCGGAGGTCTCGGCGAACGTACCGGCCGGCAGCAGCACATGCGCGACCCGCAGCAGCGTCTCGCTCGCGAAGGGCGTCACCGCCACCACGAACTTTGCCTGCCCCAGGGTGTGCTCGGCACCACTGTCCGGCGCATCGAGCCAGGGCTCGGTGCCGACCAGCAGGTAGCCCGAGAGCGGCTGCGCCAGCATCTGCGCGGCCGCCAGTCCGCTCTTGGCGGCCGGCTTGCCACCGGCCAGGCGGTGCGGCACGGCGCCGGCAAGGTATGCGCCGGCGGCGTTGGCCCCTTCGGCGAGCACGCCGAAGGAAGCGCCCGTCGTCTGCGCGATCGCCGCGGCGAGCGCGCGAAGGTCCGCGAAGCGCGGATGTCTCAGCGCCAGAGCGCCCAGCCACACCGCGCGCTTCTCGCCGTGCGCGAGCGCCGCGGCCACGGCGCGATGGGTCTGCCCCACCGTGGCCGCCTGCACGGCCTGCGCCAGATGCGCCGGGGCGGACTTGCCGGCCGCTTCGAGCGCTGCGCCGAGTACGGCCGCCAGATCGCCCGCCAGCGCGGCGGGGGCCGATTCGAGGGCGGCGGCGAGCGGGAAGTGGTAACGGAAGGTCGCCGGATTGACGAACGCGACCTGCGCGCCGCGCAGCGCGGCCTTGCGCACCCGGTGCGCCAGGATCGGCACCTCGCGACGCAGGTTCGCGCCGACGACGAGCAGCGCATCGAGCGCATCGATGTCGGCGATGCGCATGCCGAGGTTCGGATAGAGCGGGTCGTTGTGCTGATCGCGCACGTCGCGCTGGCGCAGGCGGCTGTCGATGTTGGCGCTGCCGAGGCCGCGCGCGATGCGCCCGGCGAGGTAGAGCTCCTCGAGCGTGCTCGAAGGGCTCGCCAGCACGCCGAGCGAGCCGGCTTCGGCGCGCAGACCTTCGGCGGCCTTGGCGAGCGCGCTCTCCCAATCGGTCTCGACCCACGCGCCGTTCGCGCGCACCATCGGTCGCTCGAGTCGCTCGGGGCTGTAGATTCCTTCGTAGCTGAAGCGGTCGCGGTCGGCGAGCCAGATCTCGTTGATCGCCTCGTTCTGCCGCGGCACCACGCGCATCAGCCGCCCGCGCAGCACGTGGCCGTAGAGATTGCTGCCCACCCCGTCGTGCGGGGAGACGAGCGGCACGGCGCTCATCTCCCAGGCGCGCGCGCTGAAGCGGTAGGGCTTGGAAACCAGCGCTCCGACCGGGCACAGATCGATGACGTTGCCCGAGAGCTCGTGATTGACGGTGCTCTCGATGTAGCGGCGCACTTTCATCTGCTCGCCGCGCCCGACCATGCCGAGCTCCTGGATGCCGGCGATCTCCTCGGTGAAGCGGATGCAGCGCGTGCAGTGGATGCAGCGCGTCATGTCGGTGGCGATCAGCGGACCGAGATTCTCATCCGGCACCGCGCGCTTGCGTTCGCTGAAGCGCGAGTAGTCGCGCCCGAAGCCGAGGGACAGGTCCTGCAGCTCGCACTCCCCGCCCTGGTCGCAGATCGGGCAGTCGAGCGGGTGGTTGATCAGCAGGAACTCCATGACCGCACGCTGCGCGGCGATCGCCTTCGGCGAGCGGGTAAAGACCTTCATGCCCTCCATGACGGGCGTCGCGCAGGCCGGCAGCGGCTTCGGCGCCTTCTCGACCTCCACCAGGCACATGCGACAGTTGGCCGCGACGGCCAGCTTCTCGTGGTAGCAGAAGCGCGGCACGTACTCGCCGTTGGCGTCGGTGACCTGGATGATCATCGCGCCCTTGCGGGCCTTGAGGGGCTTTCCGTTGATCTCGATGTTGACGAATTCTTCTGCCATGTTATGCCGCCCGCTCGCCGAGCTGATCCGCGACCATGCTGCGCCCGCCGTGCTCGACCATGTACTCGAACTCGTGGCGGTAGTGCTTCAGGAAGCTCTGCACCGGCCAGGCCGCCGCGTCGCCGAGCGCGCAGATGGTGTGCCCCTCGATGCGGTTGGCCACATCGAGGAGCAGATTGAGGTCCTCGCGCCGCGCCTGGCCGGCGAGGATGCGCTTGATGATGCGGTTCATCCAGCCCGTGCCCTCGCGACAGGGCGTGCACTGGCCGCAGGACTCGTCCATGTAGAAGCGCGAGATGCGCTCGAGCACGCGCACCATGCAGGTCGTCTCGTCCATCACGATCACCGCCGCAGAGCCGATCGCCGAGCCCGCCGCGCGCAGCGAGTCGTAGTCCATGTTGGTCTTGAGCATGACCTCCCCGGGCACCACCGGCACCGAGGAGCCGCCCGGGATCACGGCCTTGAGCTTGCGCCCGCCGCGCACGCCGCCGGCGAGCTCGAGCAGCTCGGCGAACGGCACGCCGAGCGGCAGCTCGAAGTTGCCCGGCCGCGCCACGTGGCCGGAGACCGAGAAGATCACGGTGCCGCCGGAGTTGGCCGGCCCGAGATCGGCGAACCACTTCGGGCCCTTGCGCAGGATGGTGGGCACCGAGGCGTAGCTCTGGGTGTTGTTGATGGTGGTCGGCTTGCCGTACAGGCCGAAGTTCGCCGGAAACGGCGGCTTGAAGCGCGGCCGGCCCGGCTTGCCCTCGAGCGACTCGAGCAATCCGGTCTCCTCGCCGCAGATGTACGCGCCCGCGCCGACGAAAGTGTACAGGTCGAAGTCCACACCGCTGCCGCGGATGTTCTTGCCGAGCAGCCCCGCCTCGTAGGCTTCCTTCAGCGCCGCCTCGAAGCGCGGCACCGGCTCGCCGAGGAACTCGCCGCGGATGTAGTTGTAGCCGACGCTGGAGTTGGTGGCATAGCCCGAGATCGCCATGCCCTCGATCACCGCGTGCGGGTTGTAGCGCAGGATGTCACGGTCGTGGCAGGTTCCCGGTTCGCTCTCATCGGAGTTGCACACCATGTACTTCTGCCCCGCGGAGTTGCGCGGCATGAAACTCCACTTGGTGCCGGTCGGGAAGCCGGCCCCGCCGCGGCCGCGCAGCCCCGAGGCCTTCACCGCCTCGATGATCTGCTCGCGCGGGGGCTGCTCGGTGAGGATCCTCTCCCACGCCTGGTACCCGCCGATCTTGCGGTAGGTCTCCAGTGTCCACGAACGCTCGAGCTTCAGCGGCTCGAACACCACCAGATTCATCTTTTCGGGACTGATGGGCATGGGACTACTTCAACTCATCGAGAATCTGATCGAGCTTCTCGGGGGTGAGATGCTCGTGAAAGACGTGATCGACCATCATCATCGGGGCGCCGGTGCAGGCCGCGAGGCACTCGTGCTCGTCCTTCAGGAAGATCCGACCGTCGGGCGTGCTCTCATCGAGCTTTATGCCGAGCTTGCGTTCGGCATGCTCGATGAGCTTGTCCGCTCCGTTGAGCATGCAGGAGATGTTCGTGCAGATGCTCACGTGATGGCGGCCGCAGGGGTGGGTTTCGAGCATCGAGTAGAAGCTCGCCACCTCGTACACCTGGATCGGCGGCAGGCGCAGGTACGCGGCCACCGCATCCATCAGCGCCTTGGTCAGGTGACCCTGGTTCTGCTCCTGCGCGGCGCGCAGCGCTGCGATGCACGCCGAGCGCTCCCGGCCCGGCGGGAACTTCGCGATCCAGTGATCAATCTCCCGGCGGGTCTGCTCCGAGAGCAGCCCGATGTCGCCGGCGGCCGGCGTCGTGTGCGTGTCGTTGCTCAACGGTCGATTTCCCCGAAAACGATGTCCTGCGTGCCGATCACCGCGACCACGTCGGCGAGCATGTGCCCGCGCACCATTTCCTCCAGGGAGGCGAGGTGCGCGAATCCCGGCGCGCGGCACTTGAGGCGATAGGGCTTGTTGGCGCCGTCGGACACCAGATAGATGCCGAACTCGCCCTTGGGCGCCTCCACCGCGGCGTAGGTCTCCCCGGCGGGCACGTCGTAGCCTTCGGTGAAGAATTTGAAGTGGTGAATGAGCGATTCCATATCGCCCTTCATGTGCTCGCGGCTCGGCGGGCGCACCTTGCGGTCATCGACCATGACCGCACCGGGGTTCTTGCGCAGCCACTCGATGCACTGGCGGATGATGCGGGTCGACTGGCGCAGCTCCTCGATGCGCACCAGATAGCGGTCGTAGCAGTCCCCGTTGGTGCCGACCGGGATGTCGAAATCCATCCGCCCGTACACCTCATAGGGCTGCTTCTTGCGCAGGTCCCACACCACCCCCGAGCCGCGCAGCATGGGGCCGGAGAATCCGAGCTGCAGCGCCCGTTCCGGCGGCACCACCCCGATGTTCACGGTGCGCTGCTTCCAGATGCGGTTGTCGGTGAGCAGCGTCTCGTAGTCGGCGATCGCGACCGGGAAGCGCTCGGCGAATGCGTCGATGAAATCGAGCATGGAGCCCGAGCGCGTCTCGTTCAGGCGGTCGACTTCCCTGCGCGAGCGCCACTTGGACGGCTGATACTTCGGCATGCTCTGTGGCAGGTCGCGATACACGCCGCCGGGCCGGTAATAGGTGGCGTGCATGCGGGTGCCGGAAACCGCCTCGTACACGTCCATCAGTTCCTCGCGCTCCTTGAAGCACAGCAGGAACACCGTCATCGCGCCGATGTCGAGCGCGTGCGCGCCGAGCCACATCAGATGGTTGAGGATGCGCGTGATCTCATCGAACAGCACGCGGATGTACTGCGCGCGCTCGGGCGGCTTGATGCCGAGCAGCTTCTCGATGGCAAGCACGTAGGCGTGCTCGTTGCACATCATGGACACGTAATCGAGCCGGTCCATGTAGCCGATCGAATGGTTGAATTGCTTCGACTCGGCCAGCTTCTCTGTCGCCCGGTGCAGCAGGCCGATGTGCGGATCGGCCTTCTGGATCACCTCGCCGTCCATCTCGAGCACCAGGCGCAGCACCCCGTGCGCGGCCGGGTGCTGGGGGCCGAAATTCATCGTGTAATTGCGGATCTCCGCGAGCGGAAGATCGTGGGTCGACTCAGCCATCAGCGGGGCAACTCCGGAGCCTTCAACGCCGGCTCGTAGCGGTTGTCGTGCCGGATCACCTTGGGCGCGAGCACCCGCGGCACGATGCTCACCGGTTCGTACACCACGCGTTTTTTCTCCGGGTCGTAGCGCGTTTCCACGTTGCCGATCAGCGGGAAGTCCTTGCGGAACGGGTGGCCGATGAAGCCGTAGTCGGTGAGTATGCGGCGCAGATCCGGGTGGCCGCGGAACATGATGCCGAACAGGTCAAACGCCTCGCGCTCGAACCAGTTGGCGCTCGCCCACACCTCGACCACCGAATCGACGATCGGATCGGCCGTGTCCGGACAGGTGACACGCAGTCGCAGCCGGGTGTTGTGGGTGATCGAGAGCAGCTGATAGACGACCGCAAAGCGCCCGGGCATGCCCGGATCGCTCGGTGCGCTCCCCTGGCGGGCGCGGCTGAAGCCGGTGCGGGTCGCCGCCGAGGTGACCCACTCCTCGCGTCCGTAGTGCAGGTAATCGACGCCGGCGACGTCCATCAGCATCTCGAACCTCAGTTCCGGCGTGTCGCGCAGCGCGCGGCACACGGCGAGCAGCTCGGCAGGCTCGGCCTCGTAGGCCAGCTCCTGCGCGAGCGAGGACAGGCGGCGCACGCCGCTCACCCGCTCCTCGATGGTGCGGGCGAGCGCTTCGATGGCAGAGCCGCTCGCGGCAGGCTGATCGGTGGACTGTTCCATGATGTGCGCTCTACCTGGCGATGGTGCTGGTGCGGATGATCTTCTTCTGCAGCTGGATGATGCCGTACACCAGCGCCTCGGCCGTCGGCGGACAGCCGGGCACGTAGACATCAACGGGAACGATGCGATCGCAGCCACGCACAACCGCATAGGAATAGTGGTAGTAGCCGCCGCCGTTGGCGCACGAGCCCATCGAGATGACCCAGCGGGGCTCGGCCATCTGGTCGTACACCTTGCGCAGCGCCGGAGCCATCTTGTTGACCAGGGTGCCGGCGACGATCATCACGTCGGACTGGCGCGGACTCGGACGGAAGACCACGCCGAAGCGGTCGAGATCGTAGCGCGATGCGCCCGCGTGCATCATCTCCACCGCACAACAGGCCAGGCCGAAGGTCATCGGCCACAGCGAGCCGGTGCGCGCCCAATTGAGCAGATTGTCGACCTGGGTCGTGAGGAAGCCTCGCTGCGCGAAGCCCTCTTGCTCTTGTGTCAATCCCACTCGAGCGCCCCCTTCTTCCATTCGTAGATGAAGCCCACGGTCAGAATGCCGAGGAACACCACCATGGCGATCAGTCCGGCGACCCCGATGTCCCCGAGCGCCACCGCCCAGGGGAAGAGAAAGACGATCTCGAGGTCGAAGACGATGAACAGAATGGCGACGAGGTAGTAGCGCACGTCGAACTTCATGCGGCTGTCCTCGAAGGCCTCGAAGCCGCACTCGTAAGCGGAGAGCTTGTCGCGATCGGCCGGCTCGCGCGCGAAGAAGCGGCCGATGACGCTGCCGAGTGTCAGCAGCACCAGTGCCACCGCTGTCGCGATGGCGAGAAAAATCAGAATCGGCAGGTAATTATTCAGCATGCTTCCATCGCCTGAGCAAACCCACGGAAAAAAGAAGGCCCTCGCGGCGCCTCCCCTCCGAAGCTGCGCATTGTAGCAGCGGACGAAAACAATTTGGTGCCGACGGTCGGATTCGAACCGACACGCCTCGCGGCGCTAGCCCCTCAAGCTAGTGTGTCTACCAATTCCACCACGTCGGCAACATCAATCAATCATCGCTGCGGCGCGTATCCGCGCGCCCGCATCAATGAGTCTGCGGCGGCGTCCCGGCGCCCGCCGGCTTGCCGGCCGCGCCCGCGTTCTGCGGCGCCGCAGCCGCCGGCGCTTTCGGCGCGGTGTGCGTCTGACCGGCCAGATCCAGAATCGTCTTCTGATGCTCGTGCGTGCGCGTGCTGAGATATGTCAGTGCGACGCTGTTGAGCATGAAGATGGCGGCAAAGATTGCCGTGGCGCGCGAGAGTGCCGTGCTGGCCCCGCGTGCACCGAACACCGTGCCGGATGCGCCCGCGCCGAAGCCCGCGCCCGCATCGGCGCCCTGCCCATGCTGAAGCAGCACCAGGATGACGATGCATACCCCGGCAATCAGCTGAACCACCAATAAAAAATCATGCAGCATAGTCAAAAACCGCTCAGTGCGATCCGCACGCAGCGAGAATCGCGAGAAACTCCTCCGCATTGAGCGACGCGCCGCCGATCAGGCCGCCGTCGACATCCGGCTGTGCGAACAGCTCGGCCGCGTTGCTCGCCTTGACGCTGCCGCCATAAAGCACGCGGGTCGCCTCGGCTATTTTAGCATCCCGCTCGCCGATGCGCGCGCGAATGAAGGCATGCACCGCCTGCGCCTGCTCCGGGGTCGCGGTCCGTCCGGTGCCGATGGCCCACATCGGCTCGTAGGCAACGATGCCCGATTCCAACGCGCCCTCCCCGCAAAGATCGAGCACAACGTCGAGCTGGCGGGCGACGACTTCCTCGGTCCGGCCATTCTCCCGGTCCCATAGATGCTCGCCGACGCACAGAATCGGCACCAGCGACTTGGCCTGGGCCGCAGCGAACTTGCGCGCGACCAGCTGATCGTCCTCGTGGTAGATCCAGCGCCGCTCGGAATGCCCGACCAGCACGTAGCGGCAGCCCACGTCCGCCAGCATGGCCGCGGAGACTTCCCCCGTGAACGGCCCCTTCGCCTCGGCGCACACGTTCTGCGCGCCCATCTGGATCGGGGTGTCGCGGATCAGCCGGCCGACTTCCTGCAGGTACACGAACGGCGGGAACACCAGGCACTCGGCCACGGCTCGGTCCGGATGCCCGGCGAGCAGATCCTCGATCAGGCGCGCGTTGTCGGCGCGCGTCCCGTGCATCTTCCAGTTTCCGGCTACGATGGGGCGGCGCATGCGCGATTCCCGACCTGAACGGGGGCGCGATGATAGCGGCGCGCCTCTCGCAGTGCAACGCGAGCGTCCCCCGGGGCCGCCTAGCGCACGGCGCTGCGCACGACCTCGGCAAGCTCCGCGGCGGCCGCCTTGGCCTTCTCCTCCTCGCGCCCCTCGACCATCACGCGGATCACCGGCTCGGTTCCCGAGGCGCGCAGCACCACCCGGCCGGTGGCCCCGAGACGCGCCTCGACCCGCTGCACCGCCGCGCACACGGCCGGCACCGTGCTCGGATCGAAGCGCTCGGCAACCCGGACGTTGAGCAGTACCTGCGGAAATTTGCGCATCGGGGCGGCCAGCTCCGCCAGCGAGCGGCCGCTCGTGCGCATCACCGCAAGCACCTGCAGGGCGCTCACGAGCCCATCGCCCGTGGTAGTGCGGTCGAGGCACAGAATATGTCCGGAAGTCTCCCCGCCGAGCAGCCCGCCGCTCTCGCGCAGCAGCGAGAGCACGTAGCGATCGCCCACGGCAGCGCGGCGAAACTCGATGCCGCGCTCGCGCAGCGCCACCTCGAGCCCGAGATTGCTCATGACGGTGCCGACCACCGGCCCGGTGAGCGCCCCGGCCTCCTGGCGCGCGCGCGCGATGATGTACAGAAGCTGATCTCCGTCAACGAGCCGCCCGAGATGGTCGACCAGCACGACCCGGTCGCCGTCCCCGTCGAGCGCCACACCGACGTGGGCGCGCACCCCGGGGACGGTGAGCTGCAGCAGCTCCGGGTGCAGCGAGCCGCAGCCGTCGTTGATGTTGCGCCCGTTCGGCGAGCAGCCGATCGGCACGATCTCCGCACCGAGATCGGCCAGCACGCGCGGCCCGACCTTGTAGGCCGCACCGTTGGCACAGTCGATGACGATCTTCAGGCCCGCCAGGTCCACCCCCTCGGGCAGCGTCGAGCCACAGAACTCCTGGTAGTGCGTGCGCGAGCGGTCGACGCGCATCGCGCGCCCGAGGCTGCGCGAGGAGCGGGTGGTCACCGGCTGATCGAGTTCGGCCTCGATGCGCGCCTCGAGCTCATCGGAGAGCTTGCCCCCGTCGCGGTCGAAGAATTTGATGCCGTTGTCGTCGTAGGGATTGTGCGAGGCACTGATCACGACGCCGAAGTCGCACTCGAAACGGCGCGTCATGTAGGCGATGCCGGGGGTCGGCAGCGGCCCGATCAGCATGACATTCACGCCCGAGGCGACGAAGCCGGCCTCGAGGGCAGACTCGAACATGTAGCCCGAAAGGCGCGTGTCCTTGCCGATCAGCACCCTGCCGCCCTCCGGGGCGAGCACCCGGCCCGCCGCGCTCGCCAGACGCAGCGCGAAATCCACCGTCATGGGGTCCTCGCCCACCCGGCCTCTGACGCCATCGGTTCCGAAGTATCGTCTGCTCACCCGCTCAGCCTCGTCATGACCGCTTCAGTGCGGCGCGCATTATCTGTCATCGGCTCTGCGCGGGGCCAGCACAGCGCGCACGGCCGTGAGCGGGCGCGATCATCGCCGGCCGGCAATCGCCCTCGCCGCGGTGCGCTGCCCCGCTGTGCCCGGCCGCAGCTCATGCGCTGCTCCCATCGAGCGCCTCGACCGACCGCACGCCCCGCACCCGCCGGTGCATGCTGAATACGGCCAGCGGAGGCAGCCGAACGCCAGGCACCCGCGGGGCGGAAAACAGGAAAAACTCACAGCGCCCCTTCGTGCGGCTCCCACCGCCCCCTGAAGACCATCTGCCGTGCGGCAGAATCCAACGGGCAGCCCACGAGCGCCCCTCGCCGGTGACCGCGCCGAGCTACAGCCGGTGCGCAAGCCGCAGCGGGAAGAAGCTGCAAGACGCCGGAATCGCGCTCGCAACCCAAGCCGGCGCATGCCGCCTGTCAGCGGTAGCCTCGGCTGTGCGCCGCGCTCGCTCCACGAGCACACGCTCTTGCACGCTGAGCCGTGCGTGCAGGCGCAACCCTGGGGATCGCATAGCCTGCGTTGAACGCATCGAGTTGCGCGATGGAATAAGCGTGGTAGCGACGCTCGATGGCCGGTGCGACTTTGCGCCCCGCACGACACAGCGCCCGATTCGATCCGCAAGAGCGCAGCCTCACCGGATACTGATACCGGAAGCGGATCGACACGGGACAGGGCCGGGTCCAGCCGAGGGCTCGCCACGGCGCGATGCGCATCACTTCATCCAGGCTGTGGTCATTCTGCGGCCCGCTCGCGAGGTACGCCCGTTGCCCCAGCACGAGAGCGAATCGGCCCCAGCCGCCATCGCGGCTGCACAGCAAGAGCGGAAATTGCGCCTCGGCGAGCACGCGCGGGCGAGCGCCCGGCTTCCATGCGAAGAACGTGCAGTTCAGGCAGTCCCCCGAACCCTGGATCGTGTTGGCCACGAACAGACCGGTACCTGACAGGGTCTCAACGCTCCACAGTGGCGGGGCGAGCAGGTCCTTCGGCATTTGCGCCCGCCATGCTGCCGCGATCCGTTCGTACGGCTCGGTGCCGGGCGGCAGATGCACTGCGGGGAAGGCGATCCACGGCCGCATCCATTCACCGCCAGGGGTCGCGTCCTTCAATACGCTCGGAACGCGACGCATCCGTTGCACCAGTCTCGTGCAGAGCGAGGGCGCGGGCCCGGACCGGGCCGCGGCGCTTGCACAGACTGCGGCGGAGACAAGCACTGCCGCAAGACAGACGCGCGGCGCAAGACGGGATCCTGACTCACAGGCGCAACCCTGCAGAAACGGGACGCACAGCGCAGCGGTTGCTCAATCATCATCGCGCGATCGGCGATGCGCGCCAACCGCGCACCTGGATCGACCTCTCGCCATTGACTCGCCAGCGCGCATCTGCAGTACCGCGGCGGCCCGTCCCGTTCACCCGCGGATGCGCCGCCAGCGCCGGCAGGCGCGAGCAGGACCCCGGGGAGAAAGACCTGCCCGTCCTCGTGCCTCATCCGGCCGGTGGATGGGCGTTTCCCGGCCGACCGCACTGCGGTGGCCGCCGTGCAAGAGACGCTTTCTCAGTCCGGGGAAATCCGCAGACAACCGTCCGTGTGCGCACAGCGGCCGCAAGCGCCCATCCTCGATGTTCAGTGCATCAGGAGAGGCCGATCGCCACCGCCTCGGTCGGCCGCCGCAGGATGCCGTGGAGTCAGGAACCTCTGGCCGCAGGGGCGAGGGCACGTGTGCCGATCCGACCGGACCGGCAAGGCTATGGCCGCACGCGCTGCGGCGGGCCCGCAGCGACGGCCTGCAGCACCTTCAGCGCATCCACAGTGGCAGCCACATCATGCACCCGCAGAATGCGCGCGCCGTTCTGCGCGGCGATCAGCGCGGCAGCCACGCTGCCGTACACGCGCTGCGCGCAGAGCCTGCCGGTGAGCGTGCCGATCATGGATTTGCGCGACAGGCCGGCGAGAATGGGCAGACCGTCGATGCGCAACTCCCCCAGGTGGCGCAGCAGCGTCAGGTTGTGCTCGAGCGTCTTGCCGAAGCCGAAGCCCGGATCGAGCACGATACGCTCATCGGCAATGCCTGCGGCGCGGCACGCCTCGACCCGCTCCCTCAGGAACGCGCACACCTCGGCCAGCACATCCTCGTAGTGCGGCGCATGCTGCATCGTGCGCGGCTCGCCCTGCATGTGCATCAGGCACACCGCACAGCCGGATTCGGACAGCGCCTCGAGCGCCCCGGGGGCGCGCAGCGCGTACACGTCGTTGATGAGATCGGCACCCGCCGCAGCCGCGGCGCGCATCACTTCGGGCTTGCTGGTATCGACGGAGAGGATGGCCTCGGTGCGCGGCCGCAGCCGCCGAAGGAGCGGCAGCACGCGCCGCAGTTCCTCCTCGAGCGGCACGGGCGCTGCGCCCGGCCGGGTCGACTCCCCGCCGAGGTCGATGATCGCGGCCCCTTCGGCCGCGATCGCCAGCGCGCGCGCGAGCGCCGGGTCGGGCTCTAGGTAACGGCCGCCGTCAGAGAAGGAGTCCGGCGTGAGATTCACCACGCCCATCACCACCGGACGCTCAAGAGCAAGCGTCCGTGCACCGCAGCGCAGCTGCGCGCTCAACCTTCTGCCCTCCCGTGCCACGCCTGGGCGCGGCCCCGCCCGAGCACCTCAGCCCGCGGGCGAGCCGAGCGGGGCACCCGGCAGAGGGCCCGGCGGCATCGGTGGTCGGTGCGAAAGCGAGTCGTCCCAGCCGCTCGGGGGCTTCGGCGGACGGCCCGCCATGATGTCCTTGAGCTGATCTTCCTCGATGGTCTCGTACTTGATCAGCGCCTCGGCCATCGCGTGCAGCTTGTCCAGCGCGCCGGTGAGAATGTCGCGCGCGCGCGTGTAGTTGCTCTCGATCACCCGGCGCACTTCCTCGTCGATGGCGTGCGCGGTGACGTCCGAGACCTGCTTGTGCTGCGTGACGCTGCGGCCGAGGAACACCTCGCCGGTCTCCTCCGAATAGGTGAGCGGTCCGAGCTTGTCGGACAGTCCCCACTTGGTGACCATGTTGCGCGCCAGCTCCGTGGCCCGCTCGATGTCGTTCGATGCGCCCGTGGTGACCGCATCGGGACCGAAGATCAGCTCCTCGGCCACGCGTCCGCCGAACAGCGTCGCAATGGTGCTCTCCAGGCGCCGCCTGGACAGGCTGTAGCGGTCCTGCTCGGGCAGGAACTGGGTGAGCCCGAGCGCACGACCGCGCGGAATGATGGTGACCTTGTAGACCGGATCGTGCTCCGGCACGGACATGCCGACGATCGCGTGACCTGCCTCGTGGTAGGCCGTCATGCGCTTTTCCTCCTCGGTCATGACCATCGAGCGCCGCTCGGCGCCCATCATGATCTTGTCCTTGGCGCGCTCGAACTCCTCCATGCCGACGATGCGCTTGTTGGCGCGCGCGGCGAACAGCGCCGCCTCGTTGACGAGGTTGGCCAGATCCGCGCCCGAGAACCCCGGCGTGCCGCGCGCGATGAGCGCCGGCTTGACGTCATCGCTGAGCGGCACGCGCCGCATGTGCACGCGCAGGATCTGCTCGCGGCCGCGCACGTCGGGCAGCGGCACCACCACCTGCCGGTCGAAGCGACCGGGACGCAGCAGCGCCGGATCGAGCACGTCCGGACGGTTGGTCGCGGCGATGACGATGATGCCCTCGTTGCCCTCGAAGCCGTCCATCTCCACCAGCAGCTGGTTCAGCGTCTGCTCGCGCTCGTCGTGACCGCCGCCCAAGCCCGCGCCGCGATGACGGCCGACCGCGTCGATCTCGTCGATGAAAATGATGCACGGGGCGTGCTTCTTGGCCTGCTCGAACATGTCGCGCACGCGCGATGCGCCGACGCCGACGAACATCTCGACGAAGTCCGATCCCGAGATGGTGAAGAACGGCACCTTCGCCTCGCCCGCGATGGCGCGTGCGAGCAGCGTCTTGCCGGTGCCGGGCGAGCCGACCATCAGCACGCCCTTGGGGATCTTCCCGCCGAGCTTCTGGAACTTTCCGGGGTCCTTCAGGAAGTCGACGATCTCGCTCACTTCCTGCTTGGCCTCGTCGACCCCCGCCACGTCGGCGAAGGTGACGCTGACCTGGTCCTCCCCGAGCAGCCGCGCGCGGCTCTTGCCGAAGGACATCGCCCCGCGCCCGCCGGATGCGCCCTGCATCTGCCTGAGCATGTAGGCGAACACGATGATCAGCAGCAGTACCGGCAGCAGCTGGATCAGGATCTGCTCGAGGATACCCTCGCCCTTGGGCGGCTTGCCGGAGATATCGACGTTGTACTTCTCGAGCGTGCCGATGAGCGCCGTGTAATCGGTCTCGGGGTTGAAGGTCTTGAACTGTTTGTGGTTCGTCAGCGACCCGTAGAGCATGGTGCCCTGGAAGGTCACCGAGGAGACCTGGTTGGTCTCCACGTCCTTCAGGAACGTCGAGTAGGTAATGGGCTGGGGCTCATTCGTGCTCGGCATGTAGCGGCTGAACACCGCCAGCAGAATCACGACAATGATTACCCAGAGAATGATGTTCTTGGTCAGATCGTTCATCAGTTCAGCACGCTACACCAAGCGGAAGTCCTTAGCCAGCAGATAGACCTCGCTGCTGCGCGCGCGCGAGGCGGTCGGCTTGACCAGCCGCACCTTGGCGAACCGGCCTCGCGCCTCGCGCACCAGCGTCTCAAAGCCGGCACCCTGGAACACTTTGATCAGGGCGCCACCGCCGCCCTTCAAGACCCGGCCGGCCATATCGAGCGCAAGCTCGGCCAGATACATCGCGCGCGGCTGGTCCACCGAATCGATGCCGCTCATGGCCGGGGCCATGTCCGAGAGGACCCAGTCGACCTGCCGCTCGGGCACGAGCGCCAGGATGCGCTCGAAGACCTCCTGCTCGCGGAAGTCCCCCTGCACGAACTGCACGCCCTCGAGCGGCTCCATCGGCAGGATATCCGTGGCAATGATCTTTCCGCTACCGCCGAGACGCCGCCGCGCATACTGGCTCCAGGCTCCCGGAGCGGCGCCGAGATCGAGGCAGATCAGGCCCGATCTGAGCATTTTCTCGCTCGTATCGAGCTCTTCGAGCTTGAATACCGCCCGTGAGCGCCAGCCCTCGGCCTGCGCCCGCTTCACGTACGGATCGGAAAAATGCTCCTGCAGCCACCGTGCGCTGCTTTTGGACCGCTTCGCCATATGAGCCTGTACAATTCCCGCGATGTCCCCTGCACTGGATCTGACCGACCGGCAGCTTCGGCACCTGCGCGGCCTCGCGCATGCGCTCAAGCCCGTGGTGCGTCTCGGCAATGCCGGCCTCACCGATGCGGTCGCGCTCGAAACCGACCGGGCCCTCACCGACCACGAGCTGATCAAGGTCAAGGCGCCGGGCGGGGACCGCGAGGCGCGCGATGCGCTGTTCGCGCAACTGGCCGAGCGGACCGGCAGCGCGCTGGTGCAGCGCATCGGCAACGTCGCGGCGCTCTACCGGCCGCGCCCCGATGTGCCGCGCATCGTGATTCCGGGCGAATAGGCCATCGCTACAGGCGCACCTCGACGATCTCGAGGGAGCGCACCCCGCCCGGGGCGGCCACATCCACCACATCTCCCTCGGATTTGCCGACCAGCGCGCGGGCGATCGGAGAGCTCACCGAGATACGCCCGGCGGCGATGTCCGCCTCGTCCTCGCCCACCACCTGATACACGAGGCGGTTGCCCTCCTCGTCCTCAAGCTCCACCACCGCCCCGAAGACCACCTTGCCGGTCTGCGGCAGGGTGCTCGGGTCGATGATCTCGGCATTGGCGAGCTTCGACTCGATCTCGCGGATCCGTCCCTCGATGAACCCCTGCTGCTCGCGCGCCGCGTGGTACTCGGCGTTCTCGGACAGGTCCCCGTGGCCGCGTGCCTCGGCGATCGCCTTGATCACCGCCGGACGCGCCTCGCTCTTCAGACGCTTCAACTCGGCGCGCAGCGCCTCGGCGCCGCGCAGTGTCATGGGGGTACGTTTCATGCGCTTACCGCTTCCTGATGCAGATCCTGCAGGCGGTTGACCTCAACCTCATCGAGATGATCGAGCGCCTCGCAGGTGGCCAGACCCGCCGCGAGCGTCGTGTAGTACGTCACGCGCTTGTGCACCGCCTCGCGGCGGATGGAGTTGGACTCGAGGATGGCGAGCTTGCCCTCGGTGGTGTTGATGATCAGGTCGATCTCGTCATTCTTGATCATATCGACGATGTGCGGCCGGCCCTCGCGTACCTTGTTGACGCGCCGGCACTCCAGGCCCGCAGCCGTGAGCGCCCGCGCCGTGCCCTCGGTGGCCACCACCTCGAAGCCGCGCTCAAGCAGCCGCCGCGCGAGCTGCACCGCGCCCGGCTTGTCGCGGTCGCGCACGCTGATGAAGCAGATCCCCTGGCGCGGCAGCGTCACGCCCGAGGCGCTCTGCGCCTTGGCATAGGCTTCCCCGAAGGTCCGCCCCGTGCCCATCACCTCGCCGGTGGATTTCATCTCCGGACCGAGTATGGGATCGGCCTCGGGGAATTTCACGAACGGGAAGACCGCCTCCTTGACCGAATAGTACGGCGGCGCCGGCCGCTCCCCGACGCCCAAATCGCTCAATCGGCGCCCGCTCATGACCCGGGCGGCGATCTTCGCCAGCTGCACGCCCGTGGCCTTGGAGACGAACGGCACGGTGCGCGAGGCACGCGGGTTGACCTCGAGCACGTAGATGACCCCGTTCTGGATGGCGAACTGCACGTTCATCAGGCCGATCACCTTCAGGGCCGCGGCGAGCTTTCGGGTCTGCTCGCGCAGCTGCTCCTGCAGCTGCGCGCTCAGGCTGTTCGGCGGCAGGCAGCAGCCGGAGTCCCCGGAGTGCACGCCGGCCTGCTCGACGTGCTCCATGATGCCCCCGATCAGCACCTGCTCCCCGTCGCACACGGCATCGACGTCGACCTCGATCGCGACATCGAGGAAGCGGTCGAGCAGCACCGGGCTGTCATTGGAGACCTGCACGGCATGGTTCATGTAGCCGCGCAGGTCCTCCTCGGTGAACACGATCTCCATTGCGCGCCCGCCGAGCACGTACGAGGGGCGCACCACGAGGGGGAAACCCACCTCCTTCGCCAGCTGCACGGCCTGCTCCTCGGTGCGCGCGGTGGCATTGGCCGGCTGGCGTAACCCGAGCTGGTGCACGAGCGCCTGGAAGCGCTCGCGGTCCTCGGCGACGTCGATCGACTCCGGCGAGGTGCCGATGATCGGCGCCCCGGCCTGCTCGAGCGCGCGGGAGAGCTTCAGCGGCGTCTGCCCGCCGAACTGCACGATCACGCCCTCGGGCTTCTCCTTCTCGAGGATCTCGAGCACGTCCTCGAGGGTGAGCGGCTCGAAGTACAGCCGGTCCGAGGTGTCGTAATCGGTCGAGACGGTCTCGGGGTTGCAGTTGACCATGATGGTCTCGAACCCGTCCTCGCGCAGACTCAACGCGGCGTGCACGCAGCAGTAGTCGAACTCGATGCCCTGGCCGATGCGGTTTGGCCCGCCGCCGAGGATCATGATCTTGCGCCGCGTGCTGGGCTCGGCCTCGCACTCCTCCTCGTACGTCGAGTACATGTAGGCGGTCGAGGTGGCGAATTCCGCCGCGCAGGTGTCGACGCGCTTGTACACCGGGCGCACGCCGAGATCGTGCCGCTTGTGGCGCACGGCCTGCTCGGGCATCTCGATGAGCTTCGCGAGGCGCGCATCGGAGAAGCCCTTGCGCTTCAGCCCGCGCAGCCGCCCCGCGGTGAGGCCCGCGAGGCCCTCGCCGCTCACCCGGCGCTCCTCGCCGATGAGGTCCTCGATCTGTGCGAGGAACCACGGATCGATGTGGGTCAGCCCGGCAATACGCTCGAAGGACCAGCCGGCGCGGAACGCGTCGGCCACGTAGAGCAGCCGGTTCGGCCCCGGGGCGCGCAGCTCGTGGGTGAGTTTGCCCTCGAGTTCATCCGCCGACGGCGGCAGCGCCTGCGGCGTGAGCCCGTCGAGCCCGGTCTCCAGGCCCCGCAGCGCCTTCTGCAGCGACTCCTGGAACGTCCGGCCGATCGCCATCACCTCCCCGACAGACTTCATCTGCGTGGTCAGCCGGTCGTTGGCCGCCGGGAACTTCTCGAACGTAAAGCGCGGTATCTTGGTCACGACGTAGTCGATGGCCGGCTCGAACGAAGCCGGCGTCGCCCCGCCGGTGATGTCGTTCTTCAGCTCATCGAGCGTGTAGCCGACGGCGAGCTTGGCGGCGATCTTGGCGATCGGAAAGCCGGTCGCCTTGGAAGCGAGCGCCGAGGAGCGCGACACGCGCGGGTTCATCTCGATCACCAGCAGCCGCCCGTCGCGCGGATTGACCGCGAACTGCACGTTCGAGCCGCCGGTGTCCACGCCGATCTTGCGCAACACCGCGATCGAGGCATCGCGCATGCGCTGGTATTCCTTGTCGGTGAGCGTGAGGGCCGGCGCGACCGTGATCGAGTCGCCGGTGTGCACGCCCATCGGATCGAGGTTCTCGATCGAACAGATGATGATGCAGTTGTCCTTGCGGTCCCGCACCACCTCCATCTCGAATTCCTTCCAGCCGATCACCGACTCCTCGAGCAGCACCTCGGAGGTCGGGGAGGCATCCAGGCCCCGCGCCACGATCGCCTCGAGCTCCTCGCGGTTGTAGGCGATCCCGCCGCCGGAGCCGCCGAGGGTGAATGACGGGCGGATCACGATCGGGTAGCCGATGTCGGTGGCGATCGCGAACGCCTCATCGAGACTGCGGGCGATCTGCGAATGCGGCGATTCCAGGCCGATCTCGGTCATCGCGTCGCGGAAGCGCTCGCGGTCCTCGGCCATGTCGATCGCTTCGCGCTTCGCGCCGATCAGCTCGACGCTGAATTTCTCCAGCACCCCCTCGCGCACCAGATCGAGCGCGGTGTTGAGTGCGGTCTGCCCGCCCATGGTCGGCAGCAGCGCATCGGGGCGCTCCTTCTCGATGATGCGCGCCACGGTGCGCCAGTTGACCGGCTCGATGTAGATCGAGTCGGCCATCTCCGGGTCGGTCATGATCGTGGCGGGGTTGGAGTTAACCAGGATCACCCGGTACCCCTCGCTGCGCAGCGCCTTGCAGGCCTGCGCGCCGGAGTAATCGAACTCACACGCCTGGCCGATCACGATCGGGCCGGCGCCTATGATCAGGATGCTCTTCAGGTCGCTGCGCTTGGGCACGTCATCAGTCTCGAAATCAACGGGAAATCGCCGGTTGCCAGAT
>JAKAYU010000003.1:0-6985 GCA_021809525.1 Pseudomonadota bacterium | reverse complement strand
TTCCGATCTGCCGGGCCTGACCCCTGCCCCTGGCGCAGCTGCGCCTGCAGCCGCCGCACCATCAACTGCACGAAGCGCTCGAACAGCGGCTTGAGGTCATGCGGTCCGGGGCTCGCCTCGGGGTGCCCCTGGAAGCCGAACACCGGCCGGTCGGCGAACGCGAGCCCCTGCAGCGAGCCGTCGAACAGCGAGCGGTGCGTGGCGCGTACGTTCGCCGGCAGCGTGCCCTCATCGACCGCGAAGCCGTGATTCTGGCTGGTGATGAGCACCCGGCCGGTCTCGAGGTCCTGCACCGGGTGGTTCGCGCCGTGGTGGCCGAACTTCATCTTCATGGTGCGCGCGCCGCTGGCAAGCCCGAGGATCTGGTGGCCGAGGCAGATCCCGAAGACCGGCAGACCGGCCTGCAGAAACTCCCGCGTCGCCTCGATGGCGTAGGTGCACGGCTCCGGATCGCCCGGGCCGTTGGACAGAAAGATCCCATCGGGCGCGAGCGCGAGGGCCTCCTCGGCGCGCGTCTCGGCCGGCACCACGGTCATGCGGCAGCCGTAGTCGGCCAGCAGCCTGAGAATGTTGCGCTTGATGCCGAAGTCGTAGGCCACAACATGCAGCCGCTGGTGCGCGCGCAGCGTGCGCGCGCTCTCCGGCCAGACGCTGCCGTCGTTCCACTGGAAGCTGCGCCGCGTGCTGACCACCTTGGCGAGGTCCATGCCCTTCAAGCCCGGGAACTTGCGCGCCGCAATCACCGCAGCGGAGGCATCCGCCTTCTCCCCGGTCATGATGCACCCGGCCTGCGCGCCGCGCTCGCGCAGGATGCGCGTCAGACGGCGGGTGTCGATGCCGGCAATGGCGACGATGCGGCCGCGCTCGAGAAACGCCCCGAGCGACTCGCTGGCGCGCCAGTTGCTCCAGTGCGCCGGCAGGTCGCGCACCACCAGTCCGGCGGCATAGATCTGAGCGGACTCCAGGTCCTCGGGCGTCGCTCCGGTGTTACCAATGTGCGGGCAAGTAAGCGTGACGATCTGACGGGCGTACGACGGGTCGGTGAGAATCTCCTGGTACCCCGTCATCGCGGTGTTGAAAACGACTTCGCCCGTGGTGTTGCCTTTGGCACCAATCGCCTGGCCGCGGAAGACGGTCCCATCCGCCAGTGCCAGTACTGCCGGTACGCTCACTTCGATGAATCCTCGCTTCTCAGATGGGCTCTCATTTCAGCCGGCCGGCGAGTCGAGCGCGCCGCCCCGCGCGGGACCTTCGGCCCGCAACCTGCGGATATACAAAGCGGGAGGAGTTCGTAATGAACATCCTCCCGCCTTGCGTGGACTAACCCGCACACGAATCGACTAACCCGCACGCGGATCGGGCGAAATTCTACGGTCCGAGGCTGCGAGTGTCCATGGAAAATTGGCCCGCGCCGAGGCCTGCGGCGAGACGGGAAGACACCGCACGGAATTACCTAAGCTCTTGATTATAAAATAAAATATCGCGCATCGAATACCGGCCGGCCGGCTGCTGCGCGAGCCAGAGCGCAGCGGTCAGCGCCCCGCGGGCGAACAGGCTCCGGTCGCTCGCCCGATGGCCCAGCACGAGCGTCTCGCCCGGCCCGAGAAAGCGCACATCGTGCTCTCCGACCACATCGCCTCCGCGCAGCACGGCGAAGCCGATCTGCCCCGAACGGCGCACCCCAGCGCGGTCCCCGCCCACGCCCGAAAGCGCCTGCTGGCCGGTCAGACCGCGCCCCTCACCGGCAGCCCGCGCCAGGGCCAGCGCGGTCCCGGAGGGGGCGTCGCGCTTCATCCGATGATGCGTCTCGAGAATCTCGATGTCGAACGCCGCAGGCAGCACTCGTGCGGCCATACGCACCAGCTCGACGAGCAGCGTGACGCCGAGGCTGGTGTTCGGCGCCACCAGCAGCGGGATGCGCCGCGCCGCATCGGTGAGCTGTGGTTCGAGGGCCTCCGGGAAGCCCGTGGTGCCGATCAAGAGCGGCGTGCCGGCGGCCCGGCAGGCCGCCACGTTCGCCGCACTCGCCTGCGGCTGGGAGAAATCGATGGCGACATCGGCGAGCGCAAGCGCGGCCGGCAGATCGGCGCTCACCGTGATCCCGAGCGGTGCGGCGCCTGCGAGCTCGCCCGCGTCGCGGCCGAGCGCGGCGCTCGTGGCCGAGGCCACCGCCGCGGTGATGGCCAGGTCGGGGAACTCTCCGGCGGCGCGCACCAGGGACTGGCCCATCCGCCCGCTCGCCCCGATGATCACTGCGCGGGTGGTCATTCAGATCGGTTCAGACGCCGAAGAAGCGCCGCACGCCCTCGAAGAATCCCTTCTCGCGGGGCGAGTGCCGGGTGCCGTCCTCCTTCAGGGACGCCTCGAGCTTGCGGATCAGCTCCCGCTGCTCGCCTGAGAGGTGCACCGGCGTCTCGACCACTACCCGGCAGAACAGGTCCCCGCGCGCCCCCCCGCGCACGGGCTTGACGCCCTTGTCGCGCAGGCGAAAGACGCGCCCGGACTGGGTCTCGGCCGGAATCTTCAGCACCACGTCGCCCTCCAGGGTCGGCACTTCGACCGTACCGCCGAGCGCGGCGGTCGCGAAGCTCACCGGCACTTCGCACGAGAGGTGCTCCCCGTCGCGCTCGAAGATCGGATGCTCGCGCACGTGCACTTCGACGTACAGATCCCCTGGCGGTCCGCCGTTGCGCCCCGCCTCGCCCTCCCCGGCCAAGCGGATCCGATCGCCCGTATCGACCCCGGCCGGAATCTTCACGGAGAGCTTGCGGGTGCGGCGCACACGTCCCTGTCCGAAGCAGCTGTCGCAGGGGTTGCGGATGATGGTGCCGGCGCCGCGGCACTTCGGGCAGGTCTGCTGCAGCTGGAAGAAGCCCTGGGAGATGCGCACTTGACCGCTGCCGCCGCAGGCATCGCAGGTCAGCGGGGAGCTGCCCTTGGCCGCCCCCGTGCCGTGGCAGGTCTCGCACTCGACCAGCTTCGGCACCTCGATCTCCACGGTGTGGCCGAAGACGGCCTCGTGCAGGTCGAGCTCGAGTTCATAGCGCAGATCGGCCCCGCGAAATACCTGCGAGTGCCCGCCGCGGCGCGCCGAACCGAAGATATCGCCGAAGACGTCCCCGAAGATGTCAGCGAACGCATCCGCCGCGCCGGCCCGCCCGCGCGCGCCGGCAGCCGCCGCTTCGACTCCGGCGTGCCCGTACTGGTCGTAGGCTGCGCGCTTCTGGCCATCGGTGAGCACCTCGTAGGCCTCCTTGGCCTCCTTGAAGCGCTCCTCGGCCTCCTCATCGCCCGGGTTGCGGTCCGGGTGATACTTCATGGCGAGACGCCGGTAGGCCTTCTTGATCTCCGCCTCGGTGGCCGTCTTCGGGACGTCGAGTACCTTATAGAAATCTTTCTTCATGCATCTCGCACAGCAATAGCGGGGTTCGCAGCGCGAACCCCGCTCACTATAACGGCTCGGTCAGCTTTCCGGTCAGGAGGCTTTGCGCCCCTTGTCCTTGACCTCCTCGAACTCCGCATCGACGACTTCCTCCTTGCCGCCGCCCGGGCCACCCGTGGAGGCGCCCGCCTCCGGGCCCGGACCCGCCGCGCCCGCCGCGCCGGCCGCGCCGGCGTAAGCTTTCTGCGCGATACCGCTCGAGGCCTGCGCGAGCGCCTCGGTCTTCTTCTCGATCACCTCGCGGTCATCGCCCTTGAGCGCCGTGCGCAGGTCGGAGATCGCCGACTCGACGCTGGCGCGCTCGCTCGCCTCGACTTTCTCGCCGAGGTCCTTCAGGCTGCGCTCCACGGCGTGAACCATGGCATCGGCCTTGTTGCGCGTCTCAATGAGCTCGCGGAAGCGCTTGTCCTCCGCAGCATGCGCCTCGGCGTCGCGCACCATGCGCTTGATCTCCTCCTCATTGAGGCCGCTCGAGGCCTTGATGACGATCTTCTGCTCGCGCCCGGTCGCCTTGTCCTTGGCTGACACGTTGAGAATGCCGTTGGCGTCGATATCGAAGGACACCTCGATCTGCGGCATGCCGCGCGGCGCCGGCGGAATGTCCGACAGGTCGAATTTGCCGAGTGACTTGTTGTCGGCCGCCCGCTCGCGCTCGCCCTGCAGCACGTGGATGGTCACGGCCGTCTGATTGTCATCGGCGGTGGAGAACACCTGCGAAGCCTTGGTCGGAATCGTGGTGTTCTTCTCGATGAGCTTGGTCATCACCCCGCCCAGAGTCTCGATGCCGAGCGACAGCGGCGTCACATCGAGCAGCAGCACGTCCTTGACCTCCCCTGCCAGCACGCCGGCCTGGATCGCAGCGCCGACCGCCACCGCCTCATCGGGGTTGACGTCCTTGCGCGGCTCGCGGCCGAAGAAATCCTTCACGTACTTCTGCACGAGCGGCATGCGGGTCTGGCCGCCGACCAGGATCACCTCCGCGATGTCGCCGGCCGAGACGCCCGCATCCTTCAGCGCGGTGCGGCACGGCGCAATGGTCTTCTGCACCAGCTCCTCGACCAGCGCTTCGAGTTTGGCACGGGTGAGCTTGACGGCGAGGTGCTTCGGGCCCGAGGCGTCCGCCGTGATGTACGGCAGGTTGATCTCGGTCTGCTGCGACGAGGACAGCTCGATCTTGGCCTTCTCGGCGGCCTCCTTCAGCCGCTGCATGGCGAGGGGATCCTTGCGCACGTCGACGCCGGACTCCTTCAGGAACTCCTCGGCGAGGAAATTGATGATGCGCAGGTCGAAGTCCTCGCCGCCGAGGAACGTATCGCCGTTCGTCGAGAGCACCTCGAACTGGTGCTCCCCGTCGATCTCGGCGATCTCGATGATGGAGATGTCGAACGTGCCGCCGCCCAAATCGTACACGGCGATCTTGCGGTCCCCGCCCTGCTTGTCGAGCCCGTAGGCGAGCGAGGCGGCGGTCGGCTCATTGATGATGCGCTTGACCTCCAGGCCCGCGATGCGGCCTGCGTCCTTGGTCGCCTGGCGCTGCGAGTCGTTGAAGTACGCCGGCACCGTGATCACCGCCTCGGTGACCGGCTCGCCGAGGTAGTCCTCGGCGGTCTTCTTCATCTTCATCAGCACGCGCGCGGAGATCTCCGGCGGGGCCATCTTCTTGCCCTGCACCTCGACCCAGGCGTCGCCGTTGTCGGCGCGGGCGATCTTGTAAGGCACCATCTTCGCGTCGCGCTGGACGACTTCGTCCTCGAATTTCCGTCCGATCAGGCGCTTGATGGCGAACAGGGTGTTCTGCGGGTTGGTGACCGCCTGGCGCTTGGCCGGCTGACCCACCAGCACCTCGTTGTCCTTGGTGAAGGCGACGATCGACGGAGTCGTGCGGTCGCCCTCGCTGTTCTCGATCACCCGGGGCTTGCCACCCTCCATGATGGCCACGCAGGAATTCGTGGTGCCGAGGTCGATGCCGATTACCTTTGCCATGATCTGCTCCGCCGAAAAATTCAGTTGCTTAGGGGTTCGCTGGGAGTCTTTCTGGGGGTAGGCCTTGCCGATTCAAGGGCTTTGGGGACAATCCCTAGGCGTCGGCCGGGGCCTTGGCCACGATCACGCGGGCCGGGCGCAGCAGCCGGCCGTTCAGCTCGAAGCCGCTCTGCACCACCTGCAGCACCGTATTCGGCGCGGCGCTCTGGGACTCCTGCGCCAGCATCGCCTCGTGCCGGGCCGGGTCGAACGGCTCGCCGAGCGGCCGGATGGGGGTCACGCCAAGCTTCTCGAGGGCCTTGGTGAGCAGCTTCAGCGTGGCCTCCTGGCCCTGCTTGAGGCTGTTGACGTCGGCTTCGACCTGATCGGCGCTGCGCACGGCCAGCTCCAGGCTGTCCTGCACCGGCAGCAGCTCGGCGGCGAACTTCTCCAATCCGTAGCGGTTGGCCGCCTCGATGTCGCGCTGGGCGCGCTTGCGCACGTTGTCGAGCTCGGCCACCGCGCGCAGGTACTGCTCCCAGTGCTCGCGGGCGCGCTGCTCGGCCTGCGCGAGCGCCTGCTGCAGCTGCGCCAGCTCCGTCAGCGGGGCGGCGCCCTCGCCTGCGGCGCCCGATCGCCCCTCGTCCGCCGGGCTCGTGCCGGCCTGCTCAGTGCTCATCCGCAATCCTCTTTCCTGATGTGAACGTTAAGCCAAAACAGCACCCTGCGGCGCTCGCCGCGGCCGCGTGCAACGGTCGGTGTGGGGATCAGCGCCGCGAATTCAAGGCGGCGCCGAGCAGTTTAGCCGTCATGTCCACGATGGGGATGACTCGCTCGTAGGCCATGCGGGTCGGCCCGATGACCCCGAGCACACCGAACGCCGAGCCCGGCTGCCCGTACGGGGCGGTGACCACGCTGCAGTCATCGAGAATGCGGTAGCCGGATTCGTGGCCGATGAAGATCTGCACCCCCTCGGCGCGCAGGCTCTGGTCGAGCAGGTGCAGAAAGTCGCGCTTCTCGTTGAACGCCTCGAACAGCCGCCGCAGCCGCTCGACGCTCGAGAGCTCCGCGACGCTCATGAGATTGGTCTCGCCCTTGATGACGTACTCGAGCTCCCCGCCCTGTGCGCCCGTCTCGAACACGTGCTGCGCCATCGAGATGGCATCGAGCATCACCTGATTCATGTGCGCGCGGGTCTCGCTCAATTGCCGCAGAATCTCCTGGCGCACCTCATCGAGCGAGCGGCCGCGGAACTGCTCATTGAGGAAGTTCGAGGCGCGCCTGAGCTCATCGTGCGAGTAGTGGCGCTCGAGCTGGATGATGCGGTTCTGCACCTCGCGCTCCCCGTACACCAGCACCACCAGCACGCGGTTCTCCGAGAGCCCCACGAACTCGATCTGGGTGATCGAGGCCTGGGTGGCGCGCGGCAGGGTCACCACGCCGGCGAGGCGCGTCAAGCTCGAGAGCAGCTGCGAGACGGTGCTCACCAGGTCCCGGCCGCTCTCGCGCACCGCCTCGAACTGCCGTTCGATCTCGGCCGCTGCGGCCGCCTCGAGCGGCTGCACGTGCAGCAGCAGATCG
>JAKAYU010000090.1 GCA_021809525.1 Pseudomonadota bacterium | reverse complement strand
TCCGATCTGGCGGAGCTTCGGCCGGTATTCGCGGCCGCGCGCGCGCATGGCCTGCCCGTGAAGCTGCATGCCGATCAGCTTTCCGACGGCGGCGGCGCGGCGCTCGCCGCGCAGTTTCAGGCGCTGTCCGCCGATCATCTGGAGTGGACCGGCGAGGCCGGCGTCGCCGCGCTGGCGCGCGCCGGCACCGTGGCGGTGCTGCTGCCGGGTGCTTTCCACTGTCTGCGCGAGCGGCGCGTGCCGCCGGTGACGCTGTTGCGCACTCACCGCGTGCGCATGGCGCTTGCCACCGACTGCAATCCGGGCACCTCGCCGCTGCTGTCGCTCCTCACCGCCATGAACATCGGGGCGATCCAGTTCGGCCTGACCATCGAGGAGACGCTGGCTGCCGTGACGCGCGAGGCGGCGCATGCGCTCGGGCGGCAGCAGGATCTCGGTACGCTCGAGCCGGGCAAGACGGCCGATCTGGCCATCTGGAACGCCGAGCGTCCTGCGGAGCTCGTCTACTGGATCGGCCGCAATCCCTTGTATGCCCGCATCTGGAGAGGCCAGTGAATTCCACGCTCATCAAGCCCGGTCAGGTTTCGCTTCCCGAGTGGGCCGCCGTGTACCGCGGCGCGCCGGTGTCGCTCGATGAGGCCTGCTACACGCAGATAGCCCGCGGTGCCGAGGCGGTGACTCGCATCGTCGCGCGCGGAGAGCCCGTGTACGGCATCAACACCGGGTTCGGTAAGCTCGCCAGCGTGCGCATCGAGGCGGCCGACCTCATCCGCCTGCAGCGCAATATCGTGCTGTCGCACTGCGCGGGAATCGGCGAGCCCACGCCTGCGCCCGTCACGCGGCTGATGCTGGCGCTGAAGATCGCCAACCTCGCGCAGGGTGCCTCGGGCGTGCGCTCCGAGACGGTCCGGCGGCTCTGCCAGCTGCTCGAGCGCGATCTGCTGCCGGTGGTGCCTGCGCAGGGCTCGGTCGGCGCGTCCGGCGATCTGGCGCCGCTTGCGCACCTGGCAGGCGCGCTGATCGGTGTCGGCGAGATCCGCCTGCCGGACGGGATGCGCGCGCCGGCCGCCGAGGCGTTGCGGCGCGCGGGACTCGCGCCGCTGACGCTCGCGCCGAAGGAGGGCCTGGCGCTGCTGAACGGCACGCAGTTCTCCACCGCCAACGCGCTTGCCGCGTTGTTCGACCTCGAGACGGTGTTCCAGTCGGCCCTGGTGACCGGCGCGCTAGCCACCGAGGCGGCCAAGGGCTCCGACACCCCCTTCGATGCACGTATCCACGCCCTGCGCGGCCATCGCGGCCAGATCGAGACCGCCGCCGCGCTGCGCGCCCTCATGACCGGCTCGTCCATCCGCGACTCGCACCGCGTGTCCGATCCGCGCGTGCAGGATCCGTACTGCCTGCGCTGCCAGCCGCAGGTGATGGGCGCGGCGCTCGACCTGCTGCGCCACGCGGCCGCCACGCTCAGCGTCGAAGCCAACGGCGTTTCGGACAATCCGCTCATCTTCCCCGGCACGGACGAGGCGCTCTCGGGCGGCAACTTCCACGCCGAGCCGGTCGCATTCGCCGCCGACGTGATGGCCCTCGCGCTGTGCGAGGTCGGCTCGCTCGCCGAGCGGCGCATCGCGATGCTGGTCGACCCGGCGCTCTCGGGGCTGCCGGCGTTCCTGACCCCGAACCCGGGCCTTAACTCCGGCCTGATGATGCCGCAGGTGACCGCCGCGGCGCTGGTCGCCGAGAACAAGCAGTGCGCCCATCCGGCGAGCGTGGATTCCATCCCCACGTCGGCCAACCAGGAGGACCACGTGTCGATGGCCGCGCACGGCGCGCGCCGGTTGCATCGCATGATCCGCAACGCTGCGGCGATCATCGGCATCGAGCTGATTACCGCGGCACAGGGCTGCGACTTTCACCGCGGCCTGCGCTCGAGCGCGCCGCTCGAGGCGGTGCGCGCTGCCGTGCGCGCGCGCATCGCGCCGCTTGGGGATGATCGTTACCTGCACGCCGATCTCGAAGCGGCCGGCGAGCTGGTGCGCGAGCGCGCGCTCGTGCAGGCCGTGGTCGGCGTACCGCTGCCGTCGCTGGAGCCGGTATGAGCGGCTGGCTCGAGGTACAGCGCGGCGAAGCGCCGCTCGTGGTGAGCTTCCCGCACACCGGAACCGAAATTCCCCCGGACGTTGCCGCGCGATTGGTTTCCCCCTGGCTCGCCCGCAAGGACGCGGACTGGTACGTCGAGCGTCTGTATGCGATGGCGCTTGCGCTCGGGGCGACTCTGGTGCGCACGACGATCAGCCGCACGGTGATCGACGTCAACCGCGATCCCTCTGGCGCATCGCTCTATCCGGGGCAGGCCACCACTGAGCTGTGCCCGACGAGCACGTTCGACGGCGAGCCGCTCTACGCCGCGGGTCAGGCGCCGGGAAACGAGGAGATCGCGGCACGGCGCGTGCGTTATTTCGATCCGTATCATGCTGCTCTCGCCGCGGAGCTCGAGCGCTTGCGGGCGCGCCACGGACGTGTCGTGCTCTATGACGCTCACTCGATTCGCTCGCGCGTCCCGCGGCTGTTCGACGGCGAGCTGGCGCATCTGAACATCGGCACGAACCGCGGCGCGAGTTGCGCGCCGGCGCTGACGCGCGCCATCGAGAGCGCCTGCGAGGATCCAACCTTCAGCCGCGTCACCGACGGTCGTTTTGTCGGCGGCTGGACAACCCGGCACTACGGCCGACCCGAGCACGAAGTGCATGCCGTGCAGATGGAGCTCGCCTGCCGGGGCTATCTGCATGAGCCGCCCACGCCCGGCCCGCACAACTGGCCGCCGCCGTTCGAACCGCAACGGGCCGCGCCGCTCGGCGCTGTGCTGCAGCGCGTGCTCACGGCCTGTCTGAATTTCGTCCACTCTGCCATGGGAGCCGCCTGATGAGCGCAGATCGCAAGATCCGGACCCGCCTCGATACTACACGCGTCATCCGCGCACCCACCGGTACGCAGCGCACCGCCAAGAGCTGGCTCACCGAGGCGCCGTTGCGCATGCTGATGAACAATCTCGATCCGGCCGTGGGCGAGCGTCCGGCCGAGCTCGTCGTGTACGGGGGCATCGGGCGCGCCGCGCGCGACTGGGAGAGCTACGACATCATCGTCGCCACGCTGCGACGGCTGGAAGCGCATCAGACGTTGCTCATCCAGTCGGGCAAGCCGGTCGGCGTGTTCACCACCCACGAGGACGCCCCGCGTGTGCTCATCGCCAACTCCAATCTCGTGCCGCGCTGGGCGACCTGGGAGCATTTCAACGAGCTCGACCGCAAGGGGCTGATGATGTTCGGCCAGATGACCGCGGGCTCGTGGATCTACATCGGCAGCCAGGGCATCGTGCAGGGCACCTACGAGACCTTCGTCGAAATGGGCCGGCGCCACTACGGCGGGGACCTTGCGGGCCGCTGGCTGCTCACCGCCGGGCTCGGCGGCATGGGCGGTGCGCAGCCGCTTGCTGCCGTGATGGCCGGCGCTTCGTGTCTGGCAGTGGAATGCCAGCGCTCGCGCATCGAGATGCGGTTGCGCTCGGGATATCTCGATCACGCCGCCGAGAGCCTCGATGAGGCGCTCGCGATCGTGCAGAGCGCCTGCGCGCAAAAGCGCGCCGTGTCGGTCGGGCTGCTCGGCAACGCCGCGCAGGTGCTGCCGGAGCTGTTCAGGCGCGGCGTGCGTCCCGATCTGCTCACCGACCAGACCTCGGCCCACGACCCGCTGAACGGCTACCTGCCCATCGGCTGGAGCGTGGAGCACTGGGTCGAGATGCGCGAGCGCGATGCGCAGGCCGTCATGCGCGAGGCGAAGGCCTCGATGGCCGTGCATGTGCGCGCAATGCTGGACTTCCACGCCGCCGGCGTGCCGACCGTCGACTACGGCAACAACATCCGGCAGATGGCGCTCGAGGAGGGCGTGAAGAACGCGTTCGATTTCCCGGGATTCGTGCCTGCCTACATCCGGCCGCTGTTCTGCCGCGGCAAGGGCCCGTTCCGCTGGGCGGCGCTCTCGGGGGACCCGCAGGACATCTACAGGACGGACGCGAAGGTCAAGGAGCTGCTGCCGGAGGACAAGCCTCTGCACCACTGGCTCGACATGGCGCGCGAGCGCATCCACTTCCAGGGTCTGCCGGCGCGCATCTGTTGGGTGGGTCTCGGCGACCGGCATCGCCTCGGACTCGCGTTCAACGAGATGGTCGCGCGGGGGGAACTGAAGGCGCCGGTGGTGATCGGCCGCGATCACCTGGACTCCGGCTCGGTCGCCTCGCCGAACCGCGAGACCGAGTCGATGCGCGACGGCTCCGACGCGGTGTCGGACTGGCCGCTGCTCAACGCGCTGCTCAACACGGCCTCCGGCGCCACCTGGGTCTCGCTGCATCACGGCGGTGGCGTCGGCATGGGATTCTCCCAGCATGCGGGTCTGGTCATCGTGTGCGACGGCACCGACGCGGCGGCGCGGCGCATTGCGCGGGTGCTGTGGAACGATCCGGCGAGCGGAGTGATGCGCCATGCGGACGCGGGCTATCCGCAGGCCATCGCCTGCGCGCGGGAGAAGGGGCTCGACCTGCCGGGGATCCTCGACGCCCCTACCTGAGTGGGGCAGGGGCGATTCGTTAACATATCGCGGCCGGTACGCGACATAAAGAAAGCGCGAGCCGGCCGACGCCGGCGCGTTATGTACCCACGGCATTGCGGCAAATACGACCTGAGAGTTGCGCCTCAATCCGGCGCTTGACACTCTGGGGCAGCGCGCTGACACTTTGCGTCAGTGACAAGGGCAAACCCGTCGAAAGACGGGGACGCAAAGCCACCGGTCTTCGGGACGATCCCATGACGGCGGGGCTGCCACGAGCGCGCTTCGGGCGCATCGCTTGCATCCTCCGCATCTCCTGGGCGCGTCACCGGCCGACCGGGGCACCTCTACCGAGCGTCCAAGAGATATGACACCAGCGGAAAATCTGGCGCCGCTCCCCGCGACCGGCGCGCCATCATCGGTGGAGCCCGCCGCCGAAGCGGGCCCGTTCGTGATCAATCTGTGCTCCTCGAGCACGCCCATGGCGCTGCCGCGCGCCGACATGCCGGAGCTGAAGCGCTTCAACTTCTTCGTCAGCCGCCGCTTCGAGGAAGGGCGCGAGCGCTTCCGGCTGCACATGGGGTTCTTCGAGACCCAGGCCGAGGCGGAAAGCTGGCTGGCTCTGGTGCGCGAGATCTACCCGGGCGCCTGGGCCGGCGAGGCGCCCGGCAAGAAACTGCGCGCGCGTGCCGTCGCTGCCGCCGAAGCGCAGGCCGCCCATGCGGCCGGCCCGCATTCGCTGGCCCCCCAAGTCGAGCCGCCCGCCCCACAGGCCGAGCCGCTCGCGCCGCCCGCCTCTTTACCGCCAGTCCTCACGGCCGCGGTGCAGGCAGCCGCCCAGCCGTCTGGCCAATCCGCCTCACCCGTGCCCACGGTGCACCCACCGGCCGCCGCCCGCTCCCCGAGCGCCGCGCCGTCGAAACCGGCCAAGGCGGCCGCCCGGACCACCTCCCCCGCGGCCGCCCGCAAGCCGGGCGTATTCGGGAACTCCAACATCAAGGAAGTGCTCGCGTCGCTCGATGAGCCGCAGACAGCGACCGGCGAGACGCGCACCATGCCGATGATGCCGATGCCGGAGCCGCCGCTCAGCGACGCCCAGGCGTTGCAGTGTCTGGAGGGGCGCACGGCCGAGGCCGCCAAGCCGGCCGCCTTCGCCGTGCAGCTGAAGTGGTCGGTGCAGCCCATCAGCTTCGACAAGCTGCCGCCGCTGGCGATCTTCAGCGCCTATACGCTCTATTGCGTGGAGGGCAGCCGTGAAGGGCGCAAGTGGTACGGGCTGCGGCTCGGCTTTTTCAACGACCCGATTTCCGCCAAGCAGGTGGCCGGCTACGTGCGCTCGGAATTTTCCTCCGCCGCCGTCGTGCCGGTGACCGCCGACGAGCGTCAGCGGGTGAGCGGCGAACCCGGGACCACCCCGCTGCGTCCGGCGCGCAAGGTGCCCGCATCGGTCGACCACGAGTTCAAGCTGTTTGATGCCGACACGCCGCCGCCCCGCGAGGCGAGTGCGGCGCCCGAGGCCTCCCCACCCAAGGCGCCGGTCCATGAGCTGCGGCCGATCCCGTTCAACGCACGAGCCACCAACGGCAGCAAGGTGCATGCGCGCGAGCGCCGCGCGCCGCAGACGCTCGAGGAGACGCTGGAGATTCTCGGCGCGCACGAGCTGACCATCGACGACGGGCGCGGCAGCGCGGACGCTGCGCGCAGCGCCGGGCAGTCGCGCAAGATGGACAAGACGGAGAGGAGCACGCCGTTCACGCGGCTGCTTGAGCGGTTGGGCGAGCGAGTCCGGAAGAACTGACCGCCGGCGGCGTGCTCCTCGCCGCGTCAGCCCTTGCCGAACAGTTTGTCCAGCTCGGCTCGAGCCCGGTCGACTTCGGCGGTGTTCGGCGCCGCGTAGGCGCCCGGCCGCGGCTTGAAGAAATCGCAGAAATTGGCTCCCTCCTTGTTCCGCACTTCCTCGGCCGTCGGTTCGCGGCACCGTGTGGCCACCGTCGTGTCGTACTCGAGACACATCCGGCAGACGTGCAGTTCCGCACGGCAGCGCGGGCATTCCTCGAGCCGGCGAAGCGGCAGCTTCAGCGCCGCCAGCGACGCGCCGCACTTCCAGCAGACCAGCTCGTGTCCCATGCGCGCACTGTACCTCAATCGCCGTTGTGCCGAGTCGCCAGGAACTGCGCCAGCACGCGGCCGGTATGCGAGTGTCTGGCGCGGCGCACGACTGCGGCGGGCGTGCCCTGTGCCACGATGCGCCCGCCGCGCTCGCCGGCCTCCGGTCCCAGGTCGAGGATCCAGTCCGCCTCGGCCATGACGTCCAGATTGTGCTCGACGACCACTGCGGTGTTGCCGGCATCGACCAGCCGGTGCAGCACATGGATCAGCTTCTCCACGTCGGCCATGTGCAGTCCCACGGTCGGCTCATCGAGTACGTACAGTGTGTGCTTGCCCGCCCGCGGCACCCCGGGCGGGCGCGGTCCCGGATCGCGCACTTTGGCGAGCTCCGTGACCAGCTTGATGCGCTGCGCCTCGCCGCCGGAGAGGGTGGGGCTCTGCTGCCCGAGCGTCAGATAGCCGAGTCCCACGTCCTGAAGCAGCTTCAACGCGTGGTGGATGCGCGCGTGCGCGGCGAAGAACGCCACCGCCGTATCGACATTCATCGTCAGCACATCGCCGATACTCTTGTCCCGCCAGAGCACCGAGAGCGTCTCGGAATTGAAGCGCCGGCCGCCGCACACATCGCATACCACCTTCACGTCGGGCAGGAAGCTCATCTCGATGGTCTTGACGCCCTGGCCCTCGCACGCGTCGCAGCGCCCGCCCGCGGTGTTGAAGGAGAAGCGGCTGGCGGTGTAGCCGCGCAGACGCGCCTCGCTGGTCGCCGCGTAGATCCGCCGGATGTCGTCCCAGAACCCGATGTAGGTCGCGGGGCAGGAGCGCGGTGTCTTGCCAATCGGGGTCTGGTCCACTTCCAGGACGCGATCGAGGTGTTCCAGCCCGCGAACGGCGCGGCAGCCGGCGAGTTCCGCACCCGCGGCCTTGCGGCTGCCGCGGGCGGTTCTCTTGCCCGCGCGCCGGCCCGAGGGCTTTTCGGCGTTCCCGAGCAGGCGGCGCAGATTGGTGTACAGCACGTCGCGGGCGACGGTCGATTTGCCTGAGCCCGACACGCCCGTGACGACCACCAGGCGGCCGAGCGGAATCTTCACGTCGCCCTGCACGTTGTGCAAGGCGATTTTCTCGAGCGTCAGATGAGCAGTCTTCGCGTCCGTCGCGCGGCGCGGCACGGAGGGATGTTGCAGCGGGTGACGCAGGAAACGCCCGGTAACCGAGCGCGGATTGCGCATCAATTCCTTCACCGTTCCGGCGCCGACGATTTCACCACCCAGCACGCCTGCTCCAGGGCCGAGATCGAGCACGTGATCGGCGCGCCGGATGGTGTCCTCATCGTGCTCCACCACGACCAGGGTGTTGCGATGGCTCGCGAGCTCCGCGAGCGAATCGAGCAGAATCTCGTTGTCGCGCGGATGCAGCCCGATGGTCGGCTCGTCGAGCACGTAGCACACTCCCTGCAGATTCGAGCCGAGTTGCGCGGCGAGGCGGATCCGCTGCGCCTCGCCGCCGGAGAGAGTCGGGGCGGAGCGGTCGAGCTGCAGGTAGCCGAGCCCTACGCGCTCGAGAAACGCCAACCGCGAGCGGATCTCCGCGAGCAGATCGCGGGCGATCTGCCGCTCGCGCGCAGAGAATTTGAGCCGCCGGAAGAATTCTGCAGCCCGCAACACCGGCTCGTGCGTCAGATCGGCGATGGAGCGGTCGCGAAAGCGCACGGCGAGCGCGACCGGGTTGAGCCGCCGCCCCTGGCAGGCCGGGCACGGCTGCGGCTCGCCCTCGAGCCAGTCGTTCCACCAGTGCTCCTCGCCGGTCTGCTCGGCGTCGAAGCCCGGCATTGCCACCCCGGTGCCGTAGCAGCTCTCGCACCAGCCATGCTTGGAATTGAACGAGAACAGACGCGGGTCGGGCTCGGCGAAGCTGCGTCCGCACGACGGACAAGCCCGCTTGGTCGAGAACACCGTCACGCGCGCGGCATTCGCCGCGAGCACGTGCACCAGACCCTTGCCGAAATCGAGCGCGCGCGCGAGCCCCTGGTGCAGCTCGGTGTCGGTGTGGGCGCTGACTTCAATCTCGGCGACCGGCAGCTCGATGGTGTGCTCCTTGAAGCGCGAGAGGCGCGGCCACTTCGCCGTGGGCAGCGCACTGCCGTCCACGCGCAGCGTCTTGAATCCCTTCTTGTGCGCCCATTTGGCCAGATCGGTGTAGTAGCCCTTGCGCGCCACGACGAGCGGGGCGAGCAGCGCGATGCACTTGCCGCGGTACTCGCGCAGCAGGCGCGCCGCGATCGACTCGGCGCTCTGCGGCTCGATGGCCACATCGCAGTCCGGGCAATACTGGGTGGCGAGCTTCACGTAGAGCAGGCGCAGGAAGTGGTAGATCTCAGTGAGCGTCGCCACGGTGCTCTTGCGTCCGCCGCGGCTGGTGCGCTGCTCGATGGCCACCGTCGGCGGAATGCCGAAGATCGCATCCACGTCGGGGCGCGCGGCCGGCTGCACGAACTGGCGGGCGTACGCGTTCAGGGATTCCAGATAGCGGCGCTGGCCTTCGTTGAACAGGATGTCGAACGCGAGCGTCGATTTGCCGGATCCCGACACGCCCGTGATCACGGTGAAGCGATCGCGCGGAATGCGCGCGTCGATGTTCTTGAGATTGTGCTCGCGCGCGTTGTGGATGACGATGTCGCGCCGTGCGGCCGCATCGATCGGGCCGTAGCGCGGCGCCGATTCGGCGACCGCCGGCATCGCCGCGGCTGCGGCGGGCGGCTCCCCGGCGAGCGCCCGCTCGTATTCCAGCAGCGCGCGTGCCGTGTGCGAGCCGCTGTGCTGGCGCACCTCGGCCGGGGTTCCGACGCACACGATGTGCCCGCCGTCCTCGCCCCCCTCCGGGCCGAGATCGACGATCCAGTCGCAGGCGCGGATCACATCGAGGTTGTGCTCGATGACGAGCAGCGAGTGGCCCGCCGCGAGCAGCTTGCGGAACGCCATCAGCAGGCGCGCGACGTCCTGGAAGTGCAGCCCCGTGGTTGGCTCATCGAACAGAAAGAGCTTGCCCTTGTGCGTGATGCTCGAGAGCACCGAGCCGGCCTGCGCCAGGTGCCCGGCGAGCTTCAGCCGCTGCGCCTCGCCGCCGGAGAGCGTCGGCACCGGCTGGCCGAGGGTGACGTACTCCAGCCCCACGTCGGCGAGCGGCGCGAGCCGCGCGCACACTTCGCGCGAGTCGCGGAAGAACGCCAGTGCTTCGGTGACTGTCATCTCGAGCACATCGGCGATGCTGGCGCGCCGGCCGTCGCTGCCCTCGCGGCGGATGTCGAGGACCTCGTCGCGGTAGCGGCGGCCGTTGCAGTCCGGGCAGCGCAGATACACATCGGAGAGGAACTGCATCTCGACGTGCTCGAAGCCGTTGCCGCTGCAGGTCGGGCAGCGGCCGTTGCCGGAGTTGAAGCTGAAGGTGCCGGCGGTGTATTTGCGCTCGAGCGCGGCCGGCTCGGCGGCGAACAGGGCCCGGATCGTATCGAATGCGCCGACGTAGCTGGCGGGATTCGAGCGTGTCGTGCGGCCGATCGGGCTCTGATCGACCATCACCACATCGTCGATGAGCTCCGCGCCAGCGAGCGCCGCGAACGCGCCGGGCGCCTCGGTGGGCTTGCCGTGATATTTGAGCAGCGCCGGGTAGAGCACATCCTCGATCAGCGTCGACTTGCCGGAGCCCGATACGCCGGTGACGCACACCAGGCGCTTCAGCGGGATGCGCACGTCGATGGACTTGAGGTTGTGCTGGGTGACTGCGCGCAGCTCGATCCAGCGGTTCGAGCGCGCCTCGGCTATCACTTCGCCCGGCGGTGCGGCACCGGCTGCGGCCGGCCGGAGCACCCGCTCGGCGCTCACGCGCCTGCGCCCGCTCAGGTACTCCCCAGTGATCGAGTGTGCGCTGCGGCGGATCTCACGCGGCGTGCCGAAGAAGACGATCTGCCCGCCGCGCTCGCCGGCGCCGGGGCCGATATCGAGGATGCGGTCCGCCTCGAGCATGATCTGCGGGTCGTGCTCCACGACCAGCAGCGAGTTGCCCGCATCGCGCAGCCGCTTCATCACCCCGATGACCCGCTGCATGTCGCGCGGGTGCAGTCCGATCGAGGGCTCATCCAGCACGAACAGCGTGTTGACCAGCGAGGTGCCGAGGGCAGTGGTGAGATTGATGCGCTGCACCTCGCCGCCGGAGAGGGTGCGCGACTGGCGGTCGAGCGTGAGGTAGCCGAGGCCGACGTCGGCGAGGTAGCCGAAGCGGGCGCGGATCTGTCCGAGCAGCAGATCGGTGGCTTCGTCGAGCGGCTTCGGCAGCTGCAGCTGCTCGAAGAAAGCGCGCGCCCGCGTGACCGGCAGAAGCATGATGTCGTGCAGGGACAGCCCCGGGAGACCCTGGCGCGTCGCCTCGCTCCACTCGGCCGCGCGTGGCTGGAAGCGCGGCGTGGCGCCGAGCGCCGCATCGGCGGCGTCACGCTCGCCCACGCGCCACAGCAGCCCCTGGGTCTTCAGCCGCGCCCCTCCGCAGGTCTCGCACGGGGTGTAGGCGCGGTAGCGCGACAGCAGCACGCGCACATGCATCTTGTAGGAGCGGCTCTCGAGCCAGGCGAAGAATCGCTTCGCCCCGTACCACACGCCTTTACTCCACTCGCCTTCGCCTTCGAGCACCCAGCGTCTGTGCTCGGCGGACAGATCGCGCCAGGCGGTATCGAGCGGCACACCGCGCTTGCGCGCGAATTTCTCGAGGTCCTGCTGGCACTCGGCGTAGGACTGCGTCTGCCAGGGCTTGATCGCCCCGCCGCGCAGGCTCTTGCTGTCATCCGGCACGACCAGGCCGTAGTCGATCCCGATCACGCGCCCGAAGCCCCGGCAGGTTTCGCAGGCGCCGACCGGCGAGTTGAACGAGAACAGGCTGGGAGTGGGCTCCTGATAGGACAGGTCGCACTCCGCGCAGTGCAGCCCGCTCGAGTAGCGCCACACCGACAGCGTGTTGGGCGGATCGGCGTCGTCCACCACGCGGATGTTGACCTTGCCGCGGCCGACCCGCAGCGCAGTCTCGAGGGACTCCAGGATGCGGCTGCGCTCGGCGTTCCCGGCGCGCAAGCGGTCCTGCACGACTTCGAACGTGATCGCGGGCGCGGCGGGCGCCTTGCGGCGGCTCCTGCCGGCGCACGCCCGTGAGGGTGCCGGCGGCGGGGGCTCGATGAAGCGCGTGTAGCCCTGCTTCTCGAGCAGCGCGCGCACCTCCTCAGGCGTGAAATTGGCCGGCACCTCGACCGGGAAGGTCACGAGCAGCCGCGGATCGCCGGCCGTTGCGGCGCGCGCGAGCAAGTTCCGGTGAATGCTCTCGGGGGTGTCGCGCCGCACCGGCTGTCCGCAGCGCTGGCAGTACAGGCTCCCCGTGCGGGCGAACAACAGCTTCAGATGGTCATTGAGCTCCGTCATCGTTCCGACCGTGGAGCGGGACGTGCGCACCGGGTTGGTCTGATCGATGGCAATGGCCGGAGGGATGCCGCTGATCGCGTCCACCTGCGGCTTGTCCATGCGGTCGAGGAACTGGCGCGCATACGGGGAGAACGTCTCGACGTAACGGCGCTGACCCTCGGCGTAGAGCGTATCGAACACCAGCGAAGACTTGCCCGAACCCGACACGCCCGTCACCACGACCAGCTCGTTGAGCGGGATCTCGAGATCGAGGTTCTTCAGGTTGTTCTGACGCGCGCCGCGTACGCGGATGACGTCTCGGTGGGCGTCGGTCATTCCTTCACCATGGACGGATCGACTGGGGGTTGAGCGTGCGCGGCTGGCGCACGAGGACTTCCTATTCTACCGGAAAGCGCGCAGGCGGAGCGGCATCTGTCCCCGGCGGCCCCGTGTACAGTGCGGCGGATCACCCAC
>JAKAYU010000325.1 GCA_021809525.1 Pseudomonadota bacterium | reverse complement strand
TGCTGACTCGACTGCCGATCATCACATCCTCACCAATGCGCGCATGGCCGATCATGCAGTAGGCGCCCATCGACACGTGGCGCGCGATCGTGACCGAGCGGTGGCTGAACAGGGTGCCGAAACCAATGCGGACCTCCCAGGAGCATCGATCCAGGGTGCCGAAATAGTAGGCGGCGCGCAGCCAATGCCCCGGGAACCCCGGAATCACCGCCAGCGCCTGGCCGAAAAGACCAAAGATGACCTCGGTCCGGGTGAATCGCTTCTCGAGCCACGCAAGCGCAATCAGCGGCAGCATCGCCACGAGAGCGAGCGCGAAGACACCTGCCTTGACGGCACGACGAACTGACCCGCCGGAGGCTGAAGAGGCACCGTTCATGCGCACTCCTGGGCACGGCTCGCGCCCATAGATCGGTACAGGGCCCGATAGCGGTCGATCATCCGTGGAAACGTGAAATGCTCCTCGAAGCGGTGCCGGCCGGCACGCGCATAGCGCGCGCACAGCCCCGGATCACGCGCCGCCGCAAGCATGACATCCGCCAGCACCGCGGTATTCTCGGACGGTACCACCCAGCCGGAGAGTCCGGCGAGCACGACTTCCGGGTTGCCGCCCACCGCGGTCACGGCCGCCGGAACACCCGCGGCCATGGCTTCGAGCAAGGCCATCGAAGTGCCTTCGCTGAAACTTGCCAGCACAAACAGGTCGAGGCACTGCACGAGCCGGCGCGCATCAGCGCGAAAGCCGGTCAGGCGCACCGCGTCGGTCAAGCCCGACCGCGCAATGAGCGCCTGAATTGCACCAAACTCGGGGCCATCCCCGATGAGCAGGCCGCGGATACGGCGCTCGCCCGCGCGTGCCCGCGCCAGCGCCGCCACCAGCATGGGCAGATTCTTGATCGGATCGAAGCGGCCGACCGTGCCCACGACGAAGGCTTCCGGGTCCAGGCCGAGTTCGCGGCGCAGGCGCAGGCGCTCTTCGCCCGACAGGGCTGCGGCAGCCTCGACGCCGTTGTAGATGATCTCGGTGCGCGCCGGATTCAGCCCCTCATAGCGCTCCAGCCGGCCCCGCACGTCCGCCGAAACGGCCACGAAGCGGTGCGAGAGCGGAATGATCAACGCGCGATTGACGAGGCGCCGCAGCCCCCGATCCGCTTCCGGATAGAATCGGCCGTGCTCTTCCAGCAACAGCCGCGACGACCGACGGAACAGTCGCGACAGCGCAGCGTAGAACCACGGAGTGCATTGATGCGCATGCAGGATCGAGACGCGGTATGCGTGCGCGAGGCACGCGATCTTGGCCGGCATGGTCAAGTCGAGACCGGACTGACGCCAGAGGCAATACACCGGCACGCCCCGCCGGCGCAGCTCCGCGGCCCAGGCACCGGGCTCGTCGAGGCAGATGACGCAAACCCGGTACTCGCCGGAAAATGCCACCCCCATCTCGATGACGAGCCGCTCCGTCCCGCCCGGATTGAGGCTGTTGACAATGTAGAGCAGGCCCGGCCGCTCCCGCACCGTCGCCGCCTGTATTGCCTCGCCGTCGTCCGCCATCCCCGTGCCTCACAACCGTGTCGGCATCGACAGGCGATGCAGGATATCCAACCGCTCAGCGCCCGTGCGCAGCAATTTCGTCGCCAAATCTTGCGCCCGCGTACGCCAGTCACGCCGCTCGAGCACAAAGTGCTGCGGCTCGCCAAAGGAAGGAATCGGACAGGCGAGATCTACTCCATGGACGCGATGCGTCTGATAATACGCCTGCACGTGTCCATACACGCACAGGATGACGCGCGGACGCGTCAGATAGGCGGTCTCGAAGCCGAGCAGATCCTCGAGGCCTCGCGTGAAGAAAAAATCCGCCCGATCATGGAACGCACTCCGCTCAGGCCCGGCCGCGAACTCACCGGCCAGATGCAGAACGTGGCACTTGCGCACATCCTGCGCCGGCCACGTTTCGGTCGGCAGAGCGACTTTATCGAGGATGTCCTGGTACGGCACCTCGTAGCACACCATCCAGCGCCCGTAATGCAGCAGGCTTTCGCGCGCGTAATGGAACATGTCATCGGTTTCGCTCCACTCGAGCTTGATGTGCAGATACTTGCCGAGGACCTGCAGAAACACCAAATACGACCAGCGATGCTCCGGCATCGACAGGCCCAGCGCATCGATGTCGTCCCGGGGATGGATGCAACGGCGGATCAGCGCTTCAGCTTTGTCGAGATAGTGCCGCTCGTGCGTGAGCGCGTACGCATCGAGGACGGCATTGACGGAATTGCCGGCGCCCCGCCCTGCTTTGTGATAATTCGGATCGGCCGTCTTACTGGCCAGTCCGCTCGGGGCCCCGGAGCGGCTGCCCGCGCCGCCCTCGGTTCCGTCCATTGCGATCACCCAGTCCGCCAGATCCCGCACCGCCTCCGCGGCGGCGGGGTCCCCGGTCAGGAAATAATAGAGCAGCAGTCCGCTCGTGTAGTTGTGCTCGTTGCTCGGCCCACCGCCGTAGCGAAGGCCGCGGCCGTTCACCC
>JAKAYU010000324.1 GCA_021809525.1 Pseudomonadota bacterium | reverse complement strand
GGAGAACGCCGTGAAATCGGCTCCCGCACGAGTCCCGGACCGCTCGTTCGGAAAACGCCCGGCCCGCGCGCCGACGCCGAATTCCGCCCCACGCCGAAGTGATCATATTACGCGCTCTCCGGCGGTGTGCAATGCGCACAGGCGCGGCTCAAGTGTCGCGAACGGCCGCCGGGCCGCGAGACTACATCCCCGGGCGAGGCGGCAGGGCAGCGGTGCCTTCCACGACCGAGGTTCCTTGCACACCGACCACAGACGATGCAACGTCGAAGCCCGCCAGCGGAGCCAGGCTGCGCTGCCCGGATACCGGCGTCTCGTAGAGCGCGAACAGCGTATGGCCGCCTTCGCGCCAGCCCACGCCGTTGTAGCCGACGGCACCCAGGTACAGATGTCCGTCCAGCCGCACTGGAAACAACGCGAAATCGACGTACGAAAACGAGTCGTCCCAGCCACTGTTCGGGGCGTTCCTGCCGAACGTGGGAAATACGCTGGTGTAAACCCTGTACAGACTCACCGCGCCAGCCTCGCCGGCCTGCCCCTGGCGTCTCACGATGTGCCAGGCGCGCATGACGGCTACGGATCCAGCCGGACCCGTCACACTCGCGGGCTGATACGAGAAATCGGACACGTCATTGTACGGACCCAACAGCCGCTGCGGAGGCTGCGCAAGATGCCGGTACGAGCGATAGCTCCGCGCGATATCCACGGCGATGGCGTTCGCCGCTCCGCATACCACCGAGTCGCCGCAGAACCGTTTGACGAGCTCGAGCTTGTAGCGCAGGTGTACCGTCAGTCGGCACACCCGCCCCCATCCAGCGCCGGTCCAAGGCGTGATTCGCACCAGCGGGTCTCTCTCGGTCATACTGACCGTCCCTGACTCGACATACGCCGGCTGGCCCAGCACCCTGGCGAGATTCCCGTGCACATTCCAGCACGGCGCCGTGTAGCCCCTGGGATTGGGCAACAGGTGAGGCGCCCCACGAGCACCGATTTCAGCGAACGCGGCCGATTGGCACTCCGCGCTGCCGGCCATGGTGCCCACCATGTACACGCGGGTACCCGGCAGACGGTGCAGCTCGGCCGGCTGATGCGGCGTCAGCAGACCCCGGGCAGCGAGCGCGTGCCGCAGCCGCGCATACGCGGCGGCCTGCGGCGACCCTCGCTCGAGCGGCCAGACCGCAGCCGTGGCCGGTGAGATCCACCGCTTCAGCGACCCGCCGGACTTCCACACCACTTTGGGCGAGCGTCCGACACGGGCCGCCAATCGCCGGCAGAGCGATGGCTGCGCCGCAGTGGCTGCCGTCGCGAGCGGCGCCACCGCGAGCACCAGGGCTGCGACATATGCAGTGGGTCGCATGATAACCCCCGATGAAGGTCGCTCGCGGTTCGCGGTCGACCTCGTGATGTCAGAGATAGGGTGCGTCGCCGCAGCGAGCAGCAGCCTGGTCGCGCGGCGCGGGCCCGCTGCTCTCGACGTCCCGAGAATGCGCTGTCCCGATCCGCGATCAGTGTGTTGCATCTCACCGGAATCTCCGCCGGACGCTCGTGATGTCCGTTTGCCCGTGACATCCATGAAATCCCGCCCGCTGACGCTATGAACCATGATTCCCCGCTGCAAACACCGGCGATCAGGCGGATTTGACGAAACACGCTACGGACGCAATAGCCAGCAGCAACGACCCTGTTGCAATGGTTCTCGCCAGCGATGAGCGATACAATCTCCCTTCACGCGCGCGTTGATAAATTTGCGTGGTTGTCATGCCCAAGAGCCCGCCACCTCCGCCCCCTCGGTTGAGCCAGTTGGCGGTAAAATTCCACGTTACGCTTAGCAACATGAGGACTTGCACGAGAGGCCACCAGCCTCCATAGATCGCCGCAACGGCCAGTGCCGCCGAAATTACACAAACCGCAATCGCCAAGCGACTACAGCGCCGCTCGCCGGCGAGTGTCTCACGTCCCAGACGGCTGTTCATTGTCACGATCGATCACCCACCCGGACCATACCCCCGCATATTACTCCACCTGTCACCCGTCAGTCGTGACGAGACATCCCCGCGTGCGGCGCGCGCTCAGCATCAGGGAAAGGCCGACCTCGTACCCGATGTCAGGGTCCACCTATGCGGCAAATTTCGCCAGAATTCCACTCTTTCACTTCATCGCACGGGCTCCGGCCCCGCCGGATGGCGAATGATTGAGCTTCGAGAGAGGAGGATTGCGGGGACTGAGGCGCCAAGGTGTTCCCGGGCAGTTCGCAACCCGAGCGGACTTGGACGATCCGGCGCATTTTCGCGCCCCCAGGCGGGCGGACGAGCACGGCGAGCGCCTGTGGAGCCACCCGGAAGGCCCTCTGCCGTTGGCACCATGCGACGCGGCGCTGGACACGCCCGACACGGCAAACACACTGCTATAATAGCCAAGCTTCCCGCCCGAATCTCACTCCGTTCCCGCAGTGCTGGGCGCCATCGGCGCTCCCAGGCTCATCGTGCCGGTTCCATGGGGCATGCCCAGGATGAAGGCCTTACCACCGA
>JAKAYU010000323.1 GCA_021809525.1 Pseudomonadota bacterium | reverse complement strand
ATGACTTCCATTCCTCGCGCGGCTGCGCGCTCATTCATCCTCCCAATGGAACTGTGATCTCAACGTTCCCCCAGAAAAACGAATGCGCACCCGTACCGGAGCGCAGCTCCGGGGACTCCCAGCGGATGAGATAACGGATCGCCAGGTGATGCGTGCGAAACTCGAATCCCGCCCAGGCGTCCCCGAGCAGCGGATTGAGATCGCCGAAACTGTAGCGCACCGCGCTGTGACGGAACTGACCCTCGAGAAAGGCATTGTACAGACGAGCCGTGAGCCGAACGCCGAGCAACACGAACAGCTCCGGCGGCGCGCCGCGCGGCAAGGGCGGCGGCAGCGGATGAGTTTCCTGAACGTACAGATTCTGTTCGGGTGCGTTGGCCCACCAGGGCGACTCGATTCGCCCCCAGCGCAACGCCAACGCGAGACTGCCTTCCGTGATGGTCCCGACGCTCGCCGCAGCTGTCCAATGCAGGTCGTAGCGGTGCGCGCCACGCGGCTCACCGGCGAGCAGCGCCGCGCGTGACAGGCTATAGCCTGCCGTCGGCTCACCGCCCGCGGAGATCTGTTGACCCCAGCCGTACGCCCGCTGACTTTGCGTGAGCCGATGCAGTGCATTTTGAAACTGGCCCACGGCCGCGAGCCCGAGCATGCCGAACATCAAGTCCGACTGGTAACTCACCGCACCATCGCGCTCGAGGTAGCGACGCGCAGTACTGGCGAACACGAGACTCGCGTACGGGCGTTCCCCCGGAATCGCCCGGGAACGCCTCAGATTGCGGGGGGTGAACACCAGCATTCCCACTGCCAAGGCATGCCAAGGGGGCGTGAGCTCAGTCGCGCGATCCTCATATCCGAGCGTAAAGCGATCGATGGCCCCGAGCACGGTATCGAGGCCATCGTGACGTGCGAAGGAGCCAGACGCACTGATTGCACCACCGCCGGCATAATTGTGGTCCGGTGCGTCACTCAGCAGATGCTCATCGACACTGAGCTGCATGCCATCGAGCTCCGGTTCGTGGGGCGGGGCGGTCGCGGCATGCGCCAGGGTGCCGAGCCCGAGCCCCGCCAGCAGAACGATCAACCGCTGCCAGATCCTCCGCCGTGCCCCAGGCCGACGTCTCCTCCACCCGTGCGTCTGCGCTCTGGAGCACGGTGGATCGTTCGGCCTGTGCATGTCGGTGATATGAGGACTTCTCGAGTGGGCGCGGACAATTTCGGATGCGACCTCAACGAGACGCTCCGCTGCGCGCGATTCGCGCGCCATCGACTCCGATCGGCGAGGCCGGTAACGGGCCGCAACCGTGCCGTGACGCGCGCCCGGTTCTGAAGCGCGCTGAACGCGGCAAGCCGATCGACTCCCGGATCGCCCGTGCGCCGAAGGGGCACATTCGCTGCGTGGCCATTTCAAGCGCCAAGGGCTGGCGTGCCCCGAGAGGCGACCGAGGCGCATCGCCCGGGGCCTCAGGGGTTGTGCCACGAGTGAGCCATTCATCGTTCATCATCGATGTTCCCCTCCCATGTTCTCAATCCGATGCTCGCCTCGTCAGAGACTCGCTCCGTTCAGGAACCGGCCCCGATCCCGCGTGACCCGCCGTTCGATTCGGCGACGCTGCGCCGGGGTGGGTGGTCCGTCCCGGCCGGGTGCACGCGCCCGCCGGCCGCCAGCAACAGCCGTACGGTATCGAGGTACTGACGCTCCTCGGCGCTGAGCAGCCCGAGCTTGGCCCGCTCGCGCTCGCGCTGCGCATCGAGCACCTGCAGCAGACCGCTGTTGCCAGCGCGATAGCTGGCGCGTTCGAGCCGCAGGCGCCGTCGCGCCAGATCGAGGGCGCGCGCCTGCGCGGCACGCAGTTGCGCGTCGTGACGCAACGCATCGAGCGCATCGGCCACCTGCCCGAAGGCGCTCAGCACCACCTGCTGATATAGATCGGCCCGCTCATGCAGCACATCGAGCGCGGCACGCCGTTCGGCGTGCAGCTTGCCGCCATCAAAGAGCGGCGCGGTCAGGCCCGCGACCAACGACCAGGCGAGGGAACTGGCATCAAAGAGGTGCGCGGGTCGCAACGCTTCCTCGCCCAGCGTGCCGCTGAGCACAATGCGTGGATAAAGATTGGCGGTCGCCACGCCCACCGCGGCCGTAGCCGCATGCAGCTCGGCCGCCGCGGCGCGGATGTCCGGACGACGCCGCAGCAGCTCTGAGGGCACGCTGACCGGCACCCGCAGCGGCAGCGTCAATTGGGTCAAGGTGGGCTCGGGCGCTCGCCAGGAGGCGGGAGCCTGCCCGAGCAATACCGCGAGTGCATGAGCCGCCATGGCACGCTTTTGGTACAAAGGAGGCAGCAGGGTCATGTCGCTTGCAAGCTGAGTCTGCGCGGTGAGCACATCGAGCTGCGGCTTGGAACCTGCCGCGACCGCCCCGCGCACGAGCGCAACGTTGTCCCGATCCTGGGCCAAGAGGCCGCGCACCGCGTCAATCTCAGCCCGCGCTGCGGCGAGGGTCACGGCCTGCGCGGCGACCTCCACGATAAG
>JAKAYU010000322.1 GCA_021809525.1 Pseudomonadota bacterium | reverse complement strand
TTCCGATCTTGCCACCAGTCCCGGTCGGGCGCGTAGAAGTCGTACTCCCCGTTGAACGCCGCCTGGTTGTAGCCGACCTGCGGCAGATAGCCCAGATCGGCGCGGAAGTTCGCGCCGATGTGCGTGACGTTGAGGTCGAAGTTGTAGTTGTGGCGGTTGCGTGCGTAATCCACCAGCCACGCTCCGCCGCCGATGCGCCCGGGATGGATGTTGAGGGTCTGTGCGACCGCGGCCGGATAGGTCGTGCCGGACGCGCCGAGGAGCGCCGTCAGGGTGTCGCTCGGGTCGATCTGCCAGCTGGCGTCCATCGCATACATGGCGCTGTCGTAGCCGCTGCCGGCGCGGTCGGTGGCGATGAGGCCGAACGCCGAGGCGCCGTGATCGTGGCGGTAGCGCACCATCGCATCGTGCGTGGGGAAGGCGAAGCTGCCGAGCGTGGAGGACTCGGTACCGGGCCGCAGGATGTTCGTTGCCGAGTCGTCCGCAACCAGCGCGCCCACGGCGTTCGAGCCGACCTGGCCGACGAGCTTGCTCGCCCAGCGCGGATCGAGGATCTGCAGCGTGTCGGTGAGCGCCCCGGAGGGGGAAAACGAATCGGAGCTCAGGCGGAAGTTCGGGGTGTTGAAGACCTGGGTGCCCTGCTCGAAGAACGGGCGGTTCTCGGCGTAGTCGAGCGCGAACTGGCGGTTGACGCTCAGCTGCAGCACATCGGGGGCGACCTGCGAGAAGTTCGGGTTGATCGTGGCCGACCATTCGAGGTCGGGGCGGATCACCCAGCGCGCATCGAGGCTCGCCTTGACCTTCGGGGCGCCGGAGGCGAGCGCGGCCGCGGTCCCTCGGCGCCGGTCGGTGCGGATCAGGGTGAGGGCCGGAATGAGCTGCACGTTGGCGGAGCGGGCCGTAACGGGGGTGGCGGTGCGCACCGTTTCGAGCGAGCAGAGCGTGCAGTTGCTGTTGAAATCAACGCGGCGGCTGAGCAGCTGGTGGCGCAGGCTGCGCGGGTAGTTGCGCAAGAACATCATTCCCCAGCGCTGCGGCCGGCGGCTGTGCGGGAACTTGATGGCCGCAAAGGGGATGCGCATCACCACCCGGTAGCCGTGCGCGGTGCGCCGAGCGTGGCACTGCCAGACGGCGTTCCACGAGGCGTACTCGGTGTTCTGCAGGCGAAAGGCGTCCCACTCGACCCCGCCCGCGGTGCAGAAGAACTCGTACGCCCACTGCGTGTCGTCGAAGGGGCTGAGGATGACCCCCACGTAGTCCTCCGTATCGCTCGAGATGTCGTCGTGCTCGCGGTAGCGCACCCGGATCTGCTGCGGGTGCGGATCCTGCGCCCGCAAGCGCAGCCATAGCGCGCGTGCGGTGTAGCCGACTGCCACAGCGGTGGCGACCGGCGCCCTTGCGTTGTGCTCGGGGTCGATCTCGTAGGGGATCGAGAACTGTGCCGCGTGGCGCCAGGCGGCGCGAGTGGGGCGCCCGGCGCGGCTGAGCCAGGCGGTGAGCTCGGGCAGCACCGGCGCATGCGCCGCCGGTCCCGGGGCGGCCGCGGCGGCGGGAAGGGCAGCGCCGAGCACGAGCGTGCAGGTGAGCAAGCCGAGCGCGGCGATGCGTTTCAAGAGGCCCCCCGGGGAGTCGCTGCGCGGCAGAGCACCGCGGGCCGCGGGAAGTTGCAACTGTCTGCGATGAGCCGACCGTTCCCTGCGGTCAGAGCGCGGCGTGCCCGACTGCCCCGGGAGCGCACCGCTCAGCCGTGCTGGAACTTCACCCCATTGAGGGTGACCTTGGGCTGAGGTCAGACGGGCACGCGAGGGGCTTTGAGGTGGATCGCCCGGCCGCTCGTTCCGAGCACGAGCCAGCACGGATTGCGCGGGCGCAATCCGGCAACCGTTGCGCAGCAGCTCGGTGGCACAGCACCGCGGCCGCGCCGCGGGCGAGCGCGCTTCAGGCCGAGCGCCCGAGCAGGGCAGGAACGCTTGCTGTCCGCCAGGATTGCTCTGCCTCCGACAGGCAGCGGCCGCCGGGCGCACAGGCGCGCCCGGCGGCCGGAGCCTCCCGAGCGCTCAGAGCGCCTTCTCGCCCTCGGTGATCGCCGCATGCAGCCGCTGCTCGCCGGTGCGCGCCTTGCCGTTGAGGTACTCGAACACTTTGTACTCCGCGGGCGTCGGGCGCACGTACGCCTGATTCACCTCGGCCGCAAGGTACGCCAGGTGGCTCCTCATCTTCGTTTCGAACAGCAGCGTGCCCTCGCTCGAGCGGGTCTTCATCTGCACCATGCTTGCGATCGCCGCATCGAGCGCCGCGCGCGCGTGCTCGAGCGCGCTCACGTTCGCGGGGACCTTCGCGATGGCCGCCTGCACGCGCGCGCGCACGGCGATGGCACGGTTGATCGCGCCATCGAGCGTGTTGAGCGCATCGTGGATGCGCAGTCCGAGCGCGAGCCGCGCTGCAAGCGCCCCGGCGCCCGGGTGCAGCCGCGGATCGAGTTTCACCTCGAACGGCGCGCGCAGCGTCTGCCCGTTGTACTCGAGCACCGCGGTGTAGAGATCG
>JAKAYU010000089.1 GCA_021809525.1 Pseudomonadota bacterium | reverse complement strand
TCCGATCTCAAGCGCTACTACGGGGGGTGCGAGTACGTGGACATCGCCGAGCGGCTGGCGATCGAGCGCGCCAAGAAGCTCTTCGGGGCCGCCTACGCCAATGTGCAGCCGCATTCGGGCTCGCAGGCCAACGCCGCCGCCTACTTCGCGCTGCTGCAGCCCGGGGATCCCATTCTCGGCATGAGCCTGGACCATGGTGGGCACCTGACCCATGGCGCGCGCGTCAATTTTTCGGGCAAATTCTTCCGCGCCGCGCAGTACGGCATTCGTCCCGATACCGGCGAGGTCGACTACGAGCAGGTCGAAAGGCTCGCCGCCGAGCATCGCCCGAAGATGATCATCGCCGGGTTTTCGGCCTATTCGCGCGTGCTCGACTGGGCCCGGTTCGCCGAGATCGCCAAGGGCGTCGGGGCATATCTGGTGGTGGACATGGCGCACGTCGCCGGCCTGGTCGCCGCGGGCGTCTATCCCAGTCCGGTGCCGTACGCGGACGTCGTCACGACCACGACGCACAAGACGCTGCGCGGGCCGCGAGGTGGACTGATCCTCGCGCGTGCCAACGAGGAGATCGAGAAGAAGCTCAACTCGCTGGTCTTCCCCGGCACCCAGGGCGGGCCGCTGATGCACGTCATCGCGGCCAAGGCGGTCGCGCTGCTCGAGGCGCTGCAGCCGCAATTCGTGGACTATCAGCGTCAGGTGGTGACCAACGCCCGCGCCATGGCCGCACGGCTGAAAAGGCGGGGGTACGACATCGTCTCCGGCGGTACCGACAACCATCTGTTTCTGCTCAGCCTCATTGGGCGTGAGATCACCGGCAAGGATGCCGATGCCGCGCTCGGGAAGGCCAATATCACGGTCAATAAGAACGCCGTGCCGAATGATCCGCGTCCGCCGTCGGTCAGCAGCGGCCTGCGCATTGGCACTCCCGCGTCGACGACGCGCGGGTTCAAGGAGGCCGAGGTCGAGCGTGTGGCCGACTTGGTTGCCGACGTGCTTGATGCGAGCGGGGAGGCGGCGGTCATCGAGCGCGTGCGCGGCGAAGTGCTCGAACTCTGCGGCCGCTTCCCGGTCTACGAGGCGGCGTGAGCCGGCCGGGACCGCAGACGGGACGCTGAAACATGCATTGTCCGTTCTGCGGTCACGTCGAGACCAAGGTGACCGATTCGCGCCTGGCGAGCGATGGCGGCCAGATCCGCCGGCGGCGCGAATGCCTGGCCTGCGGCGAGCGGTTCACGACGTTCGAGACCGCCGAACTGGTGATGCCGATGGTCATCAAGGGCGATCGGCGGCGCGAAGCGTTCGATGAGGCCAAGCTGCGCGCGGGCATGGAGAAGGCGCTGGAGAAGCGTCCCGTGGCGCGCGCGGCGATCGATGCGGCGGTCAGCCACATCACCCACCGGGTGCGTACGTTTGGGGAGCGGGAAATCGCCTCCGGCGCGATCGGCGAGCTGGTCATGGAGGAGTTGCGCCAGCTCGATGAGGTGGCTTATGTGCGCTTTGCCTCGGTGTACCGGCACTTCGAGGACGTCGAGGCATTTCACGAGGAGATCCGCAAGCTGCGCGATGCGCGTGCGCCGCAGCCTGCCCGCGCGCGCAAACGCGCGCCTGCCCCCGGAGCGGCTCGCGAGCAGCTCTCGCTGCTGCCGCCGGAGCCGCCGTCGGGTCGCGGGGGCGGCGGCGAGGCGAAGTGAGCGGGGGCATGTTCTCGGAATTTGACCGCAGCGCGATGGCTCGCGCGCTCGAACTGGCCGCGCGCGGTCTCGAGACGGCGCACCCGAACCCGAGAGTCGGGTGTGTCATCGCGCAAGGCGAGCGTATCGTCGGGGAGGGCTGGCACGTGCGGACCGGAGAGCCGCATGCGGAAGTGCATGCTCTGCGGGCGGCGGGAGCGGCCGCTGCCGGAGCAACCGCCTACGTCACGCTCGAGCCCTGCAGCCATGAGGGCCGTACCCCGCCGTGCGTGCAGGCATTGCTTGCGGCGCACGTCGCACGCGTCGTGTTCGCGGTCGCCGACCCCAACCCCCGCGTCAACGGTGAAGGTGCCCGCCTGCTCGGCGAGCGGGGGGTGCGGGTCGAGCAGGGGCTGCTTGAGGCCGAGGCTGCGGAGCTCAACGCGGGGTTCCTGAAGCGGATGCGCACGGGGCGTCCGTGGGTGCGCGTGAAGCTCGCCATGAGTCTCGATGGACGCACAGCGCTCGGCAACGGCGAGAGCCACTGGATTACCGGTACCCCCGCGCGGGAGGACGTGCAGCATTGGCGGGCGCGAAGCGGCGCGGTCATGACCGGCATTGGCACTGTCCTCGCGGATGATCCGCGCCTCGATGTGCGCCTGCCCGAACCGTCCGGCGGCCCACGCCCGCCGCTGCTGCGCGTAGTGCTCGATTCGCACCTGCGCACGCCGCCGGCGGCGCGCCTGTTCGCGATCCCCGGGGAAGTGCTGCTGGTCAGCACTGCGCCGCAGGCGCAGGAGGCTGCCGGATACGCCGCTCGCCGCGCCGCCCTCGAGCCACGCGCCACGCTCGAAGCCATCGAGGCCGATGCAGGTGGGCACGTGCCGCTCGCAGCGCTTCTTGAGCAACTTGGCCGCCGTGAAATCAATGAGTTATGGGTGGAGGCGGGCCCTCGCCTGGCTGGCGCGCTGCTCGCCGCGCAGCTCGTGGACGAACTGGTTCTGTACATCGCTCCGCGGCTGCTTGGGCCGCAGGGCCGAGCGCTGGCCGAGCTGCCCGCCCTTGACAGGCTGCAGGATTCTCCGTGGTTTGTCATGATGGACGTCCGGCAAGTCGGGACGGACCTGCGGCTGCGCCTGCGGCCGCAGCAGCGCTGAGCAACGAGGGGCAGAGCAGTGTTTACCGGTATCGTGCAGGACGTGGGGCGCTTGGTCTCGCGTGAGAATCGCCGCGGGGATCAGCGCATGGGGTTTGCCTTCGAGCATCTCGAGTCCGCAGGACTGCGGATCGGGGACAGCATCTGCGTGCAGGGTTGCTGTCTGACGGTCGTGGAGATGCCGACCGGCGGATTTCTTGCCGATGTGTCGCGCGAGACGCTCAGGCTCACCACTTTGGGCAAGCTGCAGCTCGGCGCGCGGGTCAATCTGGAGCCGGCGCTGAAGGTGGGCGATCCGCTCGGCGGACATCTGGTGACCGGACACGTCGATGGCCTGGCTCAGGTGGTCGAGATCTACGACGAAGCCCGCTCGAGCGTCGTGGATCTGGCGCTGGCCGACGAGGAGCTCGTGCGTTATGTCGCGCGCAAAGGTTCGATTGCCGTCGACGGCGTGAGCCTCACCGTCAACATGGTGCACAGCACGATCTTTCGGGTGAATCTCATTCCCCATACGCGCGAGGTCAGCACGCTCGGTGAGCTCGAGCGCGATGATTTTGTCAACATCGAAGTGGATCTGATGGCCCGCTACGCCGAGCGGCTGCTCGAGAGCCGGCAGTCCGAGGACGCCTGATGCGGGCTGCGGCGCGGCTCCTGGCCGCTCTCGCGTTGGGGCTGGCGCTGCCGGCGGCCGCCGCAACCGCCGTGATCGACGCGCCGCGCATCGGCCAGAGGGCGCCGGCGCTGATCGTGCGCGAGTTCGGCGGCCGGCAGTTCAATCTGGCCGACGAGCGCGGCCATGTGGTGTTGGTGAGCTTCTGGGCCACCTGGTGCTCCCCCTGTCGCGCCGAAATGCCGGTGTTGCAGGCGTTTTACCGGCGCTTCCATCCCCTTGGCCTCGAGCTCATCGCCCTCAGCATCGATCAGTCGGCGAGTCGCGCGCGGGTCCGTCACGCTCTGCGCGGCCTTACGTATCCGGCCGCGCTCGCCCGCACGGCGCGCGTGGACGGGTTCGGCGAGCCGCTCGCCGTGCCGATGACCTACGTCATCGATGCACAAGGGGTGGTGCGCGCCAGGCTGCTCGGCGGACTTTCGGGGGTGACCCGGCGGCAGCTCGATCAGATCGTGGCGCCGCTGCTGGCCGCGGCGCGGCGGGGCTAGGGGTGGCGCCGGATACCCCCGGGGAAAACGGTCCGCACGGTATACTAGTGGGCCCCACGCACCAGGTGCGCCCAATGTCCAAAGTCCTTCCCCTGTGCGGCAATGCCGCATCTTCTGCCGGCACGCTCAACAGCGTCGAGGAGATTCTCGCGGACCTCAGGGCCGGTCGCATGGTCATCATCATGGACGACGAGGACCGTGAGAACGAGGGCGACCTGATCATGGCGGCCGAGTGCGCGACCCCCGAGGCCGTGGCGTTCATGATCCGCCACACCAGCGGCATCCTCTGTGTTCCGATGGAGGAGGCCTGGCTCGAGCGGCTGGAACTGCCGCAGATGGTCAGCAACAACAGCGAGGCGCATCGCACGGCGTTCACCGTCTCGGTCGATGCGCTCGCGGGCACGACCACCGGGGTGTCCTCGGCGGACCGCGCCGCGACCATCCGCGCTCTCGCGCGCGCCGATGCGCGCGCCGCCGATTTCGCCCGGCCCGGGCACATCTTCCCGCTGCGTGCGCGTCGGGGCGGCGTGCTGGTGCGGACCGGGCACACCGAGGCGGCGGTGGATCTGTGCCGCCTCGCCGGCATGCAGCCGGTCGGGGTGATCTCCGAGCTGATGAACGAGGATGGCTCGATGGCGCGCCGGGCAGATCTGCATGCCTTCGCCACCCGCCACGGCTTGAAGATTGGCAGCATCGCCGATCTGATCCGCTACCGGCTGCGCAACGAGCGCTCCGTGGTGCGGCTCTCGGAGCAGCCCGTGGAGACCGAGCTCGGCGGGTTCCGCCTGTTTGCGTACGAGGACCGCGTCGGGGAGGAGGTGCACCTGGCGCTGGTCAAGGGCACGCTGGAGGGGCCCGAGCCGCCGCTCGTGCGCGTGCATCTGGCCGATCCGCTGCGCGACCTGCTCGGCATTCGCGCCGACCCGCTTGCCTGGACGCTGCGTGCCGCGATGCAGCGCATCGCGCAGGCCGGCAGCGGCGTGATCGTGATTCTGCGCGAACGGGAGGCGCCGAGCGATCTGCTCGATGCGGTCCGATCGCTCTGCGCGCCCGCCGACAGCGAGGCGGCCGGGCGTGCGGCTCGCCGCGACGGCGAGGTACTCAAGACCTTCGGCATCGGCGCACAGATCCTCAAAGACCTCGGCGTCAAGCGCATGCGCGTGCTGTCGGCGCCGAAGCAGATGCACGGCATCTCCGCCTTCGGACTGGAGATCGACGGGTATGTCGGAGAAGACGCTTGAGCGCGGCACGGTTGCTTGAAGGTGAAGCCGAGGCGCGCGGCCGCAAGGTGGCCGTGGTCGCGGCGCGATTCAACGACTTCATCGTCGCGAGTCTGCTGAAGGGCGCGCAGGCGGCCTGGGTGCGCCACGGCGGGCTGCTCGAGGATCTGTTGGTGGTGCGGGTGCCGGGGGCGTTCGAGTTGCCGGTCGCTGCGCGCAAGCTCGCCGCGAGCGGCCGCTACGATGCGATCGTGGCGCTCGGCTGCGTCATCCGCGGCGGCACGCCGCATTTCGAATATGTTGCCGGCGAGTGCGCCGGCGGCCTGCAGCGCGCGGCGCTCGAGACGCTGGTCCCGATCGTCTTTGGCGTGCTCACGGTCGAGACGCTCGAGCAGGCCATCGAGCGGGCCGCGACCGGCGCGGGCGACAAGGGCGGGGAGGCGATGGAAGCGGCGTTGGAGATGGCGAGCGTGTTCGCCCAGTTGGGATCCTGATGAACGGGCAAGCCTCGCTGCGCGCGTTTTCCCGGCAGCGATCGGTGGCGCGCAAGCTCGCGCTGCAGGCGCTGTACCGCTGGCAGATCAACGAGTGCCCCTGGCAGGACTTGGTGCAGGAGTTCGCCGCCGCCGAAGACATGCCGCGCGCCGACGCGCAGTATTTCCGTGAGCTGCTCGAGGCCATCTGCGCCTCGCACGCCGAACTCGATGAGCGGCTTGCGCCCCTGATCGATCGCAGCCCGGCGCTGCTCGACCCGGTGGAGCACGCCGTGCTGCTCATCGGCTTGTATGAGCTTGCGCATCGGCCGGATGTCCCCTATCGGGTGGCAATCAACGAGGCGGTGACGCTCGCGAAGCGTTTTGGCGCGACGGACGGTCACAAGTACGTCAACGCGGTGCTCGATCGGGCGGCCCGCGAGCTGCGCCCCGACGAGCACTGAGGCGCGCCCCGGGGGCACGCGCATGCCACAGTCGGAATTCGAGCTGATCGACCGGTACTTCCGCCGCTGCGGTGCGCAGCGTGCGGACGTGCGCGTCGGCGTCGGCGACGATGCCGCGCTGCTCGAGTGCCCGTCCGGCATGGTGCTCGCCGCGGCAGTCGATACGCTGGTCGAGGGAGTGCACTTTCCGCGCGGTTGCCGTCCGGACTCCATCGGACACAGAGCGCTCGCCGTCAATCTGAGCGACCTGGCGGCGATGGGTGCGCGCCCCGCGTGGGCGCTGCTCGCGCTCACCCTGCCGGCGGCCGAGGAGCGCTGGCTGAGTGAATTCACCGCGGGATTCGCCGCACTCGCGCGTATCCATGAGGTCGCGCTGGTCGGCGGCGACACCACGCAGGGCCCGCTTACGGTGACGGTGACTCTCATCGGACCGGTACCGCTCGGCGCTGCGCTGCTGCGCAGCGGCGCGGCTGCCGGCGATGCGCTGTTTGTCTCCGGCACGCCGGGCGATGCGGCCGCGGGACTCGCGCTCGAGCAGGGGCGGCTCGAGGGGCTCGGGCAGGCCGAGTATCTGCGCGAACGGTTTCTGTTCCCGACGCCGCGGGTGGCGCTCGGGCAGCGGCTTCGCCCCTACGCGAGTGCCTGCATCGATGTGTCGGACGGTCTGCTCGCCGACGCGCTGAAGCTGGCTCGCGCCAGCGGCTGCGGGCTCGAGATCGACGCGGTCCGCCTGCCGCTTTCGGCGTCGCTGCGCGCGCTCGGAGCCGAGCGCGCGCGTGAATTCGCCCTCACCGGTGGCGACGATTACGAGTTGTGCTTCACCGTGCCGCCGCAGCAGCTCGCGCGGCTGCACGAGGATCTGCCGCCGCAGCAGTGGGGATACACTCGCATCGGCTCGATGCGCGGCGAGCCCGGCGCACGGGTGATCGGCGAGGCGGGCGAATTGCCGCTGCCCACCGGCGGTTACGATCACTTTGCACAAGCCTGAGGGCGGCATGATTATGTAAAATCCGCGCCGCGAGCCGGTCGGCCAATTCATGGGGCGCATCACAGCGCCTGCAGCCTGCGCAATCCTATTCTGCGCTTTGCTCCATCAGCCGACGCGAATCATGCCCGTGCACGCCTCCAGACCCGCCGCCCTGCCCCACACCGGTGATCGGAGCATGCCCGAGCGCATCGGCAAGTATGAAGTCATCAAAGAGGTCGGCCGCGGCAGCACCGGTGTGGTCTACCTGTCGCACGACGCCTACTACGGACGCGACGTGGCCATCAAGGTCTACAACGTCGACACCGGCGCGGACGATCAGCGGGCGCGGGCGGCGCGCAAGATGTTTCTGTCAGAGGCGCATCTGGTCGGGATGCTGCAGCATCCGTACGTGTTGCCGATCTTCGACGCGGGCGAGGAGAACGGTCGCTGCTACGTCGTCACCGAGTACGTGCACCATGCCCGCACGCTCACGACCTACTGCCGTCCGGACAACCTGCTTCCGCTGAACGACGTCATCGAGATTATCTTCAAATGCGCCAAGGCGCTGCACTACGCGCACACCCGCGGGGTGATTCACCGCGACATCAAGCCCTCGAACATCCTGCTCACCCAGGAGGGCGAGGTGCGCATCATCGACTTCGGCATCGCGCTGGTGTCCGATGCGGAGATTTCGCGCATCGAGGGCATCGCCGGCAGCCCGTCGTACATGTCGCCGGAGCAGGTGCAGAGCCTGGAGCTCACCGCGAGCTCGGACATTTACTCCCTCGGGGCCGTGATGTACGAGCTGCTCACCGGCACCCGCCCGTTCCGCGCGGGCAACCTGCAGAAGCTCCTGCACCAGATCGTCTATGCCACGCCGCCGCCGATTCACAAGGTGCGCCAGGACGTGTCCGAGGAGCTTGAGAACGTCGTGGTCGCGGCTTTGCAGAAGGACCCCGTGAAGCGTCAGCGCACGGGGCTCGAGCTTGCCGCTGAGCTCGCCCGCGTCCATCACCGCTTGCGCCAGAGCAACGTGCGGCTCGACCTGCAGGAGCAGTTCGGGGTCCTCAGACGGCTGAAGTTCTTCCACGAGTTTTCCCACACCGAAGTGAGCGAGGTGCTGCGCGCCAGCGCCTGGCAGCACTACGCGGCCGGCGAGGAGATCGTGCGCGAGGGGGAGCTCGACGATCGCTTTTACATCCTGGTCTCCGGACGCTGCGCGGTCGAGCGGCGCGGCGAGCACATCGCCATCCTCGAGACCGGAGACTGCTTCGGCGAGGCGAGCTACGTGCCCGGGGCGAAGCGCACCGCCACGGTGCGCGCGATGAGCGCGGTGACTGTGCTGAAGGTGAGCGCCACACAGCTCGAGCAGGTGTCGGTGTCCTGCCAGCTGCGCTTCAACCGGGTGTTCCTGCGCAGCCTGATCGGCCGCCTGCAGGGCGAGTCGCGCTAGCGAGCCCCGCTGCGCGCGGGCCCGGGCTGCGGTAGGCTAGCCCGCCGTGCACATCCTGCTCATAGAGGACGACGTCGAGGCGGCGAAGTTTCTCGTCAAGGGACTGCGCGAGAGCGGCTATGCGCTCGACCATGTCACCGGGGGACGGGAGGGGCTCGAGCGGGCGCTCGCCGGCAAGTTCGATCTCATCGTGACCGACCGGATGCTGCCGAAGATCGACGGCCTGGAGATCATACGGCAGCTGCGCGCCGCGGGACTTGCGACGCCCGTGCTGGTGCTGAGCGCGCTCGGCACCGTCGATGACCGAATCCGCGGGCTGAAGGCCGGCGGCGATGATTACCTCACCAAACCGTTCGCGTTCGATGAGCTGCTGGCGCGCATCGAGGCGCTGCTGCGTCGGCGCGCCCGGGGCAGCGAGGCGTCCCATCTGCAGGTGGCCGATCTGGAGTTCGATCTGCTCACGCGGCGCGTCACTCGAGCCGGGCGCGAGATCGACCTGACCGCCCGCGAGCAGAAGCTGCTCGAGTTTCTGATGCGCCGGGCGGGCCAGGTGGTCACCCGCATGATGCTGCTCGAGGGGGTCTGGGATCTGCACTTCGATCCGCAGAGCAACGTGGTCGACGTGCACATCAGCCGGCTGCGCCAGGCGGTCGACCGCGGCTCGGACCGGCCGCTCATCCACACGGTGCGCGGCGCCGGCTACGTGCTGCGGGAGGAGCCGTGAGCCGCGTGGGGCCGCGCGGCCTGTTTCAGACCTCCGCGTTCCGCATGTCGATGGGCTACACGCTGCTCGTGACCCTTGCGGTCGGCGTGACGCTCGGCAGCACCTACCTGCTGACCCAGCGCATCTTGCGCGACAACATCGATCTGATCATCGATACCGAGCTCAACAGCCTGCAGGATCAGTACGTCCTGCGCGGTATCCGCGGGGTGACCGCCGAGATCAATGTGCGCATCGACAGCTGGGGGCGCATCGGCTCGGTGTACATGCTGACGAGCCCGAGCTTCAAGCGCATCGCGGGCAACGTGACCAATTGGCCGTTCGATGGCGCGCCGCAGGAGCGCTGGCCGGAATTCCGCATCGAGTCGATCGAGCCGGGGCAGCGCTCGGTGCATCCGGTGCGTGCGGCGGTACGCCAGCTGCCCAACGGCGACTGGCTGCTCGTCGGCACCGACATGTCGCAGGACGAGCGGTATGCGCAGGCGTTTCGGACCGCGACGCTCTGGGGCATGGGTCTGTCGATTCTGGTGGCGGCCATCGCCGGCTTCGCGTTCAGCTTCCGCCTGAGCCGTCGCGTCGGTGCCGTCACGGACACCTGCGTTCGCATCATGAGCGGCGAGCTGTCACGCCGGCTTCCAGTTGCCGGCAGCCGCGACGAATTCGACGCGCTCGCCGTCTCGGTCAACCGCGTACTCGATCGCCTCGATGAGCAGACGCGCACTCTGCGGGCCACGTTCGACAGCGTCGCGCACGACCTGCGTGCGCCGTTACAGAGGCTGCGCGCGCGCATGGACGCGGTGCTGCGCCGTGCGGATCTGCAGCAGGGGATGCGCGAGCCGGTCGAATCGGCGCTGCGCGAAGTCGATCACCTGCAGCGCACGCTCGCGACGCTGCTGCAGATCGCACTGGCGGAGTCCGGCGCGCCGCTCGCCTCGGTGGCGCCCGTGAACCTCTCCGACCTGGTCGGAGAGCTCGCCGAATTGTTCGAGCCCGTGGCGCGCGAGCGCGGCTTGGGGCTCACCGCAGAGGCGGGCGGCGGCGTTCTGGTCGAAGGCAACCGTCAGCTGCTGGCGCAGCTGATCAGCAATCTGCTCGAGAACGCGCTGAAGTTCGTGCCGGCCGGCGGGCATATCAAGATGAGCGTCGAGCGGCGCGGCGCTGTGGCGCGCCTCGTGGTGAGCGACAATGGTCCGGGGATATCGCTCGAGCAGCGGCGCCAGGCCGGCCAGCCGTTCGCGCGCGTCGCGCCGCGCGCGGGCGAGGCGGGCGGCGGACTCGGCCTGTTGCTGGCGGGGGCAATTGCGCGGCTGCACCACGCCCTGTTCGTGCTCGAGGATAACGAGCCGGGGCTGCGGGCGATCGTGGAGTTGCCGTTGCTCGAGGCGTGGAGCGGCTAGGCTCCGGGCCTCACAGCGCCTTGCGCTTGTCGCGCTCGATCAGCGCGTAGGCGGAGTGATTGTGGATGGACTCGAAGTTCTCCGATTCCACCACGTACGCGACGATCCGCTCGTCCGCGTTGAGCCGTGTGGCCACGTCCCGCACCATGTCCTCGACGAACTTCGGGTTGTCGTAGGCCCGCTCGGTCACGTACTTCTCGTCGGGCCGCTTCAAGATCCCGTAGAGCTCGCACGAGGCTTCCTGTTCGGCGATCTCGATGAGTTCTTCGATCCACATGTGGTGGCGCAACTGCGCCGTGATGGTCACGTGCGAGCGCTGATTGTGAGCGCCGTAGTCGGAGATGCGCTTCGAGCACGGGCACAGGCTCGTGACCGGCACCACCACGCGCACCCATAGGTCGGTGATCCCATCGTGCCGTTCGCCGATCAGGCTCGCCCGGTAGTCCATCAGGCTCTCGACGCCGCTCGCCGGCGCGCGCTTCATGATGAAGTAGGGGAAGGTCATCTCGATATGTCCGGCGTCGGCCTCGAGCCGGCTCGTCATGCTCTCGAGCATGCCGCGGAACGACTCGACGGAAATTTCGCGTTCGGCATGCAGGATCTCGACGAACCGCGACATGTGCGTGCCCTTGAAATTGTGCGGCAGGCTCACGTACATGTTGAAGGTGGCGATGGTGTGCTGCTCTCCCGCGGAGCGGTCCTTGACGCGCACCGGATGGCTGATGTCCTTGATGCCCACCCGGTTGATCGGCAGGCGGCGGGTATCGGCGCGCGACTGCACGTCCTCGACATCAGCGAGGACTTTGCGGGCAGTCTTGGCCGGCGTGGCAGGAGGGTTCATGCGCATAAGCCTACAGGATCGCGGCGGGTTTCACCTATACCGATCGGGATACGCGCACACACGTGTAACCCCGGCCGGCGCACCGCGCGGCGGTGCGCGAGGGGTCAGGCGCGCCCGACGGAGCGGATGGTGGCGCGGTTCTGCAGCGACCACCAGCGCTCAATGCCCGCACTCAGGCTCGCCTCGTCGAGCCCGGCGGCCGCCAGGCACGACTCGCGCGAGCCGTGCTCGATGAAGCGGTCGGGAATGCCGATCTGCATCAGCGGCAGGTTCACGCCCTCGGCGGCGAGCACCTCGGCGATGGCCGAGCCGGCGCCGCCCTGCACGGCGTTCTCCTCAAGCGTGACGATGGCGCGGTGCCGAGCGGCGATCTCGAGGATCAGCGCCTCGTCGAGCGGCTTGATGAAGCGCATGTTGACCACGGTGGCATCGAGTCGCTCACCGATGGCGAGCGCGCTCGCGAGCATGGGGCCGAAGGCGAGCAGCGCAAGTCCGCTGTGCCCCTCGCGCCTCAACTCGCCCTTGCCGATCGGCAGGGCGCTGAAGTGCTTCTCGAGCGGCACGCCGGGGCCGGTGCCGCGCGGATAGCGCACCGCCGCAGGCCCCTGCACCGTCGTGGCGGTGTAGAGCATCTGCCGGCATTCGTTCTCGTCGGCCGGCGCCATGACCACCATGTTGGGTATGCAGCGCATGAAGGACAGATCGTAGCTGCCCTGGTGCGTCGCGCCGTCGCTGCCGACGAGGCCCGCACGGTCGATCGCGAACACCACCGGAAGGTTCTGCAGCGCGACGTCGTGGATCAGCTGGTCGTAGGCGCGCTGCAGGAAGCTCGAGTAGATGGCGACCACGGGCTTGAAGCCCTCGGTCGCCAGCCCCGCGGCGAAGGTGACCGCGTGCTGCTCGGCGATGGCCACATCGAAGTAGCGGTCGGGGAAGCGCTTGGAGAACTCGACCAAGCCCGAGCCCTCGCGCATCGCAGGGGTGATGCCGATGATGCGCGGATCGAGCTCGGCCATGTCGCACAGCCACTGGCCGAAGATCTGCGAGTACGAGGGGCCGCGGGCCGCCTCCTTGAAGATCGTGCCGCTCGCCGGATCGAACGGGCCGGGTCCGTGCCACTTGATCGGGTCGGCCTCGGCCGGCGCGTAACCCTTGCCCTTGCGGGTGACGACGTGCAGGAACTGCGGGCCGTGCAGCTTGCGCACGTTGCGCAGCGTGCCGACCAGCGCGCGCACGTCGTGACCGTCGAGCGGGCCGATGTAATTGAAGCCGAGCTCCTCGAA
>JAKAYU010000321.1 GCA_021809525.1 Pseudomonadota bacterium | reverse complement strand
CCGCCGCCCGCGCAGGGCGGCGGCCGCTCAGCGCCTCGGTCCCGCTCAGCCTTTCACCCAGGTGCCGCTGCCGTTGCGGTAGTACCAGCCGTTCTGCTTGGCGTGCGCGATCCAGCGGCTGGCGAAGGTGGTGCGGATGTTGTTGACCCACTCGGGGTGGCCGTTCGCATCGGCGATCTGCGTATACAGATCCGACAGATCGCGGTTCTGCTGCGCCACGAGCTGCGCGAGCCGCGCGCGCTGCATCAGCGGCACTGTGCTCTGGTCGCGCACCGCGATGATGCCCTCGCTGGTGATGCCGATGACGCCGGACTGGAAGTACGGCTTGAGCTGCGCGAAGCGCTGATGCATATCGGCGATGATGGCGCGGATCTGTGGCGTCGAGATGTCCAGATCGGCCTGCCCGGCGGCGTGCGCCACCGGCACCAGAGCCGTCACGATCCGCCCGGCGAGCAGCGCAAGGAGCGAGCCGGAGTGCGCCGGCGGCGCGCTCTCGGCCATCGGCGGTTGCGACGCCGGAGCCTTCTGCGCGCCGCCTGCCTGTCCGGCGCCGTTGCCGCTGCTGCCGGTGACGGCGTTTATGATCTTGTCGGCCGCCTTCTGGGCTGCGGCGGCCGGGAAGTACACGTTGACCGTGACGCAGCCGGTCAGCAGCCCGATGGCCGCGAGAATCCAGGCCATGCGCAAGGTGCGGGGGGATGCGCCGCCGGGCGCGCGCTCGGCCGAGACAGGACAGGTCGCGAATCTCATTGACGTTCTCCACTGTGACCTTGCCGGTATTGTGGCACTTGACGCTGAATGTTGCCTGACCAAAGCGCCCGTGGCGCACAATCCACCCGCTGCGCGCCGGGCTCAATTCACCTTCATGCCGCCGCTGCTGATGCCTTGCTTGATCTGCGAGAGCATCTGCGGCCAGTTTACCCGGCGCACGTTGCCGATGATGTCCAGGCGCGGCAGCCAGCTGCCCTCGACGAGGTAATAGCCGCCGTCGTCGCTCGGCCTGACCCCCGACATGTGACAGACCTCGTTGCGCAGCCGGCAGCCGATGGCGAGCCGCCGGTAATGGAAGGTCTTGAAGAACTGCAGTACCCCGGACTCGAGCGCTGCGGCCACCTCGCCGCCGCCGCCGCCGAATGCGGCGATGCGCGTGACCGCTTTCTGACTGATGCGGTGCGGCGAGCGGTCGCCGGGCATGCTGTAGAGGCGCGCATCGAAGGCGACCGGAGACCAGTCGAACAGCTTCAGTCCGCTGATGTCCGCGTCAATCCGGCCGGTCATCGACCCGAATGCGAAGGTATGCGTGACCATGCCGAGATCGAGCGCGCGCGCCTTGACGTCCGCGTACAGCTGCGGCCATTTGCCGAGCGGATCGTCGAGTTCGATGTGGCTGCCGGTGATGACCCCGTCGAACACGTGCGCCACCAGGTCGCCGTCGAATTTCAGCACGTGCCGGCGGTACTGCACCAAGGGGATGTGTCCGTAGAGCTGCCCGTTCATGATCGGCCAGCCGAACGCCTTGCAGAGCAACGGCATGCTGATCGGTGTCAGGTCCGCGTCGAAGTCCAGCTTCGCGTGCGGGGTGCCGAGATCGCGTCCCACCAACGTGTGCACGATGATCGCCCCGTTGAACACCGGCAGGCGCGCGTTGCCGCCGAGGAGTGCGAAGTTGTGGTTCCAGGCGAGGAAGGTCAAGTGCGCCGGGCCGCCCGTCAGGCCATACAGGCCGAGCGCTCGCCAGCTGAGCTGAGAGCGCGGTACCGCCACGCCAGAGGCTAGGGTCCAGTGGAACGCGCCGCTGGCGTCGGCGATGGACAGGCCGGCGGCCGGATCTTCGAAGTCGAGGCCGTGCAGCGCTGCGTTGATGCGCTCGATGTGCCCGGCACGCAGCGTCAGTGACCCGCTGGCCCAGCCGCTGCTCCTGAGCGACCCCAGCGCCGAGGCGGCGAGCGGCATCTGCAGGAAACTGGTGTAGGCTCCGGGGAAGGTCAGCCGGGTCAGCGTCACGTGGGCGCTGCGAACAGCCGGCCGGGCGCCCAGGGTGAGCAGGGCCGAGCCGTGCGCGTCGATGACCCCGCGCTCGCGTAGATCGGCTCGGGAGACCTCCAGGGCGCCCGTGCCGTGCCCGCTGGCCTGTAGGCGCAGATGCACGGGATGAGCCGCAAGATCTAGGTACACCGGGCCGGCCAGCGCCTGTCCGCCCGAGCCGTCCACCGTCAGTACCCCGGCGAGGCCGCCGCTGCGTTGCGCAAGCGTGCCGTGGAGGGAGGCCGAGAGGCGCTGGGAGACGACCGTTCCCGGCCCGTTGCTGAAGTTCAAATCGGTGCTGCTCGCCGCGAAGCGCATGTCCAGTGTGGGCTGGTTGGTGGCGCTCACCTGCAGGGAGATCGCTCCTGCGAGCGTATCGCCCGGAGGCAGACTGAACCAGGGACGCGCGAGCCGAGCCGCCTGCGCGAGCTCGACATGCGATGCATCGGCCGTGACCTGCCAGCGCCCCGCGTGCAGCAGCGCAGCGAAGCGGATATCGCCCCCGGCCACGGCGATGTGCCCGGCGCGCACCTGCAG
>JAKAYU010000320.1 GCA_021809525.1 Pseudomonadota bacterium | reverse complement strand
CAACACGCCCATCGAGACGGTTTTCCCCTATCCGGATCACCTGAAGTTCCACTCGAGCATAACGCTGTTCGCGCGCGCCGCGGATGCTGCGGACACCCCCGCCTATGGGGCGGTCTTCCGCGAAGCGCTCGCGAAGTACTTCGGCGGTCGGGACGACACGCGCACCGCCGAGCTGCTCGAATCCGAGGCGAGCTGACCGGTCTGCTGCCGGCGCCCGCCGCAGCGGCTACGGGATCAACACCGTCGAGCCTGTCGTACGGCGCGCCTCGAGATCGCGGTGCGCTGCGGCGGCGTCGGTCAGCCGGTAGCGCTGGCCGATCCGCACGCGCACCACACCCTGCTTGACGGCCGCGAACAGCTCGCGCGCTGCGGCTTCGAGCTCTTCCCGCCGCCCGACATAGTTGAAGAGCGTCGGGCGTGTCAGAAACAGCGAGCCGCGCCGGCTGAGCTCGAGCGGGTCGACGGCCGGCGGCGGCCCGGAGGCGTTTCCGTACGAGACCATCAGTCCGAGCGGGCGCAGGCAGTCGAGCGAGTCCATGAACGTGTCGCGGCCGACCGAGTCATAGACCACATCCACTCCGCGGCCGCGGGTCAGGCGGCGCACTTCGGGGGCGAGCGCACCGCGGCCGGACAGCAGCACGTGCCGGCAGCCGTGTTTGCGCGCCAGTTCGGCCTTGGCCTCGTTGCCGACGACGCCGATGACCTTCGCGCCGAGCGAGCTGGCCCATTGCGCCAGCAAGGAGCCGACACCGCCTGCGGCGGCGTGCACCAGGACGGCGTCCCCGCGGCGCACACGATGAGTGCGTCGCACCAGAAACTGGGCGGTGAGCCCCTTCAGCATCAGGGCTGCAGCCTGCTCGTCCGCGATGCCCTTCGGGATCCTCACCAGGCGCGCGACCGGCACGTTGCGCGCTTCGCAGTACGCTCCCGGCGCGGAATGCACGTACGCGACGCGCTCCCCGACCCGGAACCCGCGCACGTTGCGGCCGAGCGCCATGATGACACCGGCGGCCTCGCGGCCGGGCGTGCCGGGTAACTCGCCGGGATAAAGCCCCGTCCGGTCGTATACGTCGATGTAGTTGAGTCCGATGGCCGTGTGGCGAACCTGCGCCTCACCGGCACCGGGCCTGGCGAGCTCGAGGTCCTCGACACGCAGCACCTGCGGACCGCCGTGCTCGTGGAATCGGATGCACTTCATACGCGCTCCCCGCTCGCAATTCGCTTCGAACTCACGCCCGCAACATGACTCCGGCGCATCCGGGCCGGCGCCGGCACAGACCCGCCGGCTCAGCGCGGCGGCCGCGAGGGCCCGCTGCCGGCCCCGGTACGCTCGATGGCTGCCGCGAGTTCATCCAGATCTGCCGCGGTGAGTGTCAGGGTCGCCGCGCCGATCCATCCGTCGACCTGCTCGGGCGCGCGCGCACCGACGATCGCGCCGCTCACCCCCGGCCAGGCAAGCGTCCAGGCCACTGCCACCGTGGCCGGCGTGCACTGATGGCGCGCCGCGACCGGCTTGAAGGCCTCGGCCAGGGCCAGATTGCGCTCGAGCGCCTTGCCGCTGAACTGCGCGTTGCGGCTGCGCCAGTCATCCGACGGCAGCCCCCGGGCGCGCTGCACGGTGAACGCCCCCGTCAGCAGACCTGCCTGCATCGGGCTGTAAACGATGACGCCGGTCGCGTGCGCGCGGCACCACTCGATCTCGGCGGCCGCCTGGCGGCGGATGGCAGAAAACGGCGGCTGCAGCGCATCGACGTGTCCGAGCCGCTCGGCCCGCGCGAGCTGCTCGGTCGAATGATTGGACAGCGCGACTGCGCGGATCTTGCCCGCCTTCTTGAAATCGAGCAGGGTCTGCCAATACTCCTCGAGCGGGGTGTCGTCCGCGGGCCGGTGCATCTGGTACAGATCGATGCGCTCGACCCCGAGCCGCTCAAGCGACGCGTCAAGCTCGCCGCGCAGGCTCTCGGCCGAGCCGATGCGGCGCGGGGCCGCCTGCGGTTGTGACTCGTCCCAGACCAATCCGCACTTGCTGAATACGAAGGGCCGTTCGGCCGAGGGCATCTCCCGCAGCGCCCGGCGCACCACCTCTTCGGAGTGCCCGAAGCCGTAGATCGGCGCGGTATCGATCCAGTTGACCCCGAGCTCGAGCGCGTGACGGATCGCGCGGATCGACTGCGCATCATCTACGGCGCCCCATTCCGTGCCGCCGGCCGCCCAGGCGCCGAAGCCGACGCACGTGATCGCCATGCCGGTCGTGCCGAGCGAGCGGGTCGGCAGCGGTCCTCGGGCCGCCACGGCGGAACTGTTCTGCATTGCACGGCCTCCAGCGCTCCATTCCAGGCACCAGAGGCTGGCACGCTCGCTCGGCCGTGGCAACCTGCGCCAGGCGCCGCGGCGCTCCGCCCGCCGCACGCGCGGCCGGACAGCGGACTGAACTCTGCGGGAGCAGCACGGTGAGCTGCAGTTCGCGGTGCTATGCCGGCGGCAGGATGTGCTGCTCGTGGCTGCACCGCCCGAGCTTGGGCTGCTTGAAAATGCGGATACCGGACTCGCTGCCGGCAGCGCCTGCACCGGCGCCC
>JAKAYU010000088.1 GCA_021809525.1 Pseudomonadota bacterium | reverse complement strand
GATCTCTGTCGCTGCGGGCGCAGGGCTGCGCCGCGTGCGGTTTGCGGCGCTCTCGCGCGAGTTCAAAGGCGCGCGCTCAGAGACTCCGGGGCGGCTGCCGAGCGGCATCCCTCGAGCGTCACTCGCTCGGTATGCCCGCAGAGGCCGCCTGGCCTCGGGAGCGGAGCGTGAGCACGACATAGTAGGCAATCCCGATGGCGATCCAACAGCCGCCGAGGATCTTGGCGGTGCGGTCCATTCCGGCGAGCACGTATACGATCACTGTGAATCCCGCTAGCGGGAAGAGCAGATGGCGTACCCAGGCGCCTGAGCGCTGGCGGAAGAAATAATGGTAGGCAACGGCGAGGTGCAGGAGCGCGAAGCTGGTGAGCGCGCCGAAGTTGACGACGCGACTGAGGTCATCGATGTGGCGCGTAAAGAGGAGTCCCACCAGCAGTGAGACGCCGGCCACGAGCAGTGTGCTCACGTACGGCGTCTTGAAACGCGGATGTACGGTCGCGAGCACCGCGGGCAGCTTGCGGTCACGCGCCATCGCAAACAGCACGCGCGCCACGGCGGCCTGGGCGGCCATGGCGTTGGCAATGCCGAAGGAGATCACCACGGCCAGGATCGCCGCCAGGCGCAGTCCGTTGCCGCCCGCGCGCGCGGCGAGCTGGTAGAAGGCCGTCGCGTTCGAGTGAAAGTGCATCCCGCGGGCGAGGTCGGCGGCAATCCAGGTCTGCAGCACGAACAGCGTACCGATCAAAACGAGGGCGGACAGCGTGGCTTTGGCGATGGCATCGCGCGCGCCGCGGCTTTCCTCCGACAGCGTGGATATGCCGTCGAAACCGAGAAAAGACAGAACCGCGATGGAGGTGGCGCCCGCCACGGTGCTCAGGGAGAACGCATGGGGGTCATAGAGTGGCGCCAGCGTCAGTCGGCCGGCACCCTTGCCGCCGTACAGCGTGATCGCCCCGGCGATCACGAAGACCGCGAGGACCAATAGCTCGAGCGCGAGCAGCGTCTTGTACAGACGCGCCGTGAAGCGCACGCCGAGCAGATTGGCCGTCGCGTTCACCGCGACGAAGCCGATCAGCCACGCCCAGATCGGCACCTGCGGCAGCAGCGGACGCAACGCCACCGCGGAGAACAGGTACAGAAGCGCCGGAATGAGAATGTAGTCCAGGAGAATGAGCCAGCCGGCCATGAAGCCCGCCGTCTCGTGCAGGCCGCGCTGCACATAGGCGTACACCGAGCCGGCGAGCGGAAACGCCCGGGACATCTGTGCGTAGCTCAGCGCCGTAAAGAGCATGCCGGCCATACCGATCAGGTAGGCGAGCACCACCATCCCCTTGGCTTGCTGCCAGACGAAGCCAAATACGGAAAAAGGCGCGATCGGCACCATGAAGATCATGCCGTAGACGATCAGATCGCCGAGACCGAGCGCGCGATCGAGCTGGTCCTCGTAGCCGAATTGCTCAAGGGACATGTTGGCGGTGTGGGGATTCTGAGGGCAATTCGATCGAGTCTAGGCGCAGCGCTGTCCATGGTAAAGTACACCCATCGCGGCCCGGAACCGGCTCATGACCCACCGCCATACCATCCATGCGCAGCACTATGGCTGGGACAACAGCCTCGCTCCGGCGGTGCACGTCGTTCCCGGGGACTCGCTCGAATTCGAGGTGCAGGATTCCTCCGGCGGGCAGTTCACGAGCGCTTCGAGCGCCGCGGACGTCGCCGGACTGGATTTCACGCGGGTCAATCCGGTCGCCGGCCCGGTGTACGTCGAGGGCGCCGAGCCCGGCGACATCCTGCGCGTGTCGGTGCTCTCATTTGCCCCTTCCGGGTGGGGCTGGACGGCCAACATTCCGGGGTTCGGGCTGCTCGCGGAGGACTTCAAGGAGCCGGCGCTGCACCTGTGGCGCTACGACGCCGGGTCGCTCACCCCCTGCGCGTTCGGCGCATGGGCCCGTGTTCCGTTGAAGCCGTTTGCCGGTACGATCGGGGTCGCACCTGCGGAGCCGGGTTGCCACAGCGTCGTGCCTCCGCGTCGGGTCGGCGGGAACATGGATCTGCGCGACATCGCCTGCGGAGCGGAGCTGCAGCTGCCCGTCGAAGTCCCGGGGGCGCTGTTTTCCGTCGGCGACACCCATGCGGCGCAAGGTGACGGAGAGGTCTGTGGCACGGCGCTGGAGAGTCCGATGCGCGTGGCGCTGCGCTTTGAGCTCATCAAGCAGCGCCCGATCGAGTTTCCCCGGCTGATCACCCCCGGGCCGCTCACCCGCCACCTCGATGAGCGGGGTTATATGACCAGCACCGGCATCGGTCCGGATCTGATGGCGGCCGCCCGCGATGCGGTGCGCTCGATGATCGACTGGCTGAGCGGCGAGTACGGGATGCCGGCGATCGACGCGTACATGCTGTGCAGCGTTTGCGGCGATCTGCGCATCAGCGAGATCGTCGATATGCCGAACTGGACCGTGTCCTTCTACTTCCCGCGGTGCGTGCTCGAATAATTAATAGAGTGCGGCGCAAATTCCACGTCCGTGATGCGGTTGTTCCCTCCGTGGGCGGTGATGCCGATCACAGCGAGGGTAGGGGCGGTGGCGGGTGAGGCTCGATTCCTCGCCGGGTTGGCCCCTCCATGGGCCGGCGCTCGGCGTGGCTCGAGAGCCGCTAGTGTGCGACGCACCCGACGGACCTGACCGGCCCCTGCGGGAATCCTTGCATCTGCGGGCAGGGCCCACCCGGGGGCGGGCCGGCCCCGTGCGACGGGGAGTCTCGGCCTGTCGCTTGGGGCGGGCGCCCCCCTGGCATGCTCCTCGGCCGGGCAATTCAGCCGGTAGCGGGAGAATCGCTGCGAGGCAAACGGCGTGTCAGGCCGCGCCTTTAGAATATGACAGCGCTTCGGTAGACTCCTCGCACGGGGGGCGCGCAGTGGGGAGCAGCTGTGGTTGATGAGCAGCGCAAACAATTGCTGAGTCAGATCCTCGGCTACCGGGTGGCGTTGCGCCGCTACCTGCGCAGATTCACTGCCCGAGCCGATGAGCTCGATGATCTGGTCCAGGAGACCTATGTGCGCGTCTGCGCCATGCCCGCGGGGCAGGTGGTGGACTCCCCGCGGGCACTGATCTTTCGAATCGCCCGCAATATCGCAGTCGACCGGGCCCGCCAGGTGAGCGCTCAAGCCACCGACGCAGTAGCGGATTTCGAGTCCTTGAACGTCTCATCCCCTGTGTCCGCACCCGAGGATCAAGTCGACGCCGACCGCCGGTTCGAGGCCTTCTGTGCCGTGGTTGAGGAGCTTCCGCCGATCTGCCGGCGGGTGTTTATCCTGCGCAAGGTCTACCAGCTCTCTCACGAGGAGATTGCCGAGGTGCTCGGCATGGCACACAGTACGATCGAGAAGCATGTGGCCAAGGGACTGGTGCGGTGCCGGGACCGGTTGCGGGAGCTCGGCGCTCTGGATGAGCCGGATGCCGAAACCCTGTGGAAACGCTCGGACGAGAAGAGCGTATGAACCGGGTGGTGAGACTGAAGCCGCAGGCGCAGATCGACGAGGAGGCGGCCGTGTGGACCTGGCGGCTCGATGCGGGAGCCCTCAGTGCCGCGGAGCGCTGCGAGTTCGAGAGCTGGCTGCGCCATGATCCGCGCCACCGCCGTGCCTTCGAGGAGTTCACCAGGACGTGGCGCTCGCTCGAGCGGCTCTCCGAAATCAAGCGCGAGGAGAAGATCGCGACGCTGGCGCGCGCGACGCGGCAATGGAGCGTGCGCAGGCGCTCACCGGCGCTCTGGGCCGTTGCGGCCGCCGTGTGTCTGGCGGTGGTCGGCGGGGCGTGGCTCTGGCAGTGGCGGATGCGGGGCGAGGTGTTCACGACGGTCGTGGGACAGGAGCGCACCGTGACCCTGGCAGACGGGTCGGTGGTTGCGCTCGATACCAATACGCGCATCAAAGTGCGCTTCACCCGCACACGGCGAGATATCTACCTGCTGAGGGGTGAGGCTCATTTCCACGATGTCCGCGATCAGGCCCGACCCTTCTACGTGCACGCTGGCGATGCGCGGGTGCAGGCGATCGGCACCCAGTTCGAGGTGAGACTGCGCGCCGACCGCCAGGTCGACGTGCTGGTCAATCAAGGGCTTGTCGAGGTACGGGCCGAGCTCGGGAGCGCATCGATGCCGCCGCGGGTGCAGTCCGTCAGCGCCGGCGAGCAGCTCTCGATCGACGGTGCGCGCGTGCAAGTCAAAGCGGTCAGCCCGCGGCAGATCGCCGCGGATCTCTCCTGGCGCTACGGCGCGCTGGTGTTCGACAACGAGCCCCTCGTGCGGGCTGCCGCGCAGGTCGCCCGCTATACCCGAGCGCGCATCGTGCTGCGGCCGGGTGTCGGACAGTTGCGCATCAGCGGACGTTTCAGGACCGACGATGTGCGCGGATTCTTCAAGGCGCTCGCCCTTGCGCTGCCGGTGCGGGTCACCCGTGTCCGGCCGGATCTGATCACCGTCGAGCCGCGCTGATCCGCGCCGGGCTTGCGGGCCCGGCCGGCCATCCGTTGCCATCACACAACGCGAGTCGTTCGCGGCGGGTGCGGCAAATTCCGCCGCTCGCTGCTCATTTGGTCCGAAGAGTGGCGGATTTTCCAGTCCGGTTCGTCGTCTCTACAGAGCGCCCGGCCGATTCGCTCGGCGGGCGATCGGGGCATGGCGACGGGGGCCTCATGTGCGCTCGAATACCGTGCGAGGGGGCGCATGAACAACACAACTTTCGAGGAGCGATGAACATGATGCGTTGCAATCACGTGGTGGCCCTGGCGGTGGCGGTGGCCCTCGGATCAGCCGGTACCGCGGCGTATGCGGCCGTTCAGCCGGGAAGTGCCTCGGATCAGCTCGCGGAGATCATCGTCACGGCCACCAAGCGCAAGACGCTTGCGCAGGACACGCCGATCAGCATGACGGTGCTGACCGCAGCGAATATCGCCAACCGCGGCCTGACGGACTTCAATACCCTTGCGCAGGGCATCCCCGGTCTGTCGATGCGCACCTCCGGCCCGAATGAGACCGAGTACGAGATGCGCGGCCTGAACTCCTCCGGCGGCAACACCTCGATGGTCGGGGTGTACCTGGGCGATATCGCGCTCTCGGCTCCCGCCTCGGAGCAGCTCGGCAAGGTGATCATCGATCCGAACCTCTATGACCTGCAGCGCGTGGAAGTCCTGCATGGCCCGCAGGGGACCCTGTACGGATCGAGCTCGATGGGCGGCACGGTCCGCCTCATTCCGGCCAGTCCCGAGCTCGGGAAATTCGACGCCTCCGGAGAGACGATCGTTTCGGACACCGGCTCCGGCGGCGGCATCAATTTCACGCAGAACGGCATGGTGAACCTGCCGTTCGGATCGACGACCGCCCTGCGGCTGGTCGGGTCGCACACCACGACCAGCGGCTGGCTGAATCGCTACGTGCTTGCCGATGGGTCGGTGCTGTCGGACACCTGCCCGAGCACACCGTGTTACCGTCCCAGCAATTTCTACACCGCGCCGATCATCTCGACGACCTCGCAGGCGAATTCATCGACGGACGACTCCTTCCGCGCCATCCTGCTCTATCAGCCGAATGATCAGCTGAAGATCACCCCGATGATCATGTGGCAGCAGGATACGGCCAACGCCCCGAACGCCGTGGACGTCAACGGCTCGCCGACGAATCCAAGCATGCCGGCGCAGAAGGGGCACTATGAGATCTACCAGGCCTCCGAACCGCAGACGGATCGCTTCACGCTGGGCAGCCTGAAGGTCGATTACGCACTCACGCCGCGTATCGCGCTCACCTCGATCACCGGCTTGTGGTCGAACCACGCGCTGGTATCCCAGGATGGCTCGGAGGAGAATGCAAGCTCGGCCGGACTCGGCTCGGCGACCCAGGCGTTCCCCTACGACACCTCTGCGGGCGGGATCGGTCCGACCGGCCCGGGACCGTTCGGGCCCGGGGTCGAGGAGCGCGACTACACCCGGCAGGTGAGCGAGGAGTTCCGCATCGCCTCCACGGGCGGCGGTTCCCTGCACTGGCTCGCCGGTTACTACTATCAGGACCTGCAGTCCGAATGGGACATGTGGTCGATCAATCCCCAGGCGGGCCCGATCGCCAATGTGTACGTCGACTACCAGCCGCAGAACATCCTGCAGAACGCCGCCTTCGGCAACATTTCCTGGGAGTTCGTCCATGGACTGACCGCCTCGGCGGGGGTGCGCTGGTACCACTACGCGTACTCGCAGGTCAATACCGAGTATGGCGACTTCACGCCGTACGGGTTCGCGAACCTGCTGAGCGGAGCACCGACGGTGGCGGGAAACACCGAGCCGTTGATCACCCGCGCGGGGGGCGGGGCGAGCGGAACGAATCCCCGTTTCAACCTCAGGTGGCAGATCGACAGCGACCACATGGTGTATCTGACGATCGCCAAGGGCTTCCGGCTCGGCGGCACCGATCAGCCCTTCGTCGGCTACAACTATCCGGTGACGCCGGCGATCTGCGCAGCGCCCACCTCCTTAGTGCAGATCCAGCAGTGCGGCCTGCAGGCAAAGCTGTCGGCGACCCCGACTCAGCCGGGAACGACCTATACCTCGCTCGCGAATTTCCCCAACGTCAACAGTCAGGGCGTGCCACAGTTCAACTCCGACTCGGTGTGGGACTATGAGATCGGCACCAAGAACGAGTTCTGGCAGCAGCGTGCGCTGTTCAACCTGACCGCGTACTTTGAGCGATGGATGGATCCGCAGATTTCGACCAACATCGCCGGCTTCGGCTTTACCGTCAACGGTGGCAACGCGAACATCTACGGTCTGGAGGCGGAGTTCCGCGCCGAACTCGGCGAGGATTTCAGCTTCGCGGCGGACTTGGGCTACACGCACAGCAAGTTCCTGACGAACAGTGCGATTACCGGCATACCGCAGGGGTACTCCGTTCCTGACACGCCGAAGGTCACCGGCTCGGCATCGCTTAACTACCATCACATGCTGACCGAGAACCTCTCGGTCATCGGCAACATCACCTACAGCTATGTCGGATCGCGCTACGACCTGCCCTATGGCGTGACGGTGTATCTGAACAACATCAGCCAGACGCAGATCAATCTGCCGGCCTATGGGATCCTCGATCTGCGCCTGGGGATCCGCGCCAACAGGTGGACCACGGCGCTGTTCGTCGACAACGCGACCAATAAGCAGACGCTGCTCGATCCGCTGCCGCAGATCAATCTGGCGATTCCGCAGTTCACGCGCTACATCGTGAACCAGCCGATCACCTACGGTCTGGATGTGAGTTACAGCTTCCGCTGAGTCGCGCCCCGGGCGCGCCGCGCAGCGGGCGGGCACGTGCCGGGGGACGGGAACCCTCGTCCCCCGGCTCTTTGCGTGGGCTTGCCAATCACCGGCCGGGCGGGCCATCATGTCCGCGGTCGATATGGCGGGCACGAGCGGACGAGCGGGGGGTTCCGAACCAGTCGCCGACGCGGCGCCCGCGCGCACGTCCGGTCCATACGTACGAGCAACGCCTGTTCGGGGAGCCGCGCGCAATTAATTCGAGCCATCCTCGAGGGGCTTGGCTGCATTCCCGCCTGGCGGCTCGCCGGGCGCGGCGCTTTGGCCTGCTGGCGGCACTGGTGTGGACGGCGGCTCGGGCACAGACCGTCCAGCCGGTGCGCCATTTCGACATTCCCGCCGAGCCGCTCGCTCCGGCGCTGACCCTGTTCGCCCGGCAGGCGGACATCACGCTGTTGTCTTCGGCAGGCGCAGTGGCGGGGCTGCGTGCGCCCGGCGTGCACGGGGAGTTCACCGTCACGCAGGCGCTCGGGATGCTGCTGAGGGAATCGGGCCTCGCGTTTCGCTTGGTCAGCCGCTCGGCCATCGCCATCGTCGCCGCCCCGCAGCGTGCCGTTTCCGGGCAGGTTGCGGGCAGGGCGGGTGCGGGGCGCGCCTGGCGCTTGCGGGGGCGCCTTGCGCGCCGGCCCGAACGGCCGTCCGGGAAGCGGCGCTCCTGGGGCATGCTCCGCCCGCAGCCTCATCGGCTGGCGCAGGTGCTGATCACGGCGACCAAGCGCACGACCACTCTGCAGTCCACTCCGGCGAGCGTCACGGCGATCACCGCTGCCCAAATCGTGCGTCGCGGGCTGACGGATTTCGACTCGCTCGCGCGCTCGATCCCCGGGCTGGCCGTGCGCACCGGCGGACCGGGACAGACTGAGTTTGAGATGCGCGGCCTGAATTCCTCCGGGGGGAATACCTCCATGGTGGGCCTGTACCTCGGTGCGATCCCGCTGTCGGCGCCGGCCTCGGCTCAGCTCGGCAAGGTGCTCGTCGATCTCGATCTGTATGACATCGAGCGCGTGGAAGTGCTGCGTGGTCCGCAGGGCACGCTCTATGGCGCGAGTTCCATGGGCGGGACCATTCGGCTCGTGCCTACGCCGCCGCGCCTGGGTCGGTTCGAGGCCTCGGGCGAGACGGTCGCGTCAGTCACCGGCTCAGGCGGCGGGTTCAATCAGGCGCTTAACGGCATGGTCAACCTGCCCTTCGGGAGCAAGGCCGCAGTGCGGCTCGTCGGCTCAGTCCGGCACGACAGCGGCTGGATCGAGCGGCGGGTCATCGCGGATGCAGCGGTGGCCGTCGATGCGGGCATCTACCCTAAGGTGTCACGCCCGCCGAACTTCTACTCCGCGCCGTTGCAGGAGCGGATCAACGGAGTGAACACGACGGACGTGGACGCCGCGCGGGCCGAACTGCTGGTCAAGCCCGTGAGCCGCCTTTCGATCCAGTCGCTCGCGATGTATCAGCTGACCCGCCAGGGCGCTCCCGACGCCGTCGATGTCAACGGTGAGACGACCCGTCCGGTCACGCCGGCCGTGGAGGCACACTGGGAGATCTACAACACGCCGGAGCCGCAGCGCGACCGCTTCGCTCTCGGCAGCCTTGAGCTGGCGTACCGCCTGCCGTCGGTGCGGGTTTCCGCCGCCACCGGGTACTGGGCCCGCTCCACCGTGGTATCCCAGGACGGCACCGAGGAGACCGCGGCCGCGATGGGCGCCTCGTTCCCGGCATACGATCCCCCTGGCGGGCTCGGGCCGACCGGGCCGTCGCCGCTCGGTCCGGGGGCGAGCGAGCGGGACGATACGCGACAGCTGAGCGAGGAGCTGCGCGTGACTTCCACCGCGGCGGGACCCTGGCAGTGGCTTGCCGGCTGGTTCTATCAGGACCTGCACTCCGATTGGCAGCTGGCGGTGCTGGCGCCGCAGGCCGGGGCAGCCCTCGGCGGGCCGAACATCTACGTCGATCACCAGCCGCAGGACATCCTGCAGAACTCCGAATTCGGTGAGCTGTCATGGCGTATCGACCCGCAGCTTGTGGCGACGGTGAGCCTGCGGCACTATCGCTACGCACTGCATCAGTCGAACAGCGAATACGGCGTATTCACCGTGTTTGGCGCCCAGGGCAACAGTACGCCGTATAACACCAGCGCCGCGAACGGCGCGGCCGGAACGGTGCCGGAGATCGACCTGAGATATACGTTCGGCCCGCAATACATGCTGTACGCCACGGTGTCCCAAGGCTTCCGTCTCGGCGGGGTGAATCAGCCCATTCCGGTGGCGCATGCCACCAACAGCAATGCGGTGCTGGTGGCCAACGAATGCGGGCTGCAGGAGAAGCTCCTCGGCGCCGTTGCGGGCGGCTGCGATCCGAATGTTCTGCTGCAGGCGCCGGCCAGCTTCAGCTCCGACTCGGTGTGGAGCTACGAGCTCGGCGAGAAATCGACGCTGCTGCATCAGCGCCTGACGCTCGACATATCGGCCTACTACGAGCGCTGGATCCATCCGCAATTGGCGACCAACCTGGCGGGCTTTGGCATCACGGCCAACGGGGCGCAGGCGCGCATCGAGGGGCTGGAGGCCGACCTGCACGCGCTGCTCGGGCGCGACTGGCACCTCGCGGCCAATGCCGGCTACACGCACGCGACCTTCACGCGCGCGAGCGCCATCATCGGCTATCCGGCCGGCACTGAAGTCCCCGATACGCCGACCCTCATGGGCTCGCTCCATCTGCGCTGGCGGCATGACCTGTCGGCGCGCCTGGCGGCATTCGCCTCCATTGGCTGGAACTACGTGGGCTCGAGAACCGACGCTCCCTACGGGGAGACGATCACTCTGTGGAACATCGGTGAGTACATGGTGCACTTGCCCGCATACAGCCTCACCGATGTGCGGCTGGGCCTGGAGAGCGGCCGCTGGCGGGCGGCGCTGTTCGTCGACAATCTGACCAACGCGCGGGTGTTGCTCGATCCGCAGCCGCAGATCAATCTGCAGACCGCGGCCTTTACCCGCTATACGGTGAACCGGCCGATCACCGCCGGGCTCGACCTGATCTGGCGATTCCGGTGAGCGGCGCCGATGCGCCTTGCATGCACCGCTTGCACGCTGTGATGATGAGCTGATTCGACGGGAGAGCATCATGTCCCGAAGGCGCCCTGCGCGACTGCAGCATATTGCCGGCATCGGTGTCGATCGCATGGGCGCGATCGCCGATGCGTCGGGGCGAGACTTCCTGCGCCTGGAGAACCTCGATACCGACATCCCGCCCGATTCGGCCGCCGTTGAGCGAACGCGGCGCGCCGCCTGCGAGGATGCCGCCAACAGCTATCTGCCCTTCGTCGGGCAGACCCGTCTGCGCGAGGCGGCGGCGAGGCACGTGTCGCGGACCAGCGGCGTGGAGTATTCGGGGCAACGCAACTGCCTCATCTCGGCCGGCGGGCTCTCGGGCATTCTCAACGTGCTGTTGGCGACGGTCGAGACGGGCGATGAAGTGATCGTCACCGACCCGACCTATGCCGGCCTGATCAACCGCATCCGGCTCGCCGGCGGGGTGCCGAGATTCGTGCCGTTCGTGTTCACGCCGGGGGGCGAGTGGCGTCTCGACCGGGAGGCGCTGCGCCGCGCGATCGGGCCGAAGGTGACCGCGATGCTGCTGATGTCCCCATCGATGCCTTCCGGCGGCTGTCTCGATGGGCAGGACTGGGCGCTCGTTGCCGAATTGTGCCTCGCCCATGACCTCGTGCTGATTCTCGATGCGGCGATGGAGCGGCTGCTCTTTGACGACCGGACCGTCCTACATCCGGCAGGACTGCCCGGCATGGCCGAGCGCACCGTCAGCGTCGGCTCCGCGGCGAAGGAGCTGCGCATGATCGGCTGGCGGGTCGGGTGGATCGTGGCGCCTGAGGCGTTCATGCCCGACCTCGTGGCCGTCTCGCTGGCCAATGTCGTCGTGCCGGTCGGCATCGGACAGGATGCCGTCGCGACGGCGCTGGAGAATTCGGCCGAGGGGCTCTCGCCCTATGTCGAGGAGTTGCAGGCCAGACGCGACGTGCTCCTCGAGGAGCTCGCGGGGCTGCCTTTCGGGCGGCCGGCCGGCGGCTGGTCGATGCTGCTGCGGGTGTCCGACTTCGGCATCGACGGGGCGCAGATGTCCACGCGACTTCTTGATGAGGGCGTCTGCGCCACTGCGATGTCAGGCTGGGGCGAAACCCACGGCGAACAATACATCCGCTTCGTCTTCGCCAACGAGCCGGTTTCGCGGCTGCGCGGCCTCGGGGCGCGCGTACGTGCAGCCCTGCGTCCGAGGTGAGGGGCGATCCTGCGCCGTGCTCGCGTGAACCTCCGGCATGCGCGCACGGCATCGCCGGCGGTGTGTGGCTGCGGGGATTTGTCGGGACGCGCCCTTGCCCTGGAGCGCGGGGCGCCGCTGTTCGGGTGCGCGATCGCTGCACGCGGACGCCTCCGAGGCGCGCAACCTGGGGGCGGCACCGGTGTTCTCGAGATTCCCAACGCGGCCGTCTTCGTCATTTTCCCGGGGCGCTTGCCGAGCGCCCCGGCGGGCGCAGCGCTCACGCGCCGTGTGCAGTGGGCGCGACCGGCGAGAACCCAACAGGGGCGGGCGTGCCGCACGCGTGGATGAGGAGCGCCACCCCTGCAACGTCAAGGGTAGGCTTTTCGGCGGATCAGTCGCAACGGCAGGACACGGCGATTCCGATTGTGCGCGGTGGCGCCGTCAGGCGCAACGCCACGGGCGGCGTGCGCGCCATGTCGTAGCCAAGACCGATTCCGAGCACACTCTGCGCGCAATGCACTGCACTCTGCCATGTAACGCGGGCGGCGCGATCGCGGGCGCATCGGCCCGAGCAACCGACGATAGGCCGGTGTGGTGTGCGTGCGCACAGCGGACGCGAGATTCCCCATCCGAGGGTGCGTGCGGCACGGGGTATATGCAGCTCTCGCAGACGAGACATCGGTGTGCAAGGATAGGTGTGCGCATGAATTTTGCGGTGGGGGCGATGCCGCCGCGGCTGTGAGGGAGCTCTCGTGACATCACAGATCGAAGTTCTGGCCATCCTTCTGGCAGCCATTGCACTGTTCATCCTCGATCGTTGGCGCTACGACGTCACGGCGATGCTTGCGCTCCTGGCGCTGGCATTGCTGCGGATTCTGCCGGAGCGGGAATTGTTCAGCGGCTTCGGCAATCCCGCCGTGATCACGGTGGCGGGGGTGATGGTCGTCAGTCGTGCGCTGTGGAACGTTGGTCTGGTCGATGCGATTACCGCCTGGTTACTGCGTCACGTGCAGGCCGGCGGCGGTCAGTTCATGGCGCTGACCGGCCTTCTTCTGCTGACTTCCACACTGATCAGTGACGTCGGCGCCTTGGCCGTCTTCCTGCCCGTGGCGCTGCAGCTCGGCCGCCGCAATGAGCAGAGCACCTCGAAGTGGCTGATGCCCATGGCCTTCAGTGCGCTTCTGGGCGGAATCATCACGCTCATCGGCACGGTGCCCAATATCCTGATCTCGAATTTCCGCGCCCATGCCGTCGGCCAGCCGTTCGGTATGTTCGCCTTCACCCCGGTGGGGGCGGCGATCGCTGGCGCAGAT
>JAKAYU010000087.1 GCA_021809525.1 Pseudomonadota bacterium | reverse complement strand
CTCGCAGCCCGCCCACGCCGAGGGCGATATCCAGCCCCAGCGAGCCGGTCGACACGGCTTCGACATCATAGGCGGCGGCGGCATCGCCAAGGCGCATCACCGAGCCTTTGCCGAACTGTTTCTCGATCTGGCCCAATGCGGCGGCGAGCGCCTTCTTGCGGTTCTCTTCCATCTGGCTGTCCCGGATGTTTTGAATGACGAAGCGGTCAGGGAATTATCCCACAAAGACGCCGCGGACATCATCTCCGTGTGCGTGCGTGAAGTGTTATTTTGTCGCGTGCGCCGCGGCGCACAGTGGGTACGTCTCTACAACGCTGTATACGGGACCCGACTCGAGCGTGCGGCTCTCGATGAGGGCAAACGCGTCGAACCGCCAGTGGACCGCCGCCATTGCCGCAGGCTCACTTGGCCGCACCACTTTGCGTGCCACCGTGACATGTGGACGGAAGGGCTTGAGATCCGGAGCAAAACCGGCTGCCCCAAGCGCCTCGAGCAGCCGCTCCACCAGCGCGCCGAGCACAGCCGGGGCGCGCGCCGGCAGCGCGCACAGCACCCGCGGCTGCGGCCAATGGGCCAGCCGCTCGAACGACAGCTCGAGACATCCGCCCGGCGCGACCGCGGCCGCAAGGGCGATGGCCGGCAGTTCCGCCACGCGCGGTGCCGGCACGGCGCCCAGGAATGCGAGCGTCACATGCAGCTGGGCGCTCGCAACGGCCCGTCCCCGGCTTGCACGCACGGCCGGATGCACGGCTTCGACCAGCCGCTCGCGCATGGCCTGATCGGGCCAGAGCGCGAAGAACAGCCTGCGCGTCTTGCCGGGCAGCGGCGACGCGCCCACCGGTTCCTCTGCGCCCATCCGGTGCGCTCGCGCCCGCTCAGCGCGCCTCCGCAGCGCCGAGCGCCGTGAGCGCCAGCTGCAGAGCGTGCGCCACGGTCTGGCGGCGCACCGCGTCGCGATCCCCCGTGAAGCGCCGCACCACGCACCGGGGATCCGGCCACGGCTGCGCCGCGACGGCAAGCCACACCGTGCCGATGGGTTTGTCCGGCGTTGCGCCGTCAGGGCCGGCAATGCCGCTCACCGCCACCGCCAGCTGCGTGCCGGAGATTCTGAGGGCTCCCTGCACCATCTGCCGGACGGCGGCCTCGCTGACCGCGCCGTGCGTGGCGAGGGTGCGCTCAGAGACGCCGAGATCGCGTACCTTGGCGGCATTCGAGTAGGTCACGTAGCCGCACTCGAACCACTGGGAGCTGCCCGGCACATCGGTCAATGCCTTGGCGATCCAGCCGGCGGTACAGGACTCGGCGGTGGCGATGCGCCAGTGCGCAGCCCGCAGGGCCCGGCCGGCCCGCTCGGCCAGCTCGTAAAGATCCGCATCCGCAACAGGTGGGGCGGCCATTGGAGCAGTGTAACCGCATCGACCGGCGGGCGTACCGCGCCCCGGGGCCACAGGTCCGCCGTTCAGGTCGAGCGCAGCACGAGCGCCGTGGGCAGCATCTGCGACTCGACCACCTCGCCCCGCAGCATGCCGAGCACCTTGCGCGCGAGCAGCACACCGCCCTCCTGCCAGTTCTGCCGCACGGTCGAGAGCGGCGGGAGGAAGGTCGCGCCCTGCGGCGTGTCGTCGTAACCGATGACCGATACATCCTCCGGGACCCGCAGGCCGAGTTCGATCAGGGCCCGGATCGCCCCCATCGCCACCAGATCCGAGCAGGCGAAAATCGCGTCGAACTGCACCCGGCGGTTGTGCAGCGAACGGACCGCCTGCACGCCGGCCTCGAGGGTGAAGTCCGCACGGCGCATCAGCAGCGGCTTGATGCCGTGGCGGCCGAGCTCATCGACGAAGCCGGCCTGGCGCTGGGCCATCTCGGGATGGTCCGGATTGCCGATGAACACCGGATGGCGCCGGCCGATCGACACGAACCGTTCCGCGATGCTCATGCCGCCGTGACGGTTGTCGCTGCCGACGACGACGTGCTGATCGCCGCCGACGCCCGCCGCGCCCCACACCACCATCGGCAGGCCCAGCTTGTCGTAGATGCGCACCGCGTCCTGATGAGGGCCCTGGCCGAGCAGGATCAGACCGTCCGCCGCCTGCATCGCCACATCCCCGGCGGCCTGACGGGTGGTGAGCAGGACGTTGTAGCCGGCCGAGGTGAGCTCCTGTGATATCCCGCCGAGCAGCGCGAGCGGATAGGGATCCCACATGGTTCGCTCGGGCGTCGGGGTCATCTCGACGATGACCGCCACTGCGTGGCTGCGCCGCAGGCGTAAGTTACGCGCGCTCACGTTGAGCTTGTAGCCGTGCTTGCGCGCCAGCTGCTGCACCCGCTCGCGCGTGGCTGGGCTGACGAGCGCGCTGCCTGCGAGCGCCCGCGAGACCGTGATGGTGGAGACCCCGGCAAGCCCGGCGAGATCGGCCATGGTCAGGCTGGCGGGCGCATCCGGGGATTTTTTCTTCCGTTCAGGCACTGCAGGTTCGCGTTGCGGCAGATATCGATATCATCCACGGGCGTACCCCGCGCGTAAAGACTGCCCCGGCATGCCGCACTCCGTGAACCGCTATCGGCTGATCAGCGCACTCGCGCTGAGCTTCATGATCTTCGCGATCCTGCTCAACAGCGTCGGCACGGTGATCCTGCAGGCCATCCACAGCTTCAGAGTCGGCAAGCCCGAGGCGAGCCTGCTCGAGCTGTTCAAGGACCTGCCGATCGTGATCACCTCGTTCGCAGTGGCCTCGTTCCTGCCGGTCCTCGGCTACCGCCGCGCCATCCTGATCGCACTGGCGGTGGTGGCGCTCGCCTGCACGCTGATGCCGCTGTTTCCGGGATTCCACACCACCGAGCTGCTGTTCGTGTGCGTCGGCATCGCCTTTGCGCTCACCAAGGTCTCGGTGTACGGCTCGATCGGGCTGCTCACGGGCTCGCAGAGCGAGCACACCCGCCTGACCAATTTCATCGAGGGCCTGTTCATGGTGGGCGTGGTGATCTCAGGGTGGCTGTTCAGCGCGTTCATCCGCTCCGGGCCCGGCGCCCACGCCGCATGGCTGCGCGTGTACTGGGTGATCGCGGGGGCCTGTATCGTGGCAATGACGCTGCTCGGCAGCTCGCACCTCGATGAGACGGCCGCTCGCGGCACGACCCAGTCGGTGCGCGACTCGCTCGCGCAGATCAGCCGCTCCTCGCTGCGGCCGATGGTGTACGTGTTCCTCGCCTCGACGTTCTTCTACGTGCTCATCGAGCAGAGCTTCGGCACCTGGCTGCCGACCTTCAATTACGAAGTGCTCAAGCTGCCCGACGCGGTCAGCGTGCAGATGGCCAGCATGCTCGCGGCCTCCATTGCCATCGGCCGCGTGCTGGCCGGTCAGCTGCTGCGCCGGGTCGCCTGGTATCCGCTGCTGAACGCCTGCGTGGTGGGCATGGGGCTGCTCATCATCCTCACCCTGCCGCTCGCCCGCGGGGTAAGCGGCGGGCACTTCAGCTGGGCGCACGCCCCGCTTGCAGCCTACCTGATCCCGCTGATCGGCCTGCTGATGGCCCCGATCTATCCGGTGATCAATTCGGTGGCCTTGAGCGCCCTGCCCAAGCCCGCCCACGCGGCCATGACCGGTCTGATTCTGGTGTTCTCGGCCCTCGGCGGCACGCTCGGCTCGCGCATCACCGCCATCGTGTTCGCCCGCTTCGGGGGCATCCACGCGTTCTATTTCTCGCTGGTGCCGATGACGCTGCTGCTGAGCTCGCTGTTCTTCTTCAAACGCGAGACGATCCGGGCCGCGGCCGGCCTGCCCACGCTCGACGCGGCCTCCGAGTGACGGGCGTGTGTCCCTGAGGCACGCTTCGCACCCCGTTGACATCACGCGCCAGGCACCTCGCTCGGGGCGCGCATCCCGATGGTCGCGGCTCGGGACCCTGGCATCCCTATGCCGATGAAACAACGCCCCGTGCAGGGCAAACGATGCAACGGATTGCTGGGGTTGAGGCTCGGTGCCGCCGGCCGCACGGGCGGCCGAGCTCCGCGGATCTCCTGCCGTTCTCGACTACAAGGGAGGAGTCCGGGGCACCGACATGACTCGATAGCGCACCGATCGGCGGAACGTTACCTCTTGCTGCAGACGATTGCGCATCTGCGCCGGATCGAGACAGTGCAGCCGCGGGATGTACGAGAAGGACTCTTGCTGGGTGCAGAACTGCGTCGCACCACGGCGAATCCGCGGGGAGTAGCCGGCTCTCTCGGCGCTGAGCAGCAGCTGGCGTGAGACCCGATAGTGTGCGGCCTCGGCGGCAAGGGTCTTGGAATTCCCGAGCGGCGGCTGGGCGCAACCTCCCAATACCAACGCCAGGGTCACGACGACGGGCAAATGGACCTTGATCATCACTAGACCCCCATGGACTCGCAAGCTACCGAAACAGGCGCATCCTGTGTGCTCTCACTGACCTTCCGCCCCGGCAGATGCCGCCGCCCTTGCCAGAAATGGAGCAGCCGGCGCGCACCATCCTGGACAGCAGAGTACCATTTGACAGGTGCCGGATGGCCTGTCTGATCGCGCCGTCGACCTCGTGAACACCCGTGCGCCGGATCCGACCTCTGATATTGATCTTGCGGTGATCATGCAGCACCACAGGCCGCACATGCGCCCCGGCGGGGATTCTCCTCGAAAGTGGCGTGGGAAAATTGTATTCGCTCGGGAGTTCCTCGAACGGCAGCCGCAATTCGAGCATCGCGAACGCCCAGCTCACGTGGTCGATGTGGTTCACCCAATCGCCGAGCAGAGCGCGATGATCGACCAATAAGACCGCATGGCGCGGCCACGGCTCTCCCAGCGGCCTCAGATACTGCCCCGGTATCCGCATCATTCCGCCGTTGCAGTTCAGGGCGTACTTTCTTTCCAGTGACGCACAACCCGGAGCAATCAGCGCCGGCCACTCCCGCACCCCGGGATATGCGACCGCCATGCTGGAGCCGGCTGCGCATGTCATCTTGACGTTCCTCCCCGGCAACACCAGAGGCGGGCATCTGTGGGAGATACCACTCAATGGGAGGGCCCCGAAGCGCGTGCTGCCCGGGCTGAAGCAGCGGGTGAAAGCGTTTCAGCTCTCCAACGATACGAGCAGGCTGGAGTACGCCAGTGTCGGAGGCGCTCGTGCACACAGGATCTGGTTCAATAAGGCCGCCAACATGGCATGCGAGTCCATGGCTCACGTGTTCCCGGGCGAGGCGTTCGAGATCAAGGAGTACTCGCGGAATCATCGGGAAGCATTGGTGCGCGCGGAAGATGTGGATGAACCGGCAACCTATCATCTCGTCAATTTCGCAACCCACGGCGCGGCCATTGTGGCAAAGAGCCATCCTCAGCTCACCCACGTCAAGCTCAGCAAGGCCCGTGCGCTCGACTAGCGGACGCGGAGCGGCCGGCGCATACACGCGCAGTTGTTCTCCCATGGAAGCAAGAATCAGCCGCTCATCGTGCTGGTGCGCGGCGGGCCGCTCGACAGCCCGACGCATCAGTTCGACTGGTTCGCCGAGTCTCCGGCGTTAAACACCTATCCCATACCTCGGCACTATCTCTCCTGGACTTCACTCGCCACACCGATCGGCGCTGCCAGGTGGCAGGGCGCCTCACAAAGTTATGTCATCGACGGTGCTCGCCTGTTGATCAAACAGAACATGATCGATCCGCATCGCGCCTGCATCGTAGGCGTCGGTTACGGCGGCTACGCGGCTTTCGCCGGTGCGGCGTTCTCTGCGAAAACATATGCCTGCGCAGTGAGCGTCAACGGCATCTCGGATCTACGCTCGCTCATGGCAGATACGATTCGCGAGCACGGCAACGTCCCTGCTGCTCATGCGGATCTTGTCCCATCGCGCACCCTGTCTGGAGTCTCAAACGAACCGAAGATGCGCCGCGATCGCCCCTTTACGGCGCGCAAGCCGTCGCGGCGCCGGTGCTGTTGATTTGCGACAAGAACGATATGGTCGCGCCGGCGCGTCAGTCGGCGAGGATGCAGCGCGCTGCGCAGGCTCGGCAAGCCGGTGAACTTCGTACAACTGCGCCGCGGCGGTCACTTTCTCGCAAGCGCTGCTGCGCGGACCCGGGCCCTTGCGGTCACCGGGACATTTCCGGCCAAGCATCTGCAACGGTGAGCACCCCGGCCACGACCCCGGAGCGAATCATTGCACCCGCACCAGCTGGCCGGAGCGGCGCGACGGGCGGCAGCACGGTCACTGAGAACGCCCACACCGAGCCCAACGGAGTTGCTGCGGCGTGCCGCCACCGATCGTCACTGCGCCTCGAAAGCCAGGCGCGAGGCACCGTCGGGCTGCGGATGCTAGACTCCCGCGCCACGCTTCAATACGGGTCACGCCGCATTGCCCAGCACCAACCCGGAACACACCCCGGTCATGCAGCAGTACCTGCGGATCAAGAGCCGCCATCCGGACGTGCTGCTCTTCTACCGCATGGGCGACTTCTACGAGCTGTTCTACGATGATGCGCGGCGCGCCGCGGCGCTGCTTGATATCACGCTCACCTCGCGCGGCCAGTCGGCCGGCCAGCCGATTCCGATGGCCGGCGTGCCGGTACACAGCGTCGAGTCGTATCTGGCGCGCCTGGTGCGCAAGGGCGAGTGCGTGGCCATCTGCGAGCAGATGGGCGATCCGGCCAAGGCGAAGGGCCCCGTGGAGCGCGAGGTGGTGCGCATCGTCACCCCGGGCACCGTCACCGATGCGGCGCTGCTCGATGAGCGCCAGGACACGCTGGTCGCGGCGGTGGCGCGCGACGGGGAGCACTTCGGACTGGCGTGGCTTGATCTGGCTGCCGGCCGCTTCACGGTGCTGCAGTCGAGCGGCGCAGGGGCGCTCGAGGCCGAGCTCGAGCGCCTCAAGCCCGCCGAGCTGCTTGTTCCTGAGGATGCGCCGCAGGATCTCGGCCGCGATAGTGCGCTGCGCACCCGCCCGTCCTGGCATTTCGAGCTCGCAAGCGCCTCGCGACTGCTCACCGATCAGTTGGGCACGCTCGACCTGAAGGGCTTCGGGGCCGACGATCTACCGCTCGCGATCGCCGCCGCCGGCGCGCTGCTGCAGTACGTGCGCGACACCCAGAAGAGCGCCCTGCCGCACATTCGGGGGCTCACCGTCGAGGAGCGCGCCGAGGGGCTACTCATCGATGCGGCGACGCGGCGCAACCTGGAGCTCGATGCGAGCCTCTCGGGGCGCGAGCAGGCGACGCTGTTCGCCCTGCTCGATGTGTGCGCCACCGCAATGGGCTCGCGCCAGCTGCGCCGCTGGCTGAATCGCCCGCTCACCGACCAGCAGCCCCTGCGCGAGCGCTATCAGGCGGTGGGCGCGCTGCTCGAGGCGCGCCGCTTCGAGGAGCTGCGCGAGCGGCTGCGCGCCATCGGCGACGTCGAGCGCATTCTCGCCCGCGTGGCGCTGCGCTCGGCACGCCCGCGCGACCTGACACAATTGCGTGCCTCGCTCGCCGCACTGCCCGGGGTGCACGCCGCGCTGGCGCCGATCGACTCCCCGCTCATCACGGCCATCGGTGCCCGGATCGGCACGCATGAGCAGGTCACGCAGCTGCTCGAGCGCGCCATCGCCGCCGAGCCCGGGGCGTTCCTGCGCGAGGGGGAGGTCATCGCGCCGGGCTATGACACCGAGCTCGATGAGCTGCGGCGCATCGCCACCCACACCGACGAGTTCCTGCTCGAGCTCGAGCGACGCGAGCGCGAGCGCACCGGCATCACGACGCTCAAGCTCGGCTACAACCGCGTGCAGGGTTACTTCATCGAGATCCCGCGCAAGGACGCCGAGCGCGCCCCGCAGGACTACCTGCGCCGCCAGACGGTCAAGTCCGCCGAGCGGTTCATCACCCCGGAGCTCAAGGGCTTCGAGGACAGGGTGCTCGGAGCGCGCGAGCGGGCGCTGGCGCGGGAGAAGGTGCTGTACGATCAGGTGCTCAGCGCGCTCATCGAGCAGCTTGCGCCGCTGCAGGCCACCGCCGGCGCCCTGGCCGAGCTCGATGCGCTCGGCGCACTCGCCGAGCGGGCCGGAGCACTGCAGTGGAGCGAGCCTGTCCTCAGCGAGGAGCCCTCGATCCGCATCACCGCCGGCCGCCACCCGGTGGTCGAGCGTTTCACCGCCGGCGCATTCGTGCCCAATGACCTCGCGCTAGATGCGCGCCGGCGGATGTTGATCATCACCGGCCCGAACATGGGCGGCAAGTCGACCTACATGCGCCAGGCCGCCATCATCGTCATCCTCGCGCACATCGGCAGTTACGTGCCGGCCGAGCAGGCGCTGCTCGGGCCCATCGACCGGATCTTCACCCGCATCGGCGCGGGCGATGATCTGGCCGGCGGGCGCTCGACGTTCATGGTGGAGATGACCGAGGCAGCCAACATCCTGAACAACGCCACGGAACGCAGCCTCATTCTGATGGATGAGATCGGCCGCGGCACCAGCACCTTCGACGGGCTGTCGCTCGCCTGGGCGATGGCGCGGCACATCGGCACGCGGCTGCAGGCCTTCACGCTCTTCGCCACGCACTACTTCGAGCTGACCCGGCTGGCCAGCGAGATCGACGGTTGTGCGAACGTGCACCTGGATGCGACCGAGCACGGCGAGGGCATTGTCTTCCTGCACGCGGTCAAGGACGGCCCGGCAAACCGCAGCTACGGACTGCAGGTCGCGCAGCTCGCCGGGGTGCCCCGCGAAGTCATTGCGCAGGCACGCGAGTACCTGGAGGCGCTGGAAGCGCAGCGCGAGGAGCATGAGCCGCTCGCGCGGCCGCAGCGGGAGCTGCCGCTGTTCACCGCCGCGCCCCCGCCGCCGCCCGATCCGCTGCGCGCAGCGCTCGATGCGCTCGAGCCGGATGAACTGACGCCGAAGGCCGCCCTCGAGGCGCTGTATCGGCTGCGGCAGCTGCTGAAGGAGAGCGAGGAGTGAGCGCCGGTTCGCTCATCCGTTCGGCGAGCGAGGGGGACATGCAGGCCATACGTGCGCTGCTCGAGCAGGAGCGTCTGCCTGCGAGCGATCTTGGCGCGTCCCGGCCGCAGTTTCTGGTGGCCTGCGCCGGGTCGGACATCGTCGGGGCGGGCGCGCTGGAGCGATACGGCGAGACGGCGCTGCTGCGCTCACTCGTGGTCGCGCCGTCGTGGCGCGGCCGCGGTCTCGGCCATAGCCTGGTCAAATCGCTCGAGCGGCATGCGCGCGCCGCCGGAGTGCGTGAGCTGGTGCTGCTGACGCAGACCGCGCGGGCGCTGTTCGCTCGGCTCGACTACCGCGTGATCACTCGCGACGAGGCGCCGGCCGCCGTGCAGACGAGCAGCGAGTTCCGCACGCTGTGTCCGGCCTCCGCGGTATGCATGGCCAAGGCGCTGCGCTGAGCGCCGAGGGGCTGCGCCCGCGCTCGCTCACGCGAGTGAGAAATGCCCCTGGCGCAGGAAACGCGCGGTCTCGCGCGCGACGCGGGCCGAGACCAGCATCCCCATGTGGCTCACCGGCACCACGATGTGATCGCTCGCCCCGGGCAGGCGTGTCTCGCTCACTGCTACGGTGCCGTCGCTGTCCTCCTCGAAGCCGGCGAGAAACTGCCCGACGCCGAACGAATAGGAGCCGGCGATGATCCCGAGCGGACGGTCGAAGCGCCACTGACGCTGGCGCGGTGTGAGCAGCTCCTCGGCCACCGAACGGCCCATCAGAGCGCTCATGAAGCGCGAGTGGCTGGCCTCGACGGCCGCGCGGCTCGCCACGCAGGGCGAGCCCAGAAACACGACACGGCCGGGCGGCTGCCCGCCGAAGCGCTCGAAGAACCGGTAGATCACCAGCCCCCCGAGACTGTGACCGACGAAGTGCACACGCGGGGGCTCGATGGCGGCGACGAACTGGCGTAGCTGCTCGGTGATCTCCTCCATGCCATGGGTGACGGCCGAGTAGGTGAACGCGTGCACCGTCGCGCCGAGCTCGCGGGCGAGCCGGTGGCGCAGCAGCAGGCCCTCGCCGCCGGACATCCACAGGCCATGAACGTAGATGAGGTGTTCCTGCGCGCTCATGTGTCCGCGACCTATGCCCGCGCCCGTCCCGAAGCGGCCGCGAGCCCTGCCCGGCAGCTCACACTGCCGGTTTGCGCACCCGGATGTGCAGCTCGCGCAGCTGCGCCTCGCTGACCTCCGTGGGCGCATCGGTGAGCGGATCGGCCGCCGTCTGCGTCTTGGGGAAGGCGATGACTTCACGGATGCTGTCGGCGCCGGCCATGAGCATGGCGAGCCGGTCGAGCCCGAAGGCGATGCCGCCATGGGGCGGCGCGCCGAACTGAAGCGCATCGAGCAGAAAGCCGAACTTGGCGCGCGCCTCCTCGGGAGCGATGCCGAGGAGGTCAAACACCGTCGACTGCATCTCCTGGCGGTGGATACGCACCGAGCCGCCGCCGATCTCCGAGCCGTTGAGCACCATGTCGTAAGCCTTGGCGAAGGCGCGCTGCGGGTCGGCGCGCAGCGCGGCCGGATCGTCGCTCTTCGGGGAGGTGAACGGGTGGTGCATGGCGACCCAGCGGCGCTCCTCGGCATCCCACTCGAACATCGGAAAATCGACCACCCACAGCGGCCGCCACCCGCCCTGCACCATGGAGAGGTCCTGGCCGATCTTCAGGCGCAGCGCCCCGAGCGCATCGTTCACCACCTTGGCGCTGTCGGCGCCGAAGAAGATCAGATCGTTGTCCGCCGCCTGCGTACGTTCGAGAATTCCCGCCACCGCCGCATCACTCAGGAACTTCACGATCGGGGATTGCAGGCCTTCGCGCCCGCGCGCGCGCTCGTTGACCTTGATGTAGGCGAGCCCCTTGGCGCCGTAGCGCGCCACATAGGCGGTGTAGGCGTCGATCTGCGAGCGCGCAAGCGCGCCGCCGCCCGGCACGCGCAGCGCAGCCACTCGCCCCTTGGGGTCCTTGGCGGGGCCGCAGAACACCTTGAAGTCGCAGTCCGCGACCAGATCGGCGACATCGACGAGCTCGAGCGCGATGCGCAGATCCGGCTTGTCCGAGCCGTAACGGCGCATCGCCTCGGTGTAGGTCATGCGCAGGAACGGCTCGGGCAGCGCCACACCGAGCACCTGCTGGAAGAGCCGGCGCACGAGGCCTTCCATCAGCCCCATGATCTGATCCTGGGTGAGGAAGGAGGTCTCGATGTCCAGCTGCGTGAACTCCGGCTGGCGATCGGCGCGCAGATCCTCGTCGCGGAAGCAGCGCACGATCTGGTAGTAGCGGTCGAAGCCCGCCACCATGAGCAGCTGTTTGAAGATCTGCGGGGACGTCGGCAGCGCGAAGAACTTCCCCTCGTGGGTGCGGCTCGGCACGAGATAGTCGCGCGCGCCCTCGGGCGTCGCCTTGGTGAGCATCGGGGTCTCGATGTCGATGAAGCCGTGCTCATCGAGGTAGGCGCGCATCGCCCGGGTAAGCTCGTGGCGCAGGCGCAGCCGCCGGCTCATCACCTCGCGGCGCAGGTCGAGGTAGCGGTAGCGCAGGCGCAGCTCCTCGCCCACCGTCTCATCAAGCTGAAACGGCAGCGGCTCGGCGCGGTTGAGCAGCTCCAGCTCCTCGGTCAGCAGCTCTACCTCTCCGGAGGCCAGGTTCTCGTTGACGGTGCCGGCAGGCCGCGCGCGCACACGTCCCTTCACGCGGATCACGAATTCGTTGCGCAGCCGCTCGGCCTCCTTGAACAGCGCCGGGAACTGCGGATCGAACACGATCTGCAGCAGTCCCTCGCGGTCGCGCAGGTCGATGAAAATGATGCCGCCGTGGTCGCGCCGGCGGTGCACCCAGCCGGCGACCTCGATGGTCTGGTCGATGAGCCGGGAATCGACCTGTCCGCAGTAATGTGAACGCATAAGGGGCGCGATGTTACGAAGCCCCGTCGCCCCCCGCAACCAGCACGGCGGCCCCCTCGAGCGTCCCGGTGCGCAACCGCGCGAGCGCCTCGTTGGCCGCCTCGAGGGGAAAGCGCTCGACCGTAGCGCGCAGGCCGAGCTTGCCGGCGAGGCTCATGAACTCATCGCCGTCGCGGCGGGTGAGATTGGCCACCGAGCGCACCTCGCGCTCGCCCCACAGCAGCCGGTACGGAAAGCTCGGAATGTCGCTCATGTGGATGCCGGCGCAGACTACCCGTGCGCCCGGGCGGACCGCCGCGAGCGCCGCCGGCACGAGCGCCCCCACCGGGGCGAACAGAATGGCCGCATCGAGGGGCTCGGGCGGCGGCTGGTCCGAACCGCCCGCCCAGACTGCGCCGAGCCGCCGGGCGAACGCCTGGCTGGCAGCATCCTCCGGGCGGGTGAAGGCGAAGACTTCTCGCCCGTCGGCCCGGGCCACCTGCGCCAGCAGGTGCGCCGCGGCGCCGAACCCGTACAGCCCGAGGCGTTTGCCCTCGCCCGCGGCGCGGTACGCCCGGTATCCGATCAGACCGGCGCACAGCAGCGGGGCGAGCTCGGCGGCCGGCACGCCGACGGGCAGGGGCAGACAGTAGCGCTCATCGGCGAGCAACTGCTCGGCGTAGCCGCCATCGAGGGTGTAGCCGGTGAAGCGGGCGTTCGGGCAGAGGTTCTCACGCCCCTCGCGGCAATCCTGGCACAGCCCGCAGGTCTGCCCGAGCCAGGGCACCCCGACCCGCGCGCCCACGCGCCAGCGCGTCACGGCCGAGCCGGTCTCGAGGACCGTGCCAACGACCTCGTGTCCCGGGGTCACCGGCGGGTGGATGTCGGGCAGCTCCCCGTCGAGCAGGTGCAGGTCGGTGCGGCACACCCCGCAGGCCTCGACGGCGATGCGCACCTGATGCGGTCCCGGGGGAGGCAGGGCCACCTCCTTGAGCCGCAGCGGCGCACCGGCCGCGCTCAGGCGCATCGCTTTCATGGCGCGCTAGGCCGGCGGCAGCCGCTCCGCGGCGCCGGGCGGCGGCGGCGGCGGCGGCGGCGC
>JAKAYU010000319.1 GCA_021809525.1 Pseudomonadota bacterium | reverse complement strand
GCAGGGCTCCTCGGTGCGCAGCACCACCGTGGCCCCGTCGGTCCGGCTCACGGTGCAGTCGAGCACCTCGCCCTCGATCGCCTCACCACTGAGCACCCGCGGGAGCATCCTCAGCGGATCATCAATGGCCTCCTCGACCTCGAGGAGCGCCGCTGCCCGCTCGAGCTCATCGCGCCGCAGCGCCGCGGCGCGCGCATTCTCGAGGAAGCCGATCCCGCGCGGATCGCTCACCGCCCGCTCGAGCCCCTCGAGGTGCAGCCCATAGGCGATCCGGTCCCGCTCGATGCGCCTCGCAAGATGCGCCGCGCCTGGGATGTCCCGTTCACGCCGGACGATCTCGAGCAGCAGCGACCATACCGGCGCCGTGAGCCCACGGTAGAACTCGCGGAGTGCCTCGAGCGCCTCCTCGACGGCGGACCCCTCAGCCCCGCCCTTGCGCGCCTGCTCGAGCGCCGCGTAGCGCCGTGCCGCCGTCTGGGCATCCTCGGGCTTCGGCTGCGGCCCGGCGGAGAAGCGCTCGGCCGCGACCGCCGCATCGAATCCGCCCCTGCGCCCAGGCGGAGCAATGCACCGCCGAGCGCGAGCCGCAAGGTCAAGGTCCGGGTGATGCAGCGGCGCATCTGCGTGAGCCGTGCTGGTCGGATGAGCGCCTCGCCCGCGTCATGGAGTGCGGAGTCACCGCATGGGGCTGGCGACATCGCGGCGTGATCGAGCGGGAGATCGCCGACGAAGCCAAGCACCGGATCGCGACATGGTGGCGGTCAGGGCGGTCCCTCTGGGCCGCGAGCTATAAGGCCAGGTATGGCGTTGCGGCCACGCAGTTGAGGCAGGTAGACCGTACCGCCGCGCTGTGCGGTGAGCGGCGCAACATGCGCTGCTGCGTGCGCCGCGCCGAGCAGCTCGAGCAGCAGGCGAAGTGGACGGATGAAACGCTGGTGGTTGACACCGAAACTGGCGAGGCCATCCCGCTGGCGAAAGTGGCGCGCCAGCCTCGACAACGGCGCGCCGAGCTTCACGTGGTGACCCGCGACATGATTGCCTACGAGGTTGCGCAGGGTCGTTGGCCGTACTTCATCACTTTGACGTTGCCGGCGAGCTGGCACCCCTCGCCCAAATTCGGCCGCGCGAAGTAGGACGGCAGCCTCCCTGTGTTTGGGCAGCGAGAGTTGCGCCACCGTTGGGCGCTCGCCCGGGCGCGCGCCAAAAAGGCGACCATAGAGTTCGTAGGGGGCCGGTTCGTCGAACCTCACCTCGATGGCTGCGTGCACTGGCACCAGATCATGTTCTTGGCCGATTCCGAAGTGAAGACCACCACCAACATCCTGTCCGCCGTGTTCGGTGACCTCGGTCCCGCCGTGCGCATCGAGCGTGCGCGAAGCGCCGAGGGCGCGGCGAAGTATTGCATGGCGTACTCGGCCAAGGCGGTCGCCTGCGGCGACGGCAAGATCGGCCAGCACATCACGAGCGATAACTTGTCTGGCGTGGACGCGTGGCGCGCGGCGTGGGGTATCCGAGGATTCCAGCTGTTTGGCATGAAAGGTCGGCTTGGCGTATGGCGGGAGTGCCGCCGACGGCTGCCCGAGGACGCCCCAGCCGAGCTCCGCGAGCTTGCGCGGCACGCACGGGCCGGCAAATTCCGGGAATTCCACGAGGCGGCCGAGCGCACTGGCGCGCGGGTATGGGCGACGGACGAGGAGCGTGAGTACCCCGAGCCTGATCCAGCCCGCCAGCAGCGGGCTGCTGCGCACGGGCAGCGCGCCACCCTGATCATCCACCGCCGTCGGACGGTCGGCATATGGCTTGAACGGCGCGGCATCTGCGTCGCCACGCGTCAGCCCGGCCGGTGGGCCCTCATCAGGGCCGAAGACTCCGCCGCCGCGTCCGCGGCGGCCTTGGCTGCATTCGGTGTAACTGTAACCACCGATTCGGGCAGCGAGAGAGCCCGGACGGGCGAGATGCCAGCCGCCCAGGCCCCGCCGGATGGCCCTGTGATCAGGCCATAGCCCCTCCGCCGGGCGATGTCCACCGATTGAGACCTGGATCGATGACCCCGGGACAGGCGACCATCGAGTCTCGCGCGCCACGAGTTCTACCGCGCCCCCGCGGACATCGAGCGAATGGTCGCCGCCTCTATCGTTCACACTGGGACTCCAAATTGTCCAACGGGGCTGGTTGAGGGGCACAGCCCCGTCTCTCCCTCTGGGGCGCAGGGGCCACCTGATAGCCCCGTGAGAGCCACCCTGAGCGCCATCGACGCAACTCTGATCCCGGTGAGAATTCCGCCCCGACACCGAACGGGCGACTATCGGCCCTCTTCGGCGATATCTCCACCTGATCCCGGGCCGACCTGGAACTGATCGAACCCGGGTAGGGATCACCCGTCCCGCTCCGCGCACCGCCCCGCCATGACCGCCTACCCGCGAAACCCGGCTGCTGACCGTCACGATGCGAACCATTCGAACCGATCACATGTTCTCAAGAGCGGACGTTTGAACGGTCGCTTCACTCAGTTGCCAGCCGTCTGAGCCTTGGAACGTCCCGCCCGGCAGCGGTGCTGAATCTCTGCACCGTCAACGCCGAGCATCTG
>JAKAYU010000318.1 GCA_021809525.1 Pseudomonadota bacterium | reverse complement strand
CTCGAATCGAACCGTATCGCGCCAAGCTGTTTGCGCTCACCATCAAGCCCGAGCGGTTGCAGCAGATTCGCAACGAGCGCCGCCCGAACAGCCGCTATGCCTCCGCGCCGCAGGTGCGCTACGAGCTGCACTCCGCCGAGGCGCTGATCGCGCAACACGGCATCCCCTCGCTGGATACCACCGAGTGCTCGATCGAGGAGATCGCCAGCCGGATCCTCAATACCACCGGCATCGAGCGGCGGTTACGCACCTGAGGTCGGTTGCTAGCACGAAAATTGCACACGTGATGGGCGAGGCGTCTTCGGGCGCCACGGCTTGCGCTGTCGTGCCCCTCCGCTATAGTCGGGGTGATGCGCAATGAGACATTGACCCTGGTTTCCTGGCGGGCTCGACCCCGCAGCTTCGTGGCGCTGATGAGCCTGTACGAGAGCAACTATATTCGACTCGGCCGGCTCGTCGGGGCGCCTGGCGCGCTCGTCGGAACCTATCGCTCGCGGGTGGCGGGTGACTGCGATCTGCTGCTGGCCGTGGTGGAGCGGTGCGCGTACACCAGCATCCTGGATCTCACGTACGAGCTGCACGACGGGAAGGAGCCGGTGCGTTTTCCGCAGCTGCGCTTGCGCGTGTATCACGATGCGCGGCTGGTCGAGGCCGAGCGCTGCGCGGGCACCACGGCAGAGACTGCGCTGCAGGCAGGTCGATGCGCAGAGCGTGAACTGCATCAGCGCTGGATGCGAAACATGATGTTAAACAAATGGTTGGAGTATTGTGCGGAGCGTGGCCATCGCTTCGCGGCACCCATCATGTGATTCCCGGCGGCGCATTCCGCACCGGCGATGAAGGCATTTCGACAACTGGGCTTTCTCAAGCTGCCATTCCAGCGCGCGCAGGCGTCGCCCGACGACCATCGCGTGCTCGCCTTGTTTCGCAATCGCGCCGAGCTGAAGAAGGCCTTTGGTGACCTCAAGGACGATCTGGAGCGGCTGAAGGATCGAATCAAGCAGCAGGAAGGCCTCACGCGGCGGGTGCGGGAGACCCTGGCGGGGCTGGAGACGCGTCTTGGCGTGAACGAGACCGCTTATCCGGCGCTGGTGTTCTATCAGCTGCGCCACCTGTGGGAGCGAGGCCATGAGCAGCTCGAGCGTTTCGGCGGGGAACTGGCGGCCCAGCAGGACGCGCACGAGCGCCGCGCGCATCTGGCCGAGCACAACCGACAGCAGTTCGCCAGGCGCCAGAGCGCCGAGCAGCATCTGCACGTCACGCGTCAGCTTGCCGTGCAGGCGGCCGAGCGGCTCGAGCATCTCGAGCAGGAGCGTGCCCGGTTGCGCCGTGTGTGGCACTTCTTCAAGCGGCGCGCCCTCGAGCACACGATCGCGCGCGCGCGCGCCGAGTCCGCCGAGGCCGACGTGTCGCTCGGGTCGGCGCAGAAAGCCGCGGCCGAGATCGCCGCGACGCCGGTCCCGCCGTTTCCGGGGCTCTCGCTGCAGGCCCGGCGCATGATCAATCTCACCGTCATCGCCTACGCGCAGGTCATGTGCCAGCGCCTGACGGTCATGCCGCTGCTGCTCATGCGTGCCCGCGATGCGGTTCTCAGCCGCGACGTGATCGACGAGTATGGCAGCCGCACGGAGTGTCTTGCGCTGATGGGTCAGATCGAGCGCGCCGAAGCGTTGCTCGGCTCCAATGCCAGCGTCAGCCACGACATCCGCGTGCGCATCAAGGCGCTGCGCCTGCTGGCGCAGTACCGCGATCCCGAGGACGCCATCCCGACGGCCGATTCCATCGGTGGCGCCTCGGCACAGGCCGCCGGCTCGCCGGCCGGCATTCCGAATGTGCTGGCCGAGGACACCTGGCACATTCACGGCGTCCTGCTGCGCTGAGCGCGCCGCGGCGCTAGTCGCCCCTGGCGAGCTGCTGCTTGGCCTGGCCGGCGTGGTCCAGGCGGACCATGTCGGCCACGATGTCCTTGGCCTGATCGAGGACCACGTCGGGGATCTTGTCGTTCTTGCCGCCGATCTGGTCGACCTTCTTCAGCGGCGGCAAGCCGAATGCGGCGCGGCGCTGATTGTCGAGCGCGAGGAGCTTCTCGTCCTGTTCGTGCCGTTCCAGGCGCCGTGTGGCGAGGTCGAGCGAGAGCACCTTCTGCGCGCGTATCGCCTCGATGTCGTGGATGTCCCCGACCAGCCAGCGAAAGTTCGGATCGCGCTGCTCGCGTGCCTGCTCTTCGGCTTTGAGCTTGGCGATCGACGGAACCGCCGCCGTGCCGGTGCTGACCTCGAACGGCACGGGGCCGATCGTGTTGTACGGCAGCGCGCGCGGCATGCTGCTCTCGCCGACGGTCTTCGGGTTGATCGCCGAGGGCAGCGCGATGTTGGGAATCACGCCGCGCAGCTGCGTGCTCTGACCGGTGATGCGGTAGAACTTGCCGATGGTCACGGCGATCTGGCCCTCGATCGGCCGGCTGCTCCAGCGGTCGAGCGGGATCAGGTTCTGCACCGTGCCTTTGCCGAAGGTGTTCTGCCCGACGATCACCCCGCGGTGATAATCCTGGATCGCTCCGGCGAAGATCTCCGAGGCCGAGGCGCAGATCGG
>JAKAYU010000086.1 GCA_021809525.1 Pseudomonadota bacterium | reverse complement strand
ATCTGGCACATTGAGCCAGTGAATGCTGCGGCGATACGCAAAGGCTTCAACTTCCGCACCGACTCCGCGCCACTCTTCCAATAGTTGCCCCACATCAGGGTTCCGACTGACGAACTCCAGAAGAATCGGCGCTGCGGGGGCTCTCCCGTTTCCGACCGGATCAACAAATTGGTACCGACTCAGATATCGACCGACCGGCGGGCCACCAAAGAAGACGCGCGATTGCCCCCGCCACAGATCGTTTCCCAAAGCATAGGCTGCAACGTTGTAGTCTGCCGGATCCCCCACCTGTGCGGCAACATATCCATGAATCGACTGAATCGCATGCGCCGCAAAAAGTCCCCCAAAACTCCATCCCAACAACATCGCGCGACTGACCCGCACACCGCTTGCCCGCACAGCCGGGATGGCGTTCGCAAATAGCGATACCGCGCTCTCGAGGTCCCGTTTGCTCACAGAGAACGGACTCAGATTCCGTGCGCCGACGCGAGCCCAGTTCAGCAACAGAACCGCTATACCGGCATGAACGAACTTCGCCACAGGATAAGAGGTAATCCACTGGGCATCTCGGGAATAAGCTTCGCTAAATCCGTACGCCATCACGGCCAGCGGTACCGAGTGCGTGTCCGCGCCGCTCGGCAGCGCGAGAAACGCTGTACTATGAAAGCCGAAGCAATTCGGGATACGGACCTTCCTGAACGTAAACTTCAAGCGATGCTGACTCGGATTGAGTCTTCTCAAAACCCTCATTGCGCCATCTGTCAGATTCACCTCGACTAATACGGGCGGCATTGTTAACGTCTGCCCGATGCATATTGCCCGACTCCGCGCGGCATCCACGCTACAGGGGTGCCGCGCGCCGCCTAGATCACCACCCGGCCAATAGAAACGACGAACGAGCCGATCGCGGTTAGCGTTTACCTCCTCCAACCACCAACGATCCGCGCCGCCGTTACCCCTAAATCCCCTCACCTGCGCAATCAAGTCCCCCTGCTTTCCCCACCATACTCGGGAAACCTCCTCCAAGAAGCCGCCTTTCCGGACAGCCCCAATTCGCTGTGCTCGCCCACTGCCGCCGAGAACAAATGCATTAAGTGAGCCGTCGCAGCCGCACTGTACACGAGATAGTCTCTTTTCGATTCGGGTCGATATGACTGCCATCTCGCCCGACTCAGACGCTGCGAATCCGAAGACTCTAAACAAGGGCATTGCCCTTTCGATCCTGGCTCCACTTTCCAGATCGTAAATTCGACTCCGCAACGACCGCATCGACGACACCACTGCCAATAGCCGCCCTGACCTCCATATCACGGAAACTGGAAACTGAAACCTATTCTTCGCCAACCGGATACGTTTCGCAGGGTCACCCACGCGAGCCGGATCAATCTGCAGGGCCCCGATATACTCAGAGCCGGTCCATTCGGCCCATGGCGGCTCTATGAGCTGCAGCGTTGTCATAGAGTCCTTCATGCGCACCGACACACGATGATTCCATCGCCAATAATCCGTGTAATCGTACGCGAGAAGCCCCCTACCACGCTCAAACGCCGCCAACGAAATTCGATGTCTGCTGGCAAAGACGACGTGCCGCACGCCCGTTTCGATATTCTCAACCACAACATCGCAACGTCGCTTCTGTCGTATGAACAGAATCTCCTTATTGTCAATCCAGTACACACTCCCAATCCCCGTCCCGACAAGGATCGTCCTGTCCGGTGTCGTCGGCCTTCTAAGACCCATGACAACGAGCCGCATCCGCTCGCCCGACCTGGCATTACGGATTTCGATCAGCGCCACCTTCTCGCCGTTCGGTGATATCGTATACGACGCGATTTGCCCCATCCCACCGTGTGTCTCAAGTCGTTCGGGGTGCGCATAGGTGCGACGCGCCTGTACCACCCCAAGCACACAAAATACACTCAGAATCAGCTTCAATTGTCTTTCCATCGGTTATTTCCTTCGCTCATCGTAGAGCGGTACTTTTGCGACACACTTCTTCAGTGACAACGCCGCAGCAGCTCTTTGCCGACAGACTCACGAGTCCCTGGATCACCATCTCACTGAAACGCTCGCACTCAGGAACCGCCCCATCGCATTCGCGTTAGCCGGGTCGTACCCCAGATAATCGCTAATGAGCCGAACCGCCGGTGGATTACGATTCAGGCAGTTGACGCACGAGATATAAATTCGCGTCTTTCCCCAACGCGCGCTACCAGCGAAGAGCCTGTAGGAGCCCGTGATGTCCAACGTCGTCCATGAAGCCACCGGAACCGGAACACCGGTAGTCATGTCCCTGTAGTGATTTACGTAGTTCAAGAATGCATGCAATCCCCAGGCGGCATGGTGAATCCCCGCGCTCAGTCTTCCTCTGAAATCAACCGGATTATCCAGCGTATTCAGAGTGCTATACGCGACTGATTCCGGGGTACTCGTATTGTCGAAACGCAGTATGTACGCTCCATTGAACCCCAGCTGGTATTCGTAACGACGATAGCGCCGCTGGTAACTCGCCGTCGCCAGAACTCCACTCGTGCGCGTCTTCCCGAGGTTCTGGAAGCGGTCATCGACGATCGCGACGGCATCCAAGAGACTACGCGCAGGACCCAACCCGGGAAACGTCGTGAGATTCTGGTATGAATATTCCGGTGTTGCCAGGCTCTCCAATTGAGCTGCAGACGGATTTCGCTCAATATATGCGTTATATTGCTCTCCCTGATCGAGGGCCGCCAACGGCGGCAGACCGAGATCAACAATTCTCCGCTTGAATCGAACATCATAATACGTAACGGTCGCCGACAGACCCCGAATCCCATGAGGATCCCAATCCAGCCCGGCCGTCCACTCGGTGGATCTCTCAGCGGTTAGCGCAGGATTTGAACCAAATAGATACAGATACGCAACAGTTTCACCCGGCGCGAGTTGCGGCTCCGGTGAATTGAGCAATTGGGTATATTGCGCTCCGTACAATTGAAAGAAATTCGGCGCTTTGAAAGACGAACTAACTGTCCCTCGAATCTTCAACCCCTGAGCCACGCGCCACGCCAACCCTGCCCGCGGGTTAACCGATGTTCCGAAATCCGAATAATGATCGACGCGCGCCGCCAAATCCATCGTCAATGCCGGCCGGCGGTTCCCGCTCTTACCGGACTGGACGAGAGGAATTTCGCTCTCAATAAATGCCGAATCGACCGTCCGATGTCTATCCACATTCCCTAGGTTATAGAGTCCGGTAAATAGACTTGAGAGCGCTTCGTACCGGACTTGAAGACCGACCGCCGCCTTCAGTCGTCCCGCCGGCAGCTGATATATATCTCCATTAGCAACAAGCGACGCTTCCACCAACTTGTTGTCACCCGACAGACCGCCGTAAATAGAAGTCTCGCTCGTGTGATTCTTCCCATAGGAGATGCGCGCGCGGAGACTCCAGGCGCGCGGAAGCGTGACGGAGGTTCCCAATGCATATGAATATTGTGTTGTGTCCGCGTACCCTGATAGCGCCTGCGTTCCTGCAGCCACTGTTTCCGTGTTTCGCCGATGGGAAAAGAATGCGTCTCCCGTGATTGTCCAATCGCTCGCCGGTGACTCAACCGCAGTGATGTATGCGCTGTTCTGCGTCAGTCCGGGCGTCAAATCACCAGGTGCTGCGGGCGCGCTAAACGATCTGTCTAGGACGTCCAAGGGCGTCGCGTCGTGATACTCGTACGAAAGCAACGCATGCCCGGAAGCCCAGTTTAGTCCATAAGATTGCGACACACGATAGTCCTTGAGAGAACCTCCAGTCACGGAGCCGTACTCAACGGATGTTTCACCGCCGTGCTGTCGATTGCGAAGGACGTAGTTGACGACCCCTCCTATGGCATCGGCACCATATATTGCTGATGCTCCGTCCGTGACAATATCTATTCGCTTGACTGCGCTGAGCGGGATGACGGATATATCTGTGAAAGCCCCATTTATTCCAGCGGGCGCAAGTCGGTGGCCGTTTACCAGAACGAGACTCGACCCAGAACCGAGGCCCATGAGATCAACCGCTGCGCCATATCCGACATTGCCGGCATCCGTCTCGCTCTGGAAATTGTTCTGTTCCGACCCTACTGAGTTGAAATTCTCCGGCAGCGCTTCCATGAGCTGTTCGACGCTCTGGTAGCCGGATTCCCGGATCTGCCGGCGCGTGATGCTGATGATGGGCTCCGAGGGCGGTGGACCGCCGCTGATGTGCGTTCCCGTAACGATGACCTGCTGGAGAATGGGCGGCGCGATCGACGCGCTCTTGGATCTCACCCGCGCGTGTTCTTCGGTACGCCGGCGAGATCGGTGTGCGCTCGGATCCGATCCGGGGGCCTGTGCTTTGGCCATGGTGTAATGCTTCGGGAATATCTCGACGGCATCATCGGTCACCGTGTAGGTCAATCCGGTCCCACTCAGCAGTCGCTCCATCGCCTGGCGGCCAGTGTATCGTCCTCGGAGCGCCGCAGTTCGAATGTGGCCTTGCGGAAGCCCCCGGAATAGGACCTGCACGTGCGCCTGCTGCGCGAAATCGAGCAGCGCCCGCCGTAGCATTTCCGGCTGAATCTTGAATGCCGCGACGCGGTCGAGCACATCAGCGTGTGCCGGTGCCGCAAGTATCAGCGGAAACGCGCCGAGACCAGCGAGAATGACTTTGCGCAGTCGCGCATTCGCCGGACGTGCATGCGAGCGATGGAGTCTCGAAATGTCACGCATCATGAAATCCCCAAGTTGGCGATGTCTTCCGCGAGAGACGGACAGACATTCCAGAAGGGAACTGGTGAGTTGTTCTTTTAGGCGGGCGTCTATTGGTTGTCCGCTGATGAAATCGACGTCAATCCGGACGTCTGCGCTATCGTGTCTGACAAGTGTTGTCGAGATGCGGCGTGTTGCGTCCACGTAGTCGGATGCAGATCTCGGCATCCTGTCTCGTCACCCTTACAGGCAAGACGCGATCCAATCCAGCGAGCCACCCGGAGATGTGTCGGCTGAGCACGAGCGTGGTGAGGCGAAGCCGGCCGGCCGCAGGCGTCACCTCAATCGGTTGCACCGTATAGCGATTGACGTTTGCGACCACCGCGCCTAGCGGCTCGTCCGAGAATTCGAGCTCACCGCGAGTCCAGGCGAGCGCGAGACGGGGACTGACCGTTCGCACGACCTCGTCGGCCGTCTGTCCGTAGGCGATGCGCTCGCCGCGCCGCAGCGGGATGGGCTGCAGATTCACCGGCTGCAGAGGTTGAGCGGGAGAGAAGCGTCTGACGGCAACCTCCACTTCCCCTTGGGTGACGGTGACCTCGACACGCCCTGATTCCCGATCGACGACGAACGCCGTCCCGAGATCGGTGATGATGCCGTTGCCGGCGGAGACAGTGAACGGCCAGTGAGGCCGATGGACGACCTGAAACCACGCTTCCCCGTGCTCGAGCCGCACGGCGCGACGCTGCGGATTCAGTGACACCGTAATCGCCGTCTCACCGCCCAATATGACGGTCGACCCGTCGCCGAGCCGCAGCCGTCGCGTCTGTCCCGGCGCAGTACGATAGACCAAGGGCACCAGAATGTCGGCAGCCGTTCGGACTGGACGCACCGGACGGGGCTTCCTGCCAAGCAGCAGCACGACGCCGGCGGCTGCACTGATCAGCACGGTCGCCGTTGCGGCGCGCCACCTGTTCCATCCCACGGGTCGCGCCGAATGCTCACGCCCGCGCCGCAACGCAGCACAAGGGGGAGCCGGACCCGCCTCCAGCCGCTGGGCATCCACGTACAGGCGCGCGCAGGCGGCGTAGATCCTGCGGTTCTCGGCATCCTGTGACCACAGCCGCCAGGCCGAATGCTGCGATGCGGTCAGTCCGTCCGTGCTGCAGCGCAACGCATGCCATTCCACGGCCTCGATCCAGCGCTGTTCCTCGCTGCCGCGCTCCGGGGAATGCAGGTTCACCGGTGCCCTCCTCTGTCCTCGCTCTCCTCGAGAGACGCGTGCAGATGCGCCAGGGCGCGTGCCACGTAAATCTTGGCCATCCTGCCGCTGATCCCCATCGCCCGGCCCACCTCATCGAACGGCTGTCCCTGCACGACCCGCAGGATGAAGGCGTGCAGACAGCGGGGCGGCAGCTGTCCCACCGCCCGCTCGATCAGCTCCAGCCGTTGCCGTGCGTCGACTACTGTTTCCGCCGACGGCGCCAGCTGCTCCGCCTCAGCGCGAGCGGCCTGTGCAAAGCGCTCCCGCACCACACGTCGCCGGCCGTGATCGGTCATGAGATTCAGCGCACTGCGCCACAGATAGCTGGCCAGAGAGGCAATCGAACCCTGCCGCTCGACCGCAAGCACCTTGACGTAAGCATCTTGAGCGATTTCCTTCGCGTCCTCGACCGAGCCGGTGCGCTGTGTGAGGAATCGCACAAGCGGCGCATGCTGTTGCCGCGCGACTTCCGCCAACGCCTGCGCCCGGTTCTGAGACTCCGGCGCACAAGTTACGTCCCCCGAACTCCCTGAGCCACCGACCCCATTGAGCGGTGCATCGACACTACGGACGTTCACGGACGGACCGCGCGCAAGAGAAACGTTTGAGCGTCGAGGTCGGGAAATCCCTCCCGTCCTGATGCGCGCCAGACTTCGATCGACATCACGATATCCTCCCCTGTTGCGCCGGTTCCGTCCTCTTGGGCGAGTAGCGCGCGACATCCCCATCCGCATGCGTGTTGTTCGTCCGCGACACCATTTCCGCCATCGCCCGATCTGATGACTATAGTACTCATTTGATGTGGCACGGCAACAGCTGGATCACAGATTGTTGGATTTAGACGCAGCGGATGAGAATACCGATGCGTGTCCGCCACAACGTCGTGGGTACCGTCAGGTGCGCGCTATAAGCATCGACGCTGTTCCTCGGACGCGCTATACCGCGTCCGAGTCGACGTTCTGGAGCATGTAGCGGAGGCCTGGACGGGTTTCGAGAGGAAACCCCAGCGCATTCCGCTGTTGTCCGATGAGGAGCTCAGTCGGGTGTAGCGATAGCGAGCTGCTCACGCAGCGCCGCACTGGTCGCTACGGCTGAAGGTCCGATGATCACGTGTAGACAATCCGGGCCCACAAGCGCGCTACCGCGCAGCCCCAGTCGGTCCAACGCCTCGCGGTCCACCCGTCGGGCATCGGCCAGAGCGATGCGCAACCGCGACGACACTGGCGTCACTTCGCGCACGTTTGCCGACCCGCCGAGGGCCGCGAGTAGCTCCTCAACCCGCGCGCGGGCGATCGGGCGAGCCTGCGCCGTTGCTGTTTCGCCAGCGGGACTCGGCGGCAGGGACACCGGCGCCGCCGCGGCCTCAGCCTCTTGCGGCATGCACTGCAGCGCCTCGCGCATCTGCCCTGCGATCTGCTCGGCGATCGGCCCGATCACGACCTGCAACGCCGTGGCCGATGGGCGCACCGTGCCCAGGGCACCCAGCGACTTCAACGCCTGCTTATCGACCTTGTCCTGTGAGCGCACGATCAGGCGCAGTCTCGTCGTACAGGCGTTTACGGATTGGAGGTTCTGCGCCCCGCCGAGCGCGGCAATGTAGGCCCGTGCACGCTCAGCGCCGCCCGCCGCGGGCGCGCGCGCGGCCGCGGGCTGTTCCTCGGCCTCCCGGCCCGGAGTCTTGAGGTCGAACTTGACGATGGCGAAGCGGAAAATCCCGTAGTAGAGGGCGAAGTACAACGCTCCGACCGGCAGCAGCAGCAGAGGATGGGTCGCGTACTTGAAGTTGAGGATGTAATCGAACAGTCCTGCCGAGAAGCCGAAGCCGAGTCGTACATCGAGTGCGTTCATGATGATGAACGACAGGCCGGTGAGCAGCGCATGCACCAGGTACAGCCCTGGAGCGAGGAACATGAACGTGAACTCCACCGGCTCGGTCACACCCGTGAGAAAAGTCGTCAGGGCGATCGAGAGCAACAGGCCGGCGACGGCCGCGCGCCGCTCCGGCCGCGCCGTGTGGTACATGGCCAGACACGCCGCCGGCAGACCGAACATCATCACGGGGAAGAACCCGGCCATGAATGCCCCGGCGCGCGGATCGCCGGCGAAGAAGCGGTTCATGTCGCCGGTGACGCCGTGGTAGTTCCCGACGATGAACCAGGCGAAGCTGTTGAGAATGTTGTGCAGGCCGGTGACGATCAGCAGCCGATTGAGCACCCCGTAGATGAACAGCCCCCAGGGTCCGGCGGCCAGCACCGCCCGGCTGAGCGAATCCATGCCGCTTTCGATGTGCCCGAGTTCCACCCCGAGCAGGATTGCGATCGGCAGCGCCGCGAAGCCCGTCACGATCGGCACGAAGCGCCGACCGCCGAAGAACGCCAGGTAGTTCGGCAGTTTGAAGGCGTGAAAGCGGTTGTACAGCGAGCCGCCGAGCAGCCCTGAGACGATGCCGACCGGCACGGTGAGCTCATCAAGCTGCTTGTGCTTGAACGCCTCGATCACGAGCGCGTGGGCGTGCGCGGCCACTCCCGCGAGGGCGCTGCCAGGCACGGTGACGAACACCGCCGCTCCCTTGATGATCACCAGATAGCCGACCACGGCCGCCATGCCCGCCGCCCCATGGTTGTCGCGTGCGATTCCGATCGCCACGCCGACGGCAAACAGCAGCCCCAGATTGGCGAAGATCGCCTGCCCGGCGGCGGCCATCACGGGAATGTTGAGCAGATCCGGTTGGCCAAGGCGCAGCAGCAACGCGGCGGCCGGCAGGACCGCGATCGGCAGCATCAGTGCGCCGCCGAGTTTCTGCAGCGGGGTCAGCAGCTGTTTCATGGGAAGGTGCCTGTCACGTTGCGCTCAACCGCCGGCCGATGCTCGCTCGCCGGCGGGCTCGGCGGCCGCCGCGCACAGCGCGCGCACCGCCTCGGCCGACTCCTGCGCGAGCGCCTCCCGGGCGCGCTCGCGGCACTGCGCCAGCGTGAACTCGCCGATCAGCGCCTTCAGATGCGGGATCGCCGCCGGCACGCAGGAGAGCTCATGCACACCAAGGCCGATCAGGATGGCCGCCGCCGCCGGATCGGAGGCGAGCCCACCGCACACCGCAACGCGCCGGCGTGCCGCGCGCGCCGCCTCGGCCGTGCGCCCGATGAGGCGCAGCACCGCGGGGTGCAGCCCATCAAGGCGCGCGGCGAGCAGGGAGTGGCCGCGGTCCATCGCGAGGGTGTACTGAGTTAGGTCATTGGTGCCGATAGAGAAGAACTCGACTTCGCGCGCCAGCACATCGGCCATGAGCGCCGAGGCGGGCGTCTCGATCATCACCCCGAGCTCGATCGGCGCGCTGCGGCCGATCCGTCGGCACGCCTCGGCGATATGCGCGCGCACGGTTCGAATCTCCGCCAGGTCGGTAATCATCGGCAGCAGCAGACGGCACTGGTCAGCCGGCTCGACCCCGAGCACCGCGCGCAGCTGCTCATCGAGCAAGTCCTCGCGCCACAGGCTGGTGCGCACGCCGCGCAGGCCGAGCGCGGGGTTTTCCTCCGCCGGCAGCAGCAGGTAGGGAATCGGCTTGTCGCCGCCGATATCCAAGGTGCGAATGGTGAGCGAGCGGCCCGCGAGCGCCGCGGCGATGCGCTGGTATTCGGCGCGCTGCTCGGCCTCACTCGGGGCCTTGTGCCGCTCGAGAAAGAGAAATTCCGTGCGCAGCAGTCCACAGCCTTCCGCGCCGTTGCGCACCGCGAGCTCGGCGTCGGCGAGTGAACCGAGATTGGCGAGCACCTCGATGCGCGTGCCATCGGCCATGCGGCACTCGCGCTGCGCGGCCTGGCGCTCGCGGGCGCGCCGCTCGGCGGAGCGCGCCACGCGGCCTCTGGCGATCTGCAGACGCGCCTCGTGCGGATCGACCTCGAGCTGCCCCGCCTCGGCATCCAGAATGAGCACAGTGCCCTCGGCAATGGTGTGTACCGCCGGCCCGAGCGCCACCAGCGCCGGTATGCCGGCGGCCGCGGCCAGGATCGACACGTGCGAGGTGGCTCCGCCGGCGGCGAGGCACAGTCCGCCGAGCAGCCCCGCATCCATGCTCACGAGCTGCGAGGGCAGCAGCTCCTCGGCGATGAGAATCGAGCCCGGCGCGAGCGGCACCGAATGCGCAGCGGCCTCACCCGAGAGCGCCAGCAGCACTTGGCGCTCGAGGTCGGCGAGGTCATCGACCCGCTCGGCCATGCGCGCATCCTCCAGGGCGCGCAGCGCCGCGCTGCTCGCGGCGATCGCCTCCCGCCAGGCGCAACCCGCGCTCTTGCCGCGCCCGATCGCCTCGAGCGCGCGCGCTTCAAGCTGCGGATCCTCGAGCAGCGCCAGATGCGCCGTCACGACCTCGGCTGCAGCGCCCGCCGCAGTCTGCAGTGAGCGCTCCAGGCGGCCCCGTACCTCGACGCGCGCGCGGCGCAGCTCGGCGCTCTCATGCTCGATACCCGCGCCGGACTCGGCCACAACGAACTCCTGCCGCCGCAGCACGGCCGCTCGGCCGACGGCCAGGCCGCGACTGGCCACCACCCCGCGCAACACATCGCCGGGGCGTAGTGTCTGCGCGGGCATCGGCCGCGTCGGCACGGACGGGCCCGTGCGCGGCCCGGCGGCTGGCAACGCCCCGCGCGCCGGTCGCGAGAGCACCGTCTGGAGAGCTTCGAGCGCCTCTTGCGCATCCGCCCCGCAAGCCTGTATCTCCACCAGATCGCCCTGGCGCACCCCGAGGCTCATCAGCGCCGTAGCGCTGCGCGCATCGGCCTGCCTTCCCTGGAAGCGAAGCTCAACGTCGGCGCGCAGGCGCTTCAATGCGAGCGCCAGCTGCGCTGCAGGCCGTGCGTGAATCCCGTGCTCGAGCGCCACGCGCACGCTGCGGCCAAGCGCCTCACCGACCGTCGCCGGCGCCCCGGCAGCGCCGGTGGGCTGCTCCGGCGCGACCCATTCCATCAACACCTCGCCGACCCGCACGGCCCGGCCCTCGGTGCGCCGCGCCAAACGCAGCGGGCCACCGCCGAGCACCAGGACCGGTGTCAGCAGACTCGGCACACGTCGGGCGAGCAGATCCAGATCGAAGCTGATGAGCGCCTCTCCGGGACGCACCGTCTGTCCGGCGGCGACGTGCGCCTTGAAGCCTTCCCCGGCGAGCCCGACGGTATCGATGCCGATGTGCATCAGGATGTCCGCGCCCTGTGCGCTGCGCAGCGTGACCGCGTGGCGCGTATCGGGCAACGCCAACACTTGCCCGGCGCACGGCGCATGCAACGTCGAGCCGAGCGGATCGATTGCGAGCCCCTCGCCGAGCATCCGTCCGGCAAAGACCGGATCGGGCACCTCATCGAGCGGAGCACTCCAGCCCGGCAGCGGGCAGAGCAGCACCAGGTCCGTCATGGGAAACTCTTCTGCACGTGCAGACCCCACACCAGCGCCCGCAGGAGCGAATTGCGCGCGTCATCCTCACCGAGCACCCAGATCATCACGCCACGCAGATGTTCGTGGCGCACGAAGGTGGCCTTGATGGCGAGCGACTGCGGATCATCGTATGTGAAGAAGATGTGCCGCTGCGCGTTGTAGAGCCAGGGCGCCTCGGCCGTGGCGCTCCAGTGCCGCACCCATTCGGGGCTGGTGAGCATGCGCGCTTCGATCGTCTTCCAGGGGGTCTCGGGATACCCACCGGTGTATTTCGAGTACAGGCCTGCGTCGTGCCCGCTCACTCCCGTGAAGCCGCGTCCGTAAAAGGCGATGCCGAGGAGGATCTTCTGCGCTGGCACTCCGTGCGCCTCGTAGTAGCGCACCGCGCCGGCGAGGCTGTCGCGCGCACGCTCGGGCTGCGGCTGCGGATCGCGTCGATTCGCATGCAGGGGCGTATTGAATCCGCTGTAGAGGCTGAAGATGGTGTTCATGTCATAGGTCATGACGTTGAACCAGTCGACGTACGGCACGAGCGAGGCCAGATCGTAGCTCTCGCCAGCGGAATACGCGCCGCCTTCCTGCCAGGTGCCGGCCGGCGTCGCCACCGTGAGCAGGTAGTGACGGTGAGTGCGGCGGCCGAGCACATCGAGCCGCCGGCGCAACGCGCGCACCAGCGCCGTGACATCGGAGCGGTCCTGCGGCCGGGAGCGGTTCATGCCGCCGCGCACCGGGAACTCCCAGTCCAGATCGATGCCGTCGAAGTGCTCGCGCTGAATGAGCAGCCGCACACAGCTGCGCGCGAACTTAGCGCGTGATGCCCGCGTGAGCGCGATGTCCGAGTACTGCGGCGCATGATCCCAGCCGCCGATCGAGACCAGCACTGCGAGCCCCGGGTGCTGCCGCCGCAGCCGCCGCAGCGATTGCATGAGCTGGCGCTGCGCGGCGCTCGGTCGGGCGCACTCATCTGCGGCATTCGGCTCCTCGAACGCGTAGATGATGTCGTTCAGATGTCTCGCCGGGATGTCCGCAACCGGCATGCCGCCGTCGTAATACGCGACGATCTGCGGGACCGCCGCACGAGCCGGGCAGGCGAGCGCGAGCACGGCCCCCCATGCACCGAGCCACGCCCCAAAGACCGCCATCTGGCCGCGCCGGCGCACCGCGGCCCTCCGCGAGGGCACCGCCGTCCCACCGGTCCACATACGCTCTGACTCGCTCATCGTAATCCCCATGACGCCCACCGCGGCGGCCGTCTTGAAGACGCACCCCGCCTGGCGCATCCACATTATCACCAGCCCGGCCGGCAACCGGCATCGTCCCGGTGCCGATTGCCGGCCGAACCGGAATCAGCGCCGCCGGGGGGAACGGCCGCGCTGACCCCGGCGCCGCAACATCTCCGCTGCGCCATGCTCGACCAGGCTAGAACTTGTACTCTGCAGTCAGATAGTACTGGCGACCGTTGTTATACATCGCCACCGGCTGGGAGAGGTTCTGGCCGTACTCCTTGATCAGCTCGTCGGTGAGATTGCGCGCGCTGAAGGTCACGCTCAGATTCTTAAGCACGCTGTAGCTCACCTGGAGATTGAGGAATCCCGCATTGGCCACGTTTTGCGGGGAACCCTCCGCCACCGCCGCGTAATAGTGCGAGCGATAGTTGTAGTCGATGTTCGCGTTCACCGGCCCGTGCTGGTAAGATCGG
>JAKAYU010000085.1 GCA_021809525.1 Pseudomonadota bacterium | reverse complement strand
GGGTTATTTGATCTTCGCTTCTTTGTAGGCGACGTGCTTGCGCGCCACTGGGTCGAACTTGCGCACTTCCATCTTGTCCGGATGCAGCCGCTTGTTCTTCGTCGTCACGTAGAAGTGGCCGGTACCCGCGGAGGACAGCAATTTGATCTTGTCGCGCATGGCTCAGCTCCTACCCTCAGATCTTCATGCCCTGGGCCCGCAGGTCGGCCACGACCCGGTCGATGCCCTTCTTTTCGATAGTGCGCAGGCCGTGCGCGGACACGCGCAGCGACACCCAGCGCTTCTCGGTTTCCAGCCAGAACCGCTGGGTATGCAGGTTCGGCAGGAAGCGGCGGCGCTTCTTGTTGTTCGCGTGGGAGACGCGATTTCCGACGGCCGGCCCTTTGCCGGTGATCTCGCAGACGCGCGACATATGCAACGACCTTAAAAATCAGATACTTGGCGCAGGCGGGAACCCCCCGCCCCCCGGAGCCGGCCTTTATACCAGCAGTGCGGGGCGGGAGCAAGGGCCGCGCCGCGCGGTTCGCGCCCACGCCGGCGGGCTCCGGCCCGTGCAGGCAGGGCCCGCCGTGAGCGCGCGGTGCGGACTCAGCTTCTGGCGTTGAAGGACGCGCACCAACCCTGGGCATCGACGGAGTATCCGGGGTAGATCGCGCAGCCGGCGTACCCGGCAGCCTCCCCTGGCGTGCCCTTGAAGAACTGGCATAGTGCGCAGCGCTCGCCGGGCTTGTAAGAGGGGAATTTCGCCCGGTTCACCGCCTTGGCGCTGGGCTCGTAGCCGAAGGATTTGGCAAGCGGATTGGCGTTTTCCGTCAGATGCGGCAGCGCAGCGCCGGCCGCATGCGCCGAGCGCGGGCGCAAACCGATGATGGCCACGGAGGCCGCGACGGCCGCAGTCGCGAGGAAGGTGCGGCGGGAGGGATCATGGCGGTCATTGTCTTGGGACATGTCAAACCTCGGTGAATGAACACACGCTCAACGATGCGCATTCACAGCCTCGCTGGCTGCCGCCTGCGCCGGGGCGCGAGGAACACGGCCCGGCCGGGTTCGCTGCGCTCAATCAAGGGCGGCAAAGATAACGGGGCGATGGCGTCTTCCACCATGAAGCGTTCAAAAGGCCGCTGAAGAGCCGACAAAAGTCAGTTTTTCGGCTGCCGCCGGGGCGCGTGTCAGATCAGTCCGTGCTCGGCCATCGAGTAGCAGCGGCTGCCGCCGACGATGACGTGATCCACCACCCGCATGTCCATCAGGGACAGCCCTGCCTTCAGGCGCCGGGTGATGGCCTCATCGGCCGGGCTTGGCTCGAGCCCCCCCGAGGGATGGTTGTGAGCCAGGATCAGGGCGGTTGCGTTGTGCAGCAGGGCCTGGCGCAGCACCTCGCGGGGATGGACCTGCGCGCAGTCCACGGTACCGCGGAACAGTTCCTCGAAGGCGATGAGTCGGTGGCGGTTGTCCAGGTACAGGCAGCAGAACACCTCGTATGGCCGGTCGCGCAGTTGCGCCTGCAGGAAGCGGAACGCGGCCTGAGGCGTGGTCAGCGGCTGACCGGAGTGCAGCTCCTCCTGCAGGTGGCGGCGGGCGAGCTCCACGGCCGCCTGGATGGCCGCATAGCGCGCCGGACCGAGACCCTTGCGCGTGCAGCGCGAGCGCTCGGCAAGCAGCAACGCGCGCAGGGAGCCGAAGTCGGCGAGCAGGCCCCGGGCCAGCTCCACCGCCGAGCAGCCGCGAGTGCCGGAGCCGATCAGCAGCGCAAGCAGTTCGGCGTCCGAGAGCACCCGGGGGCCGCGATCGAGAAGTTTCTCGCGCGGACGTTCCGTGCGCGGCCAGTCACGTATCGCAAGCGTCGGGGTGGCGGGGGTCGGCATGTACGGGCTCCGGTGCGGGGCGGCGCATCGTCCCGCCCTGCACGGGGCTTGAGGAGGGGGAATATCCCGTCGGTTCGTGCACAAATACGCACCGCTCGCCCAGCCGGTTTGCGTCTCCGGGGAGCCGGGCCGGATAATCCCCGCCATGCAAGGCAATCGCATTCTGCTTGGCGTGACCGGCGGTATCGCCGCGTACAAGAGCGCGGAGCTCGTGCGGCGGCTGCGCGAGCGCGGCGCGCAAGTGCAGGTGGTCATGACCGCCGCCGCACGCGAGTTCGTCGGTGCGCTGACGTTCCAGGCCCTCTCGGGGCGGCCGGTGCGCACCGATCTGTGGGACAGCGCCGCCGAGGCGGCGATGGGGCACATCGAGCTCGCGCGCTGGGCCGAAGCCGTGCTGGTGGCGCCGGCGACCGCGGACTTCCTCGCCCGTCTGGCGGAGGGGCGCGCCGATGACCTGCTGACGACGCTGTGTCTGGCTACGGCCGCGCCGATCGCCGTCGCGCCCGCCATGAATCGCCTGATGTGGGCCAACGCAGCCACCGTGGCGAACGTCGAGCGGCTGCGCCAGCGCGGCGTGCGCGTGTTCGGGCCCGCAGAGGGCGCCCAGGCGTGCGGCGAGGTCGGCGAGGGGCGCATGCTCGAACCGCCCGAGCTCGCCGATCAGCTCGCTGTTCTGCTGCCGGCCGCCGGCCCGCTGCACGGCCGGCGCGTGCTGATCACCGCCGGCCCGACGCGCGAGCGCATCGACCCGGTGCGATTCATCAGCAACCGCAGCTCGGGCAAGATGGGGTTCGCTGTCGCGCAGGCCGCGCGCGAGGCCGGCGCGCAAGTGGTGTTGGTCAGCGGACCGGTCTCGCTGCCGACACCGCCCGGAGTGCGGCGTGTCGATGTGGAGAGCGCAGAGGCGATGCTCACGGCCGTACAGAACGAGGTCGCCGCTGCAGACATCTTCATCTCCACGGCCGCAGTGGCCGACTACCGTCCGGCGCATCCCTCCGGGCAGAAGATCAAAAAAACCAGCGAGCGGCTGCAGCTGGAGATGGAGCGAACCACCGACGTGCTGGCGAGCGTCGCAGCGCGCGCGGACCGGCCGTTCGTCGTAGGCTTCGCTGCCGAGACCGAGTCGGTCGAGCAGAACGCGCGCGCGAAGCTGCTGAAGAAGAACCTCGACATGATCGCCGCGAACGAGGTCAGCCACAGCAAGGGCTTCGACTGCGAGGACAATCACCTGATCGTGCTGTGGCGCAATGCGCGTCAGGACCTCGGCGCGGGCCCCAAGCTGGCTCTGGCACGTGAGCTCATCCGGCTGATCGGCGAATCCTACGCCGCGGCCGGCAAGGCACGCCCGCGCGACACGGTGCAGGCGTGAGCGCTGCCGCGCGTCCGCTCAAGATCCGCATTCTCGATGCGCGCCTCGGCCGGGAGTTCCCGCTGCCGGCCTACGCGACCGCCGGCTCGGCGGGCCTCGATCTGCGCGCCTGCATCGATGCGCCGCTCACGCTGGCGCCGGGACGCGCCGAGCTTGTCACGACCGGCCTCGCCATTCATCTGCAGGACCCGGCGCTTGCGGCCGTGATCCTGCCGCGCTCCGGTCTCGGCCACAAACACGGCGTCGTGCTCGGCAATCTCGTCGGTCTGATCGACTCGGACTACCAGGGGCAGCTGATGGTCTCGTGTTGGAACCGAGCCCAGGAGCCGTTCGTGATCCAGCCGGGCGAGCGCATCGCGCAGCTGGTGGTCGTGCCGGTGGTGCAGGTGGCGCTCGAGGTGGTCGACTCCTTCGACGAGAGCGCGCGCGGTGCGGGTGGGTTCGGCCACTCCGGACGGCACTGAGCGCGGCCGCTCAGGCGGCCAGCATCCACAGACCGAACTCGCTGCGGCCGAGCAGGGCGCGGAAATTCTCCGGCATGCCCTCATGCAGCATGCTCTTCAGCAGGCCGTGGACGCCGAGGGAACCGAGCTCACGCCACATCCGCTCCGGCAGCGGCCCGGCCGCGGCCGACTGCATGATCAGCGCGAGGAGATACAGCACGATCAGATAGTTGTACGCGGTGGTCAGGTCGAGCGGGAACGAATACACCTTGCAGTAGAGCGTGTTGCGCAGAATGTTCGTCACGAGCTGCGCGTCGGCCGCCTCGAGCGTCGGCAGCCTGTCCGGGACTTCCCGTGGCAGCTCGCGCAGCACGGCGCGGTTCCAGCCGAGCAGGCGCGCCAGCATGCCGTGGATGGCCGCGCGCAGTTCGGGCTTCAGCGCCGGCAGCGGCTCACTGCGCCACGCCGGCACATCGACGGCGCTGCCGTCCGTGAGCGCCCCGAGCAGCCGCGCGCCGACGTACAGCCGCCGCCGCAGCGGCAGCTCCTCGGCAGCCAGACAATCGCACAGCCCCTTCTCGACGTCGCGGAACGGACCCCACGCAATGGCGACTCCAGGGGCGAGCCGATAGATATCGGTCGTGCGCGGCTCGGCGTGAGCCAGCCGCTCGCGCAGATCCTCGGTGCGCTCCTGCGCAGGCAGCCCGAGGCCAAGCCGCGCGCTGCCGCAGATGGGGCTCAGACCGACCGCGATGCCCTCCGGCGTGCGTGCGAAGGAGAACGGGAACACGCAGCAGGCGCCGAAGGGCTGGCGGCCCAGGGCGCGGTGAATCAAACACTGATTGCCTGGAGTGAGGAACCGGCAGACCTCTTCGGGTGATTTCAGCTGCAGCTTGCCGTCGGTGCGCACGGGCAGGCGCGTGCCTTTGAGCTGCGGGGCGACCGTCTGCCACGGCAGCGCGTCGATTAGCATCTGCGCTTCGGCCGGCAGGGTGATTTCATAGTCGTGCCGGCAGCACGCCGCGCTCATCTGACAGCTGAAGCGGGCATCCGCAAGTGCCGCGAACGTCACCGGCGGGCGCCAGAAGCGCCGGAAATATCCGGCGTCGAGCAGCGCGCGCGCGGTGGCCGGCTCGCCCCGGCGCATCCACGGGTAATCCGCAAGTGACTGCAGCAGACCGTCGCGGAAGGACCAGGGCAGGATACTCTCGGCTGCGCTGCACCACACGATGCGCGGCCCGTCTGCGGCGCAACGCACGCCGAGCGCGGCAAGCAGGCGGCGCGACTCGCGTGCCTCGGTGATCTCGAACCATGCGACCGCTTCCCGCGGATCCTCGCTGTGCATCAGCTGCACCAGCGAAGGCTCCACGAACACCGGCAGCGCCCCCTCGCCGCGCCTGCCGATGTCCCGATGCGCGGCTGCAAAGTGCCCCTCGTCCGTTGCGCGGGCTGGTCCGATGCCCTCGCCGAGGCGTACCGGCGCGTCAGGGCTGTGCAGCCGGTACAGCGCTTCCCCGCCGCTCGGATCGCACAGCGCGCGCAAGAACGCCTCGCACAATGCGCTCGCTCGGCCCGCCCCGAGGCGCGTCCCGGCGCGCGCAGCGGCGTCAGCTGCGCTCACCAGCGCCCCGTTCGCCGCGCGCGTGATTTCTCGCAGTCGGCCTCATTGCAGTTCCCGCTGCCAGAAGCGCTCCATGGCGCTGAACAGGTGGGTTCGGGCGGCAGGTCCGGAAATGCCGTGCGTCTTGTTGGGGTAGACCAGGAGCCTGTACGGCTTGTCGGCGTTGATCAGCGCCTGGATGAACTGCAGGGTGTTCTGCCAGTGCACGTTGTCATCGCCCGTGCCGGCCACGAGCAGCAGCGGGTCAGCGAGATGGCCGGCCGCGGCGACCGAGGAACTCTCGGCGTAGCCCTGCGGGTTCTGCGCGGGAGTACCCATGTAGCGCTCAGTGTAGATCGAATCGTAGTCCTGCCACCGCGTCACCGGCGCGACCGCGATGCCAGCCCGCCACACCCCGGGGGCGTGAGTGAGTGCGTACGTGGTCATGTAGCCACCGAAACTCCAGCCCCAGATCCCGATGCGCCGCGGGTTCACCCATGGCTGGTGCTCGAGCCACTTCACCGCGGCAAGCTGGTCGGCGAGCGCGAGCGTGCCGAGGTGGAATTTCACCTGGGCCTGCGCGCGATGACTGAAATACGTGGCGGCGCGGTTGTCCGTAGCGAACAGCACGAACCCCCGCCGGGCCAGCAGCTGATCGAAGAGGAAGAATGCTCCGCGCCACGCGTCGCGCGCGGTCGGCGGCACGTCCGGGCCGCCGTACTGGTACATGATGACCGGATACTTTCGGTGCGGATCGAAGTGCGGCGGCAGAGTCAGCCGCGCGTAGAGCCGCGTCTGTCCGTCCGCGGCCGGAATGCTCAGAAAGCGAGGCTTGCGGAACCGATACGGCAGCCGGGCTGCCCGCTGGATCACGGTACGGTGCGCATTCGTCAGATTGACGAGGGTGACGGACGGCGGCGTCACCGCGTTGGAATAAGTGTCCACATAGGCCATCGCATTCGGGGCCATCTCGATGGCGTGTGTGCCAGGCCGCTTGGTGACCGGCACGGCCTGCCCGCCATGCAGCGAGACGCGATAGAGCTGCGTGTTGAGCGGACCGTGCGTGTAGCGGCTGAAGAACAGTTCCCCCCGCTTCTGCTGCACGCCATCGAGCGCCAACACGTTGTACGCGCCGGCGGTGAGTCTGCGGATCAGCCGGCCGTCGGCGGCATACAGATACAAGTGATACCAGCCGTCCTGCTCGTTGCCCCAGATGAACCGCCCGTCATTGAGGTAATACGGGCCGCCGTGCACATCGACCCAGTCCGGGTCGCTCTGGGTGAGCAGCGTGCGTGCCGCGCCAGTGCGCGGGTCCGCGGTGAGCAGTTGCAACCGTGTTTGAGCCCGGTTCAGCACCTCGCCATAGACGCGATCCGCTTTCGCCAACCAGCCGAAGCGTACGAGATAGGTGTCCGGCGTCCCTGCCATGTTCATCCAGACCGTCTTGCCGGTCGCGACGTTGCGCACGCCCAGGCGCACAATCGGGTTGGGCGTGCCTGCAGCCGGATACTTCTGCTCGTAGACGTGCGGCTGTCCGTCGAGATAATTGACGATCGGAAAGGTGTGCACCGGCCGCTCATCGAACTGCAGGAAGGCGACATAGCGGCTGTCGGGGGACCAGGCGTAGGCTGAGCGCAGGTTCAACTCTTCCCTGTATACCCAGTCGAGCTCCCCATTGAGCACGTTCCTGCGGCGCGCCGCGACCCGGTGGATCGGTCCGCCGCTCACGGCGACGTAATGCAGCATGCCGTGTGTGAGGTAGGCGACCCAGCGCTCGTTCGGCGAGAGCCGCGGATTGCGCTTGGCGCCCGGCTGGCGGGTGATCTGCGTGATCCGCCGCGATGCGAGGCTGTAGAGATAGACCTGATCGTGGCTGAGGAACACGATTGCGTCCCCCTCCGGTGACCACCGGTAGCTCTTTACCCCGTAGCGCGTGATGCGCTCGCGCTTGATCTGGTTCTTGATGGTCCAGGCGGGAGCTGCCGCCCCGGCGAGCTGCCGGCTGGAGAGCAGGAGGGAGCGTGAGCCGCGCGCGACATCAACGACGTAGAGATTGGCCCGGCCGCGCGGGCCGTGCCGCAGCAGGTAGGCCAGATACCGCCCGTTCGGACTCCATTGCACTTGCTCGGGCGCGTAGCCGGTCAGTCCGGGACGCGCGAAGATCTGCGCGATCGTATAATGCGGGGCCGCATTTGCCGCGCCGCCGTTCGCCCAGACCGGAGGGGTCGCGGTCAACAGCAGGGTCGTCAGGCCGATCAAGTGCTTCACGAGCGGTCTCCTGGTGCCGAAGCGGTCCGGCAAAAGTACGCATTATAGGCTCAGCGCCCCGCCTGGTGCCGCTGCGCAGGCCGGCGTCGGCTTCGAATCACATACGGTGCGGCGCATCGAACCCACTGCCGCGGATGCGAGAAATCTGCTCGGCGCGCAATCGGATCCGGGCCCCGCAGGACGCTGTGTTGCGCTACGTCGATGCTGAAACCAACGCCTCCGTAGGCGCTGCGGTGTCCGATTCTGCGCTACGTGCGAACGATTCGGCTCGCGCTCAAGGCGCACGTCAACCGGATGGCTCGGCCGCACCCGAATCCTCCCGGCAGCGTGGATTCGCTGGCGCGAGGCCCCATCCCGTAACGCTGCTATGATGGATCCCATGAAGACGACCATCGACGCCGCGGGGCAGATCGTCGTCAGAAGGGCACACTGTGCGGTGTCCGGTCTGCGGCGCAAGACGCTCCGGAGCTCCGGGTCGCCGAAGGCGACGTGGACGCGACGACCCATGCTCGCGCGGCTCAACGGATCTCTCGAGAGCGCCTCGCCCCGGCGGGTCTCGCATCCCTGGGCGTGCAGACCATCTGATTCGGGTGGGCGGCTCCAATAGTGCACGACTGGACACAACCGGCGGCAGCCCACCCCTGCGAACCGATTTGCGACAGCACGCAGGATTTGCGTGAACACGTGCGCCTCCGCTCGCACGATCAGCCGCTGCGCATCGCCGCGTGGAGGCGGCCGAACATCGGCGGCGGCGGTAGGGACGCCGCCGAGGCCGTGCGGCCAGGGGGCATCCCTGGACAGCGGCGCATTGCCTCACTCGCTGGCGGGCACTGTCCCGCCCCATTCACACGCGAGCCTTGCGCAAGACCGCCCCCGTACGCGGGCCGAATCTCTTGCGGCGCCAGAGCGCCGCGCATAACGGCGCGCAGGCCGCCCGTCACATCGCCTATTTCGCAGAGGTTCATGCATGCTCCCGACGAACTGGTTTGATATGTATCGAGGCTTACTGATCCAGACGGGCATCATCACACTGGTCTGCGCCATCCTGACTGTGATCATCCGGGTCGCAAGCCGCAAACTCCTCTACGCCGCCACGCAGCGCGCCGAGCCCTTTCGTCAGGCGCTATATCACTCGGTGCGCGCTCCCGTGCTGGCGCTGGTCGTCCTGTGCGGGATCTATCTGATCGGCACGCTCATCAATGAGCAGGCTCACGTCGCACTGCTCGCGCTTGCGCTGGATCGGACGCTGCACGTCGGAATCATTGCGCTCATCGCCTGGGCGGGCTGGAACCTGCTGAAGAGCTATCCGCGCCTGCGCCGCCCGCACGGTCATGAGCTGGATCCCATGATCTATGACCTGGCGGGCAAATTCGCTCGTCTGGGACTGTTCACGGTCGCCGTACTGCTCATTCTGCGCACCCTGCATTTCCCGATTGCAAGCCTTCTGACCGTCGGCGGCGTCGCTGGAATCGCCATCGGGTTCGCTGCCCAGGGTGTCGTCTCCAATCTCTTCGGGGCGCTGGTCATCTACCTGGATAAGCCGTTCAAGATCGGCGAATGGATCGTACTGCCGGAACTGAACATCTCCGGCACCGTGGAGCACATCGGCTGGCGCTCGACCCTCCTGCGGGGGTTCGACACGAGTCCGTACTACGTTCCCAATTATCTGTTCAATTCACATGTGGTCGAGACGCCGCCCCGGATGCAGGCAAGACGCATCCAGCAGACACTGCCGGTGCGCTATGCGGACGTCGACCGGCTGCCCAAGATCCTGAAGGAACTGCGCGCTTACATCGCCAGTCATCCTGGTATCGATCACACCCAGAGTCAAATGGTGAACTTCACCAGTTACAGCACTCACTCGCTCGACATTCTGATCTACTGTTTCGCCGGAACGGTTCTGTGGGGAGAGTCGCTCGCCGTACAGGAAGACGTCCTGCTCAACGCTGCGCGCATAATCAGACAAAACGGCGGGCAGCTCGCGCTGCCGATCACGCGAGTACAGATGCAGTTGCCGGAACCTGACGCGCGAGCCGGCGCTCAGATGGTCGCATCGTAGACGGGCAGAGCTTCACTGGCGAAATGGCTGTCCGGACCCGGCCGCGGGGGCACCCCGGTGCACACCGGAGTCACCCCGTGATGTCGGTTCTCTCGGACGGTGGCGCAGAGAACGATCGATATCTATCTCCCCGGGAGGATCTGAATCACAGTGAGGGCCGCAAAGGATGATGCTGCCGGGGCAGATGAACAGGGCGCCTCAGAGCATGCCGGCGCTGGATCGGAATTTCCCTCAGAGGTCACTGATCCGCCGTGACGCGCGACGCCGCGCGAATGTCGCCATGATTCACCTGTCACGCTCACGGAAATCCAATCCAACCCCCGATGGCAAGGCATCTCCAAGGGGCCGCTCCGGCAACCATGGAATGATCGCAGCGGGGTCTGGGCGCGGAAATTCTCCTGGGCCGGGTGGGCGCGGCCGACTTGACCATGGCTCGAGCCCCGTCGGGAGCACGCCGGCTTGTTCGAACAGCACTGGTGCGGCATCGCAGCCCGCCGCGCTTCGCGGCATGCGGCTCCCTCGGAATCGCCGAGGGGAGTTGAGCAGTAGGATCCGTTTCCTGCAACAGAGCAGCTACGGTCTGCACGGCCAAGAACCCCTCTGGCGTGCAGGCCTGATCGGTCCGCTGCCGTAGGTCTGACCAAAATGACGCGCCGAACTCGCGTACTCGATTTCCCGGAGCCGCTCTGCTAATTTTGGGCTGCCGACAGTCCATGCGCGTCGTTCGTAGCCCCCTGGGCGAGAGTCGCCCCCCGGCGCGGCGCCCCGGCGCTCAATCGCAAGTCCGCTACGGGCCGATCACCGAAGGAGCCGCTCATCAATTCTATATTCTTCCTGGCGTCAACCTGGGTCATTCCCGCGCTGCTCGCCATCACGCTGCATGAAGCGGCCCACGGGTACATCGCCAAGCGCCTGGGAGACGATACCGCATGGCGGCTCGGGCGTGTGACATTCAATCCCATAAAGCACGTGGATCCGTTCGGCACGATCGTGCTGCCGGCGATTCTGCTGCTCGCCCACGCGCCCTTTCTCTTCGGATACGCCAAGCCGGTCCCTGTGAACTTCGCACGGCTGAGGAACCCTCGGCGCGACATGATCTGGGTCGCCGCCGCAGGACCGGCCATGAATCTTCTGATGGCGATCATAGCCGCGCTGCTCCTGCATATGGTCGGCTTCCTGCCGCCGATCACGGGCCAATGGGTACTCTACAATCTCGTGCATGCCATCGAGTTCAACGTTCTCCTTGCTGTCTTCAACTTGATCCCGCTGCCGCCGCTCGACGGCGGGCGCGTGGCAGTGGGCGTTCTGCCGGATGCATTGGCCGTGCCCCTCGCCCGACTCGAGCGATACGGTACCGCGATCGTAATTGGTCTGTTTCTCATCCTTCCCGTGATCGCTGCCCGCGCCGGCGCCCATTTCGATGTGTTTGCGCAGCTCATCGGACGCCCGACCGCCGCCGTAATCAAAGCCATCCTCTTGCTCACGGGGACGCACTGATCATCTCATCAACCTCCAGGCAAGCGCGCACATTCTCTCGGCATCGCGAACGCGACAGGACCGTTCGAGTCGCAGCGAAGTCAAAATGCCTCGGCTACGCGCAGAAGGTGCTGCGTGCACCATGCCACGCCTGTCCTGGAAGGACGGAGAAGTTGCCTGTAGGACGCTTGGGTCACTTCGATAGAACTGCAGAAATCCACACTATACCGGCGGCACTGGTCACGAGGGGGACTGCTCGAAAGCACCCGCTCAACACGTTGACCATATGTGTTCTGCCCGGCAAAAGAGCGGAAAGGCGCATCAGGGACGGTGGGTGTCGAGCAACACGCAGCTGAAACAGGCGGGCAATCTGAAGTCACTCCGCACGGTGGGGGAGCCGCTGTGGGTCGATCACCGAATTGTGTGGCGAACTCCAGTTGAGACATTGCGGTAATAGGTGGCTCTAAGTAGTGTCGATCCGCCAATCGCTCAATGAAATTTCTGTTGGATTGTCGATTGCGCGACATGCTTGATGCGGAATCACAACGCATGAAAACAGATCGTCCCGCCGTGCTCATCAATGATAGCGCAGCGAAATCACCAGGATTCGGCACCGACCATCCGCTGGCAATTCCCCGTGTAGCGACGGTGTTTGCGCTGTGCGAAACACTGGGTTGGATCGCTGCTGGGCAGCTGCGCGAGAGTCCTGAGGCGTCCGAGGCGGAACTGAGTCAATTCCACGACCCGGAATATATAGCGGCATTGCGCGAGGCCGAGGCGGCGGGTGTCGCGAGCGTACAGGTGCGGGAACGCTTCAGGATCGGAACGCGTGAGAATCCCCTATTCCCCGGCCTCTTCTCGAGGGCGGCGGCGGCGGTCGGTGGTTCCGTACTCGCGGCGGATCTTGCCCTGCAAGGGCACGTCGTGTTCCACCCGAGCGGGGGCACGCACCACGGGCGACCGGCGAGCGCCAGTGGATTCTGCTACTTCAATGATCCGGTATTTGCATTGCGCCGCTTCGCAGCGCACGGCTTGACTCGAATCCTGTACGTCGATCTCGATGCCCATCACGGCGACGGTGTCCAGGATGCCGTGCGCGACGATCCGCGCATCCACACGTTCTCGATTCATGAAGAGAACCGCTGGCCGTTCACCGGTGGGGCGGATGACCGTGGCGGCGGTCGCTCCGTCAATTTGCCCGTGCCCAAGGGGTTTCACGACGCTGAATTGCAATTTCTCATGCACGCTGTCGTATTGCCTCGGGCGCGCCAGGTGCAGCCGGAGGCGATGGTGATCACCTGTGGAGCCGATGGGCTGGCGGGCGACCCGTTGTGCGGGATGGAATTGAGCAACGTTGCATTATGGAAGGCGGTCGCGGAGTTAATTGAGCTTGCCCCGGCCGCTGTCGTGCTCGGAGGAGGGGGATACAATCCATGGACAGTGGCGCGGTGCTGGAGCGGCTTATGGGGAATCTTGAGCGGCAGGCACATACCCATGGAGCTTGCGCCCGGGGGGCAGCGTATTCTAGCGGGGCTGTCGTGCGATCTGATCGATGAGGATGAAGTCGACCCCCTGTGGCTACGAACGCTCGCAGATCCGTCGCAGCATCGCCCGGTCCGCGCAGCGGTCTCGGACCTCGCGCTGCGTGTGTGCCCGGAGACGGGCGTCTTGAGATCGAAACTGCCGATAGTTCGATGATTCCGAAACGCCGAGGGAAGATCATCGTCTCGATTCCAGAGACAGAATCGCCGCTGCGCACGGCCGCTGAAGTTCGCTAGACGCCGGAGCGTATGCGCTGGTGCAAGCGATTGATGCTGGCGTAGTCGTCGCCGCATTTGCGTCGTGGCATGAGCGTAAGCGGTCACGTTTGGAAAAAGCCCGCGGCCGCACCCTGCCGGCGGCCCCAAGGTGGGTTTCGGCCACGTGAGCATCGACCAGAATCCGATCAAGCCGGTCGTCCGCCCAACCAAGGTGGGTCCGCGCAATGGGCTCTTCATCGGTAATCCCTAATC
>JAKAYU010000084.1 GCA_021809525.1 Pseudomonadota bacterium | reverse complement strand
CCGCGCGGCATCACTTGAATCGACCGCCCGACGCACAGGCGGCACCCCTGGGGGGGGGTATATATGAAGCTCGACATCAGACTGACCGGGCTCGTGGCATCGCTTTTGATCATCGGCACCGCGCAGGCCACGAACGGATACTTTACCAACGGTGTCGGCACGAAAAACAGTGCCATGGCCGGGGCCGGCAGCGCCGATCCCTCCGAGATCATGATCATCGCGACCAACCCCGCCGGCCTCGCCTTCGTGCACGATAGCCTGGAGGTCGGCCTGTCGCTGTTCAGCCCGATTCGCAGCTACTCAAGCTCGGCGAGCCTCGCCAATGGCAATGGCGGCGCCTTCACGATCGGACCGAACCATATCAGCAGCACGAATGACCTGTTTCCCATACCCTACATCGCCTACCGCCGCCGGCTCGACGCGCAAAACACCCTTGGAATAGCCTTCTACGGCCGCGGCGGCATGGAAACCAAGTGGATCGGCGGCACCGCGACCTTCGCCCCTGGAGGACCCGGAACGCCCGTCATGCAGCTGCCCGGCACCTTCGGCTCCGGCACAGCCGGCGTCAGTCTGATGCAGGCGTTTCTCAACGTCGCGTTCGTGCACACCCTGGCGGACCGCCACCTTGCGGTCGGCGTCTCTCTCATCGGGGCGGCGCAGCGCTTCCAGGCGCGGGGCCTCGCGGCCTTCGCCGGTTACACCGAGGCCTTTGCCGCGAGCGGCGGCACCAAAATGCCGACCTCGCTGACCGACAACGGACATCAGATGTCCTACGGCGGCGGTGCGTCCGTCGGCTTCGAGTGGCGCCCTGCCCCGCAGTGGGCCCTGGCGGGTGCGTACACCACCAAGATGTACATGTCGAGACTCTCGCGCTACAGTGATCTGTTCGCCAGCGGGGGCTCATTCGACATCCCCGCATCCGCCACCATCGGCATCACGTTCAAGCCGACCGCGCCGGTTGCGGTGAGCTTCGACACGCAGCGCATCTGGTACAGCGGCATCTCCTCGGTCGGCAACCCGATCCAGAACCTCTTCAGCTGTCCGACGGCAGGCGCCGGCGGCACCGACCTGCAGAGCTGCCTCGGCGGCAGATCGGGACCGGGATTCGGCTGGGGCAACATGACCGTCTACAAGGTCGGCGCGCGCTGGCAGCTGGATCCGGACTGGACGCTGCGCTTTGGCGTGAGCCACGGGACTCAGCCCATTCCCCGCTCACAGGTCACGCTCAATATTCTCGCCCCCGGCGTCATCGAGAATCACGTTGCACTCGGACTGACTCATCATGACAGCAGTCACGGGCAGTTCAGCGTGGCATTCGTCTATGCGCTGAACCACAGCGTCACCGGCCCGAACACATTCGATCCGACCCAGACCATCAGGCTGAGCATGCACCAGTACATTCTTGATTTCGCCTACGCCTGGGGTCGCTGACGGTCGCGATGGAGCCCTACCCGCACACCTACATTGCCGAGGCGAGCGGGGCGTTCTCCGGCGCGGTGACCGTTGCCGCGCCGGGCCTGGCGGCCATCTCGAGCGAGGCGGCACGTCAATTTGGCGGACCCGGTAATGCCTGGTCCCCCGAAACGCTGTTAATCGCGGCGCTCGCCGACTGCTATGTCTTTACCTTCCGCGCCGTGAGCGCGGCGGCGATGTTCGGCTGGCGCAGGCTCGAGTGCCGCGCCGAGGGGCTGCTTGAGAAGCGCGAGCGGCTCGCGCAATTCACCCACATCACCGTCCAGGCAGCGTTGACGCTCGCGCCCGGGGCCGATGCGGCCCGGGCCAAGCGGCTGCTCCGCCAGGCCGATCGAGCCTGCCTGATCGCCAATTCTCTCAAGGCCGACCGCACGCTCGAGATCCGCATCATCCAGGCTCCCGCCGCAGCGGATGAATCGCATCCGCCCGCCAAAGCGCCCGCCCGGTAGCGGCGCCCGCTCGCGCGGGTGCGCGCCTGCCCCGCCGCCCCTGCCGGCTCACCAGTCCTTCGCGAGCACGGTGCAGATGCGGCTCAGCCCATAGATGTCCCTGGTGTCGGACTGCTCGGCCGGCGAGTGCGAGTACTTCGTCGGCCAGCCGAGCGCCACGGCATCGGCGCCATAGCGTGTGTACACCGCCGCGTCGTTGCCGCCGCCGGTGATGCCGTACTGCACCGGGATATGGTGCGCGCGGGCCAGGGCAACCACGCGTGCCACATCGGCCGGCGAATCGATGTGCGAGAGGTCGACCGCACGCACCACGAAGCCGTGGCCGAGCGGCTGATCGCCGTAGCGCCCGGTCTCGAGCGGCGACTGACTGCTGACGAACATGTCCACGGCGAACACCACATCCGGCTCGCGTCCGAGCTTGGCCACGCGTGCAGCGTATGCGGCCGCACCCTGCAGCCCCACCTCCTCGCGCGTTGCCCAGAGAAAGGTCAACTGGCGGCCGGGATGCTCGCGCGCAAAATCCGGTCCCAGCGCGCGCACCGCCTCGATCAACGCCGTATCGCCGGCGCGGTCATCGATGCTGCGGATCTCGAAGTGCGATCCGAGCAGCGGCCGGTAGACCTTAGGGATGGTGAGGAAGTCCCCGACCCGGATGCCGAGCCGCTCGGTGGCCGCGCGTGAATCGGTGCCGACATAGGCATCGGCGGACTCACTCAGGATACTCAGCGCTGGCGGCCACTTGAAGCCCGGACGGTCCCAGCCCGCCGGCAGCCCCAGCGCCGCCCCGACGCTGCGCCCGTCGGGCAGGTGCACCAGCATCACGTGGCCGAGGTAGTAACGGCCGTAAAAGCCCCCGAGCTCCCGCACGAGGAGTTCGTCATCGCGTTTGATGTGAGTGACCTGATAACCGATCTCATCCATGTGCGCATCGAAGAGGATGCTCTGCCCGTGCACGCCCGGCACCGCATGCCCGATGTGCAGCACCAGGTTCCCGGCCGGATCGACATGCGCGAGCCGCCGTGCCCACGGCGGCAGGCGGCTGAGAATCGCCTCGCGGGCGCCCTGCTCATGGCCGCTCGCCCCGTAGGCGCCGGTCATGGTCTGAAGCGTTTTCAGCAGGTGCGCGCTCGGCGCACGTGCCTGATCGAGCAGGGGCTGCCCGCTGCCGGAGCCGGGCGAGCGGGCCGCGTCGAATGGATCGCGCGCGGCACTCATCGGCGTGACCGGCACGCCAAGGTACACCTGCAGCAATCGGGTCAGCTTGCGCAGGTCCGCCCGGGAGAAGGTCTCCGCCGGCGTGACCGGGAAGAGCGTCGGCACGCCGAGTTCCGCGAACTGCTGCGGCAGGTGCGGCTTCGGGCCAAAGCCGCCGATCACCGGCGGCCGCGCGGCCACCGCCCGCGCCGCGATGTGGTGCGCGAGCGCGAGCCTCATCAGTGCCTCGGGCAGGCCATGTAAGACGGACGCCTGATGCGTTGTCCCGATGAGGATCCCCTCGCCGGGCAGCGCACCGGCGAGTCGCCCGCCCGCCGCAGGGGAGCGCGGATTGATCCGCCCCACGAAAATCATCTCGTTCGCCGGCAGTTCGGTCAGCACCCGCGACAGACCTCGTCCGCCCAGCCACTGCTGCGTTACGAACGCGACGGTCGTGGTCCCGCGCGCTTGGGTGCGCGTCAGCTCCTGCGTGGCCTCGAGCAGTGCCTCCCATCCGAAGCGATCGCCGGCCCCGGCGCCGGCCTCGTCATCGGCACCGACCGTGATCGGCGGCTGTGCCAGCTGCACCGGGTCGAGGATATCCGCACCTGCCGCGCGCGCCTGAGCGGCCGAATTCGCCCCGATGTCCACGTACAGGTTGCCGACGTGCGACATCGACGGCGGGTTGAGGTGTCCGGGAGCCAGATGCACGCTCAGTCCCGCGAAGCCTCCGTTGAGCAGCCCCTTGGGTGTGACGACGTACACCGGCTGTGCGAAGTTCAGGGTGTCGAACACCGGAGTCGGCTTGCGCTGCGGCAGACGCTGCACGCGCAGATAGCCTTGCGCGTTGATGGCGCCGACCACGTAGCCCGGCTGGTCGATTGCCGCCACGATGAGCCGATGCGGCGAGCCGCTGCCGACGCTCACCCACACGTCATCCATGTTGTCGGTGTGCGGATGCAGGCCCTGCCCCTGCAATTGATGCGCGATCGCCGCCGAGAGCTGCTGCTCGTAGCCGGAGACCGCGACGATACGGCTGAGCACCGAGAAATCCGGTGGCGTACCCGCAAATGCCGGCGAGACCATAGCGCCGAGGACGGCCGCTGCCGCGACCCGTGGTACACAGCTTCTCATGTCGACTCCCCGCGGCCCCTCAGGGGCCATTGTCTGTTTTGCGGGTATTATGAAGCATCCGGCCCGGCGTGCGCCCGCGGCGGCGCACGCGCTCTGACCGATGCGCCAGCCCGAGCGGATCGTGCGGCGGGCCGGGGCTGCGGCGGTCGTCGCCGCGATCCGAACTCCGCCCGAAGGCCGATGTCAGCTGATCTGCACGCGTTCCTCGCCCGCCATCCCCGGCTCTTCGTCCTGACCGGCGCCGGTTGCAGCACCGATTCGGGCATCCCTGATTACCGCGACGCGCACGGCAACTGGAAGCGCCCGCCGCCGGTCAACTTTGCCTCGTTCATGGACAATGAGGCAGTGCGACAGCGCTATTGGGCGCGCAGCCTCGCCGGCTGGCCGCGCGTACACAGGGCGAAGCCCAACGCCGCACACGCAGCGCTCTCGCGGCTCGAGCGCCAGGGGAGGATCGAGCTGCTCGTGACACAGAACGTCGATGGCCTGCATCAGGCCGCAGGCAGCGTGCAGGTGATCGATCTGCACGGCCGCATCGATCGCGTCCGCTGCATGGAGTGTGCGCAGCTGCTCGCACGAGAGGCGTTGCAGGAGCAGTTGCTGCGCTGCAATCCGCACTGGGCCGGCTTGACGGCACTCGCGGCGCCCGATGGCGATGCCGATCTCGACGGACTGCCGTTCGACTCGTTCGTGGTGCCCGCGTGCCGCCACTGCGGCGGCGTGCTCAAACCCGATGTAGTGTTCTTCGGCGAGAGCGTGCCGCGCGAGCGGGTCGAGGAGGCGCGGCGGCGCCTCGAGCGTGCTGACGCCCTGCTGGTAGTCGGCTCCTCTTTAATGGTCTATTCCGGCTACCGATTCGTACAGGCCGCCGCGGAGCTGAACAGGCCGATCGCCGCGGTCAATCTCGGGCTCACCCGCGCCGATGCCCTGCTCACCTTGAAGGTACGCGCGCCGTGCGCCGAGGCGCTCGCAGGGCTTTAGCCTCTGCGCCGGTTGACCAGCGGCGCCGAGTGTGCTCGCGACGAAGCATCAGAGCGCCGCCCGCAGGCATCGTCCGGCCGCGCCGGTCACATCGTGAGGACGACGCGATACTGCGCTTTACCGCTCATCATCCGCGCGTACGCCTCAGCCGCCTTCTCCAGCGGGAATGTCTCCACCATGGGGCGTACGCCCGAGAGCTCCGCGAACCGCAACGTGTCCTCCGAATCGCTCGGCGTACCGGACGCCCAGCCTTGGATCGAGCGGCTGCCGGCGATCAGTTGCAGCGGAGTCACTTCGATCGGCTTGAAGTCGGCCCCGACAACAATGAGTCTGCCCTCCGGGCCCAGCCCGTCGATCACCTCGGTGATCGCCTTCGCGCTCGGCGGCGTGGCGAGAATCACGCGCGCGCCGCCGATTCGCTGCAGCGCCTCGGCCGGGCGCTCGGCGGTGCTGTCAATGTACACGCTGGCCCCAAGCTTGTGCGCAAGTGTTGCATTCTCAGTGCCGCGGCTGATCGCCACCACCCGGTAACCGAACTTGTGCGCGAACTGGATCCCGAGGTGGCCAAGGCCCCCGATGCCAAGCACGGCGACACAGTCCCCGGCGCGCGCGCCGCTGTGGCGCAGCGCGTTATAGGTGGTGATGCCGGCGCACAACAAGGGTGCAGCCTCGATGGGATTGAGACTCTCGGGCATGGCAGCGAGCGCTTCGATGGGCGCGATCATGTACTCGGCGTAACCGCCATCGTAGCTGATCCCCGGCACCTGCACGTTGCGGCAGTTGCGAAAATCACCGCGGCGGCAGGCCGGGCAGGTGTTGTCCTGCCCCCCGTGCCAGCCGACGCCGACGCGCTGGCCGGTGCGCCATGCGGATACGCCCTCCCCGAGCGCATCGATCACTCCGGCGACCTCGTGGCCCGGAACGCGCGGGTATTCGATGCCGGGCCAGGTTCCCTCCTGCGTGAAGGCATCGCTGTGGCAAATGCCGCACGCGTGCACTTTGATGCGCACTTGGCCGGCGCGCGGCTCGGGGATCGGACGCTCGACGATCTGCAAGGCCGCTCCGGGCGCGGTGACCTGTGCCACTTTCATCTTTCCGGCTGCTGACTTGCTCATCGCCTTGACGCTCCTCGATGCTGTCCGTACTCGTCCGCACCACCGCACGTGCTGCGATGCGCGCAGCCAAAAGGTAGCAGCCGCCTCGCCCAAACGCCAGCGTCGCCGCGCGGCATCGCCGCGCGCGCAGCATGGGCGCAAGCGCGGGCAGGAGCGCGCCTGCGCGTCAAGCCCCGCTCCTCGCGCGAGGCTTGAGGCCGGCAGGCCGAAGGTCTATGCGCCGCTGGCCCGCACGAGTCGTGCGCATCACCGCATGCACGCCCTGTCTCGATGAGCCCCCCGGCCAGCGAGGCTCTCCCCGTGCGTCGCCCTGCGCAGACACTCGTCCTTGTTCGCCAAGACCCTTCATACCCATATGGAATGATCTTCATGTCGGACGACATACGGCCTCCGCGCACGCATTTCCTCTCACCGGGGTCGAGCCCAAAGCACTCCATCATCATCGAACCGGCTCACGCACCTGCCCTCTCCGACGGCGCCAGGCGCAGTCCCGTGCGCAGGACGCGAGAGCCGCAAAATGATGTGGATCAGCCGGCGCTTCGTGCCCGCGGGAGAAGACTGGAAGCTGCCGCCGCCTCGCGTTGCGGCTGCACGGCGGCCATGGGGTGTTCGGGCTCGAGCTTCTGCTGGCCAAGCAGCAACGCATCGAGCGCCGTGCGGTCCACGACTTCCTGGGCAAGCAACAGACGCGCGAGGGCCTCTAGCGTGGCACGCTGCTCGGTGAGCGTCTTGGCCACACGCTCGTGCGCATCCTTGATGAGACGCCCGACTTCCTCGTCGATGATCCGGGCGGTTTCCTCGCTGTAGCTGACCGGCTGTGGCGTCTGGGGTACGGAGAGAAATGCCGGCGGCCGCGTCGTGTCGAAGGTGACCTGTCCGAGACGCTCGCTCATGCCGTATTGCGTGACCATATGCCGCGCCATGTCCGTGGCGCGCTGCAGGTCATCCTGGGCACCCGTTGAGACATCGCCATACACCAACTCTTCCGCGACCCGCCCCCCGAGCAGCACGTCCAACCGATCGAGCAGCTCACTGCGCTTGAGCAGATAGCGATCTTCCGTGGGCAACTGCTGTGTGTAGCCGAGAGCGCCGATCCCGCGCGGAATGATCGAGATCTTGCTCACGCGGTCGGCGTGCGCCCGATTCTCGGCAACAAGCGCATGGCCAGCCTCATGATAGGCCACAGTCTCCTTTTCTTTGGGATTCATGACGCGGTTGCGCTTTTCGAGCCCAGCGATCACCCGGTCGATCGCCTCGTCGAAGTCCTTCGGCTCCACCGCCTTCTTGTTCTCCCGCGCGGCGTGCAACGCCGCCTCGTTGACGATGTTGGCGAGATCGGCCCCCGCGAAACCGGGCGTCTTGGCAGCGACGATCGCCAGATCGACCTCGGGGCTCAACAGCACGTTCTTGGCATGCACCTTGAGGATCGCCTCGCGGCCCTTGATGTCCGGCCGGTCGATGGCGACGTGCCGGTCGAATCGGCCCGGCCGCAGGAGCGCCGGATCGAGGATCTCCGGGCGGTTGGTGGCCGCGAGAATGATGACCCCGCTCTGCGAGTCGAACCCGTCCATCTGCACCAGCAGTTGATTGAGCGTTTGCTCCCGCTCATCATTGCCGCCGAGACCCGAGACGCCGCGCGCCTTGCCGAGCGCATCGAGCTCATCTATGAAAATGATGCACGGCGCGCGCTGTTGCGCCTGGGCGAACAAGTCGCGTACGCGCGCGGCGCCCACACCGACGAACATCTCGACGAACTCCGAGCCGCTGATCGAAAGAAACGGCACGCCCGCCTCCCCGGCCACCGCCTTGGCGAGCAGCGTCTTGCCGGTGCCGGGCGCCCCGACGATCAGCACACCCTTGGGAATCTTCCCGCCAAGACCCCGGAAACGCTCCGGATTGCGCAGAAACTGCACGACTTCCTCGAGTTCCTGCTTGGCCTCATCGATCCCGGCCACATCGGCGAAGCGCACCGCCGTCTTCGATTCGACATAGAGCTTGGCCCTGCTCTGCCCGACGCCCGTCATCAGTCCGGTGCCGGCCCCCATTCCGCGTCGCATCAGCCAGATCCACAGCAGAGCGATCAACCCGATCGGCACAACCCAGCCGACCAGCATGCGCATCCAAGGACTCTCGGCCACGCCGGAGAAGCGCACATGGGCAGCCTGAAGCTGCTGAGTGAGCTGCGGATCATCCACGCGGTCCGTCACGATGCCGCGCATCTGCGCCCCCCCGGGGCTCGCCGGCAGCGCGAGCAGCCGCGCGTATTCGGCAGACGACAGCAGGTCCTTCGCCCCGGTGAGATCCACCTGCGCCGCAATGGTGCTCTGTCCCACCGTCGCCTCGCGCACCTTGCCCGCCGCCAGCAGGGTTTTGAAGTCGCTGTACGGGATGGTCGCGGTGTGCGAATCGACAAGGAAGTATTGCATGCCGACCAGCAGCCCGATCAGCGCCACCCAGTACCACCATGTCAGCTGACTCTTGCGCTCCACAATCTGCCCCCTGTCGATACGCCCGGACGGCGGATGCGCGGCTCTCGCCCGCCTCGATTTCGGAACAACGTATATCGCATCACCGCAACTCAACCAAGAACGCAACAACGAAGCCTTGTCGTGGTGAATGCGTACGCCGCCCCGGGAAAGCCCCCCCTAGCATGAGCCGCCGCTGCGCGCGCGATGGGTCCGACTGGGTGCATTCGGCTGGCGGCAAGTGCGTATTGCCGGTCGGATGCCGGACCGCTCATCCTCGGCCGCTGATCACGTGAACCCGGATGGGGGCGAGGCGGGGCGTCGTGGAACATCGTTGGGGCCGACGAGTCACAGTACAGGTGCCAGTGCGACTTGGCGTCGACGGCAGCGAGGCCGTGCCCGGGCTTCTGGAAAACGTCAGTATCAGTGGCGCGCTCGTGCGCACCGCGTGGTCCGGTCCGCTCGGGATGCGGATCGAACTTAAGATCCTCCAGACCGACTCCCTGGGGCGCACGCTCGGGCGCGTCACGGCGCACGTGACCCGCAAGACACCCAACGGTACGGGACTGGAATGGTCCGACTTGGCGCCCGATCCGGTGCGGCTATTGCTTGATCCGACCTTCCTGCGCACCGTGCGCTCGAGCACGCCCGCCACGATTCGCCGCGTCCGCTCCAACGTTGAGTCTGCGCCCCCGCTTGGATCCGACCTGTCGGACGCGGAGGAGTCGCTACGCGCTACCGGCTAGCGAGCATGCCTGCTCGGCGGCCGCCTACTCACCGGCCACGGTTTCGGCGTGACGAGCCTTGCATTGGGCATCCTCGAGAGGCATCCGACCGAGCCCGCTTGGCGGTCACGGCAGCTCAAGAGGCGATTGAGCTGGCCCAGTGCCGGTCATGACCGCCGGCGGGCTACGCTCCTTCTCCTGATCGACACATTCACGCCCAATTCCTCCCTCGCTGCTCATCATCGTAATGCCTCCTGACCGTGACGCAGCTGCGGCTGCGGGTGCGTGGCAGCGCACGAACCACGTGATGTTGTTGCGCCGCGCAAGCGCATCAGTGAATGCCTCCTCAGAAGGGGATCCGTGTCACCACGAAGGCGCTCCAGAACAGCAGTCCTTTGCCCGAGCGCCTCGTGTAATGCAGGATCAGCAGCAACGCTGCAATGCCGGCGTACACCGCCGTGCCGCCGAGCACCCCGACCCTAAGCTTATCCTCGATCAGATCGCCCAATGCGGAGCCGGAGCTGTTGGCGAAAACGGCCGCCAGCCAGTAATAGCACTCATCCCGCCGGTCACCGATGGGACACACGCCGATCGCACCACGGCGACGGAACCACACGGCGAGCGTTACGAGCAGACACAGCAGCAGCACGGCCGTTCCTGCGGGATTTCCCCACCGCAGCGCGCGGTCCATGCCGTCGGAGATTTCCGCTCCGACCGTCGCGGAGCTGAGGATCAGCGCCCAGTAGAGCCACGGAACGAACCGCCGCGCGCGCAGCTGGGAGATGAGCAGCGGCACGAATACCGCAAGGGCGACGAGCAGCGCGAGCATATAACCCAAGCCCAGTGAAATGGAAAGCGCATCGCCCGATACGTCCCCGACCGTCGTAAAGATGACCTTCAGAACCCAGAACGCGACAGTCACCGCCGCGACCTTGCTGACTCCCCCGGCTGCCGGAATGAGTGCGGCGTACGCGCCCGCCTCCCCGGTGCTGACTTCTTTCTGATCCATTCCTTATCCTCTCCTCACCTCAGCAAGCAACCGCAACATTCGCGCCGCGGGTTCATAATCACCGCGCCGCTCGCCCACGAGCGCAGCGTTGCGCCCCCAGGGGCAGACCCGGTGCCACCGCGACCACGATGAGCCTAGCAAATGGGCACCACAAGCCAGACGGCGACCGCTCTCGCGGGCCTCTTTTCACACGCCCAGACTCTCAGCCGGTCAGCTCGGCCCGCCCTGTTTGCCAGGCAGACATTCATGTCCCTGTCACAATATTCCCGCAACGCACGGGGCGCAGCGCCGATGCCCGCCCGCGAAAGACTGTGACAGAAATGGTGCAGTCGCCGTCCTCGACCGGATACTTCGCAAGGAACAGCGACTTCTCCGCCGGCCGTTTGCCATCCTGCTCCTTCGCGAACATCCCGAACTCGATGGGAAAATTCACCTTGGCGCGCGTTTCCTTGTCATCGGAGTCGTACCGCGCCGCTTAAACGCACAGGGTCACTTCTCCCAGCCGATGTCGCCTTGATCCTCGTACACACGCGCCAGAGGATCACGCTTCGCACGGCGGCGCCGATCGCCTGGCGCACCGCCCTCTCGTCGGACGTATTCTGGGCCGTGACAGACGTGATGTGACCGCCAGCGGACGGCTCATACAACTCTTTCAAAAAGAAGCCATGCGAATAGGGATCGTAATGGGCAACCGCCGGGCGTCCCTCTTGTATCCCGAACAGGCTACGACCCACAGCTGCCGGAACCGGCAAAGCCCAACGTGCGCCGGCTCGTACATGGGCGTAGCGTGCGGGGTCGACCGTGGCAAAGACCCCGGATTCACACTCTCAGGTACATACGAAACCGGGTGAAGTCCATTGCCGGTCTCCCGGCACATCGCACTTGAGATTCAATAGATTCAGCTTATTAGACTCTGCAACAACGGGACGTGCTCAACGGGGGTGCGCACGCTCTGGTACGGGCATCAGCACCTCGACGCTCAAGTGAGTGCCGAGAGTGAGCTGATGGGGAATGCAGTTTGCCTGATAGTGGATGTGGCGCGTGGTGAACAACGGCAGGAACCTCTCCTTGAACTGCTGGATCAGCTCGCAGTTGCCCTGCTCTTCGAAGCTGGAGTTCGCCGCCATGATTTGGACGTTCTGCCAATGCGCCGAAATTGCCGGACCCCCCGCCTTCCTGCCCTGCGCGGAGGCGGCCGGAACGAGGACCTGCATCGTCACCCTCACTCCTGGGGAGGGTTCCACACCGACCAGCCTGCTGCACCCGTCGGAAAACACCTTCAAATCGCGGGGCCCCAGCTTCGAGAGCATCTCGCGCACCTTGTCCTGCAGCCCATCACAGGAGTAGTGGGTCGTAAAGCCCTGATAGATGAAAGTCACATGGCGAGGAACCCACACGGCCTGAACATTCTCCTGCGCCACCGCCAAAGCAGGCAGCGCGGCAAGCACGACAGCGGCGGCGAGAAGGGCCACTTTCGAAACACTATTCGATCGCATGAGTGCGTTCTCCTGATGCCATTCGCTTAGGCCCCCTCGCCTATCCGGCGGGCCCGGGGGCCTCGGGAAACACGGTACTACCGGCTCGGTGGCTGCGCAAGAGCGTGCCTTTCCACACGCGAAATCCCCGCGCTCCTGCGGGAGACTTGCAGCGCACCATCGGCGAAGCGGCAAACCCTGCGGGTCGATTACCGCTGAGACAACGTGCATCGTCATGGGAAATTCCACGAGTTTCAGCCCACTCAGCTGCGACTTGAAGCCGTGGACGATTTTGCACGGACATTGCCCGCCTGCCGCCCGGGACTGCTGGCGCATTGCCGCCGCCCTCTGCACCCCAGCGTGCTCCAAGGCGTCAACAGCAAGCGCAATGTCATGAAGGGGATGGCCTATGGGTTCGGTCTTGACGCCTACGCATTCCTCAGGATCCGCGCGTTCACTGGAATCGGGCGCGGATCCACTTTTGGAGGCGCCTCTACAGGCTTGGCTGTCAGTATCGATGCTCCGGTGTGCCTGCTACCGTTGGGCCGAATACTATCCCCGCCGCCCTGATGCGATCAGGGGATTGCTGTCCGCATGCACATGCATGCCGCAAATAGCGGACTTTTGCGCAATCGTGGCGCGGTTAGTCCGGAGATGGCCGGGAACTTCGGATCATTGCTTCGCGCTCTGCGGCCGCGTTCCGCCCAGCTCGAGGAGTCGGGCGGCGAGCCAGTTGCGCTCAATTCTCGGCCCGGCGCGGGTGCGCGCCGCATCGCCCGTCTGCCACCTACAGCCCAAGAGATTTCGAGTAATCGATCCGCCTCCCTCCGATAGATGCAGTTGCCTGCGCAATGCACCAGCGCGTCGTTGCCTGTCCCTTGCAGAACTCGCCGTGGCATCTGAAAGAATCGTTGTCTCGGCGCGAACAACACCAAGAGCCGCCCGTGTCAATCGAAAGCTTGCAACGGGCCGCGGCGTGTCCACTGCCGCTGGCGGAACGCGGATGCCGATGGGCTGATCGCGCAGGTCGTGCAGGCTCCGGCACGCTGCTCGGCGCTGATGCCCAGCGCCGCCCGCCTCCCCACGCATCATCAGGAGCTTGCGCCAGGCGGAACGACTGCCGTTCGGCTCGAGTACGCAGG